>DASUXI010000074.1:0-7407 GCA_036377995.1 Gaiellaceae bacterium
GGAGCCGGGGCCGTAGGGCGACGGAGGCAGCAGGAGGAGCGCAATCGCAAGGCAGATGAGCATGTCTCGAGTGTGCACCGCCACCCCGGCCAGTCGGCGTCCCGTCCGGATGAACCCGAGGGAGCTCCGTGCCCACCCCGAGCTTCGGGGATAATCCGATCCGGATGATGCGCCCGCAGGTCTCAGTAGCGATGCTGGGCTCGTGAGCGAAGCACTGTGGACCGCCAGAAGCCGGCCGTGATGAGCATCGCCGCGCCGACCGCCGACTCCGCGCCGAAGCGACACTTCCGCGGGCGCCGGGTGCTCGTCGGCGCCGCCGCCGTCGTCGTCATGGGGGCGGCCGCGCAGCTCCTCGGCTGGGACATCAGCGGCTGGTTCGAGGACCTCTGGGACACGATCACCGAGATCTCGTTCGGCTACATCGTCGCGGGCGTGGCGCTCAAGACCGTCCAGACGACCCTGACCGCTTTCGCCTGGTACTCGATCCTCCGCTTCGCCTTCCCCGACCGGGTGCGCTGGCTCGACATCCTCGCCTGCTACGCGGCGTCCGTGGCGCTGAACGGCGTACTGCCGGCGAACCTCGGCACCCTGGCGATGTTGTTGATGTTCACGACGATCATCGCCGGCGCCACCTTCGCCGCGATCCTCGGGTCATACGTGGTACAGAAGATCTTCTTCACGGTCATTGGCGCGTTCACCTATCTCTATCTCTTCCTGACCGTCAGTGGGTCCTTCGACATCAAGTTCAGCTTCTTCCACGACCACCCGTGGAGTACGGCGATCCTCGTTCTAGGCGGGTGCTATCTGATCTTCCTGCTCGTCCGCAGGCTCTGGGCACGCGTGCTCGCCTGGTGGGAGGATGCCAAGGACGGCGGGGCGATCCTCGGCAAGCCGAGGACGTACCTGGGCCGGGTCTTCGTGCCCTCGCTGCTCGGCTGGATCGCGAGCCTCGGCGTGATGGCCGTCTTCCTGACGGCGTACGACATCCCCGTCAGCTTCGATACGCTGATGCACATCGCCGGCGGTAACTCGATCGCCAACGTCACGTCGGCGACGCCGGGCGGCGCGGGCGTCAACCAGGCCTTCAACGTCGCCTCGTTGAAGGGCGTCGCAAGCACCCAGGACGCGACCGCGTACTCCGTCGCGCAACAGCTCGTCACGACCGCGTGGAACATCATCTTCGGGATCGTGATGCTCGTCTGGGCATTCGGCTGGAGCGGCGGCAAACAGCTCGTCGGCGAGTCCTACAAGGGGGCGAAGGAAAAGGCCGCCGAGCAAAAAGCCGCGCGCGACGCGAAGAAGGCGGCCAGGCGTGAGGGACATGCCGCCGAGACAGGGTGATCTGACCGCGATGCTCTCGCCGACGACTGTCTCGTTCTCCATGGGCGCCGGTGCTCGAGAACCCGCCGCTGCGGATGGGCTTCTGGTTCTATGTCGGGGCGCTCGGCGCGACGCTCGCGATCGGGCTCGTCGCGGCGTTCGTGCTCGGTGACGCGGCGGCTTCCAACACCTCGTCATTACCTCGTCGAGTCGGTCTTCTTCTCGCTCGTATCTCTGCTGCCCCGGCTCGTCCCCCGGGGGTGGACGGGGCACCTGCTCGCGGTTGCCCGCCGGTGCCTCGAGCAACATGCTCGTACGATCGCGCTCGTACTCCTGATCCTCCTCGCCGCCTCACTGCTCCGGAATGGGATCGCAGGTCTCACCGACTGAGCGGCGCGATTCGTTCGCCGGCGGCCTGGGCATGGGGCGCCGGCCGAAGGAGCGCTGGCTTCGCTTCCTCGCGCGCATCGCGAACGCCTTCGGACTGGTCTTCCTGCTCGTCGTCGCGACGTATGTGCTCGGCTCATTGGTCTCGTACCGGGGCTGGGGAGGCGCCGCGCTCGTGGCCCTGACCGGCACCTGCGCGACGGTGGCGTTTGCCACCGCGGGGGCCTCTGCGCGCAAGGTGCGCGGAGTCGCGTGGCTCGCGATGGCGACCTTCGTGCTCGCCGCGGTTGCGGCGGCCACGGGAAGCGCCGCCCCCGCGAGCATCGCCGGACTGACCCAGTCGCTGTTGCTGGCGGTCGCCGGGCTGAGGGTGCTCGGGGCGGTTCTCGCCGAGCGCGAGGTCGGGTTCCGGACGATTCTCGGGGCGATCAGCGTCTACGTGATCCTCGGGCTCCTGTTCAGTTTCTTGTACGGGGCGATCGATCGGCTCCAGGCGGGCGACTTCTTCGGTAAAGCGCCCCAGACGGGCGACTTCCTCTTCTTCAGCATCACGACCCTGACCACGACGGGCTTCGGCGATCTCGTGCCCGCCGCCCAACCGGGCCGGATGCTCGCCGGCCTGGAGATGCTGATCGGCCAGATCTTCCTGGTGACGCTGATCGCAGGGCTCGTCAGCCTCTGGCGACCGGGATCGGGCGCACGCCGGTCATAGCGGAGCGCCTCAGGAGGCAGCGAGGAGCTTCCGCTTCTCTTCTGCGAACTCCTCCGCGGTGAGGACGCCCTGCCGCTTCAGTTCGGCGAGCTTCTCGAGTTGTGCGACCACGTCGTCCGTGCCGCCGCTCGGCGGTGCCGGCGGGGAAGCCGCCTGCCTGGCCTGCTGTTGCTCGAGCTCTTCCAGGCGCATGTCGCGCTCGTAGTCGGCCTGCTCTGCCTCCTGCCGCCGCTTGCCGGCGTGGTAGGCGGCACCGCCCACCACCGCCGCACGGGCCAGAGGTCGCCGTCGCCTCAACATGATCTACCTCCCTTGCTGGCTGCGGTGACTCGTCGTCGTCAGGCTCCCGCGCGGCGGCGGGGGCAGCATCGCCCGTACGGGATGAAATGCCTGCCCCGGCTCATCCCATCGGGGCGATGCCGGGAGGCGCGCGCCGCGGTTACCTGAAGGCACTGCACCGGAGGGAGGACGCATGAGAACGACAGTCGACTACGACGTCGAGCGGCACTTCACCGACTTCCCGGAGCCCGCAACGGAAGAGCCGAGAGGTGTCGGCTGGGTGCTGTTCGCAACCGTGATGCTGAGCCTTGTCGGGGTCTGGAACTTCTTCGAAGGGATCGCGGCAATCGCCGGCGCGCACGTCTACGCCGCCAACGCGCACTACGTCTTCAGCGACCTGAACACGTGGGGCTGGATCGTGATGATCCTGGGCGTCTTTCAGGTGATCGCGGCGCTGGCGCTCCTGACCGGCAGCGAGGTCGCACGCTGGTTCGGGATCACGGTCGCAGGCGTGAACGCGATCGGACAGCTCATGTTCGCGCCGGCCTACCCGTGGTGGGCGATGGCGATGTTCGCTGTCGACGTGCTCATCATCTACGGCCTCGCCGCCTACGGCGGGTCGCGACTCCGCACGACCTGATGTCCGCAGACGGGGGGCGGCGCCGAAGCACCGAAACTGCGCCGCCACCCGTTTTGACCCGCTTGCTTGGCACGCCCCCGGTAGGGTCGGTGACGATCGTTGCTTTCCTCAGCGTCGTGACCGCGCTCGCCGCTGCGCGGGCTCAGGCAAGCAACGCGCCCGAGTTCTCCAGCGCGTTACCGACGTCGTAGCCGAGAACGAGCCCGATTTTCGGGGCGGCGGACACGACGCGCGTCGCCCCGGCGGCGGGCAGCACCGCCACGAGGCACCCGACGATCTCGTCGTCGCTCGCCCCGGCCTCCTGGGCTGACTCGATCGCCCACATGTATGACGGCACCGTGGCGTCGAGGGCGATCAACGCCGCGACGCGCACGAGAGCGTGCGTCTTCGCGTCGAGCGCCGACAGCGCGACGCTCGACTCGTCCTGGCCGGCAAGGACTCGCTGTATGAAGGCGTCGTCGCGGATCGCGAACTTGGTGAGAACTTGTTCAGCCGACTCCACGTGACCCATGAAAGCGTCCCCGGAGGGGTTTTCATCGTCCCACCTGGGTGAATCGCGACAGAACCTCGGAGCCGTCGGTGACGACGACGCGCAGGTGGTCCTCCAGGCCGAGCCGCTGAGCCTCGGCGATCGCTGCGCTCCGGCTCGAGACTCCCAGCTTGCGGTAGACGGAGATTGCCTGTGTCTTGATGGTGTTGCGCGAGATGTAGAGCTGCTCGGCGATCTCCCGGAAGGAGAGGTGCGTCGCGAGGAGCGGGAGCAAGCGGAGCTCGGCGGGAGTCAGGCCGACGCGTCTGGCGCCGGTCGGTGCCGGCATGACGTCGACCTCGCGCTGCAGCTCGTGTGCCTTCGCCGCCAGCGTGTCGAGCCCGGGGACGCGCTGCAGCAGGTCCTGGGCCTCGTTCAACAGCTGCTGGGCGGTGTCCGCATCGCGGAGCGTGACGAGTCCTCGCGCGAGCTCGAGCCGAACCTGGACCGCAAGCCAGGGGAGCGCAACCGTGAGGAACGGAACCACTTCCTGTCCTGCACTGAGGGCGGCCCGGGCCTCGTTCCAGCGACCGTGTCTGATCATCCGGCGCGCAGTCGAGGCGGAGTCGAGGGCGCGGGCCGGGTAGCCGGCCACGCGGTTCCGCGTTACGAGCCGCTGGGCCTCTTCCGCGAGCTCGTCCGCGAGTTTGTGGTCCCCCAGCTCGGAGGCGATCAGCGACCGCTCGGCGATCGCGATGACCGCAGCCTCGATCGAGCCCTGCGCGGCTGCCAGTTCCGAGGCGGCCGCAAGGACGGCGTCGGCGTGCTCGAAGTCGGCGAGCAGCATCAGCGCCGCGCCCTGCGCGACGAGCGCGGACGGCCGCATGTTGCTCCCCTCGGGCAGCTCCGCAACCGCCGCCTCGGCGTCGGCGAGCATCGGCTCGGCACCGTTCCGGCAGAGCCACGCGCGCAGGACGGCGGCCCAGACCCCGATCGACGGGCTCCCGTCCGGCAACTTGCCGCGGAACCTGCCGCGACTCGCGGCGTCGAGCCAGCGCTGCGCGTGCTTTGGCCGGCCTCGCGCCGCGTGGATGCCGCAGCCCAGCAGCGCGACCTCGGGATGTCGCTCGAGCAGCGCGGGCCTGTCGAAGCGCTTGAGCCATCGTTCGAGCGTCGTGATCCGGCCGGAGTAGTAGAGGAGAAGCACGATCCGGGCCAGGATCGGCGCCGAGCGCTCGAGGTCACCTCCGGCATAGGCATGCTCGAGCGCGGACTCGTCGTCGCCGTACGCCTGGAACCAGTCGGCGGCCCGGCCGTGCAGTTCCGCGAGGAGCCCGGGCTCGTGCTCGGCCAGCTCGCGTTGGAGGAGGTCGCGGAAGAGGTGGTGGTAGCGATACCAGATGCGCCGGTTGTCGAGCGGGACGAGGAAGAGGTTCGCGCGCTCGATCTTCTCGAGCTCCTCACCGGCGCCCTCCTCCTGCAGGACCGCGCTGCAGAGCGGGCCGCACATGCGCTCGAGCACGGAGGTGCGGCGCAGGAACGCGAGCCCTTCCGGACGCAGATAGGAGAGGTACTCGGAGCGGAAGTAGTCGGCCAGGTAGCGGTCGTCTCCGCCGAGGCGGGTCTGGTCGCGGCCGGTCTGCCTGCCGTCGCGAATCGAGAGCGCAGCCAGGTAGAGCGCCGCCGGCCAGCCCTCGCACTGTTCCACGAGCTCGGCCGCCCGCGCATCGCTGAGGCGGACGCCCGTCGCGCGCAGGAGCAGCTGCGCTTCTCGCTTCGTCATCGCCAGCTCGGGGGTCACGAGCTCGAGCAGCATCCCGCCCGCCCGGAGTCGGGCGAGCGGAAGCCGCGGCGAAGTGCGCCCCGCGACCACGAGCATCGATCCCTCGACCTCGTCCTCGATCAGCGCCCGGACCGTCTCGAGGGATTCGCGTGACCGGAGGACGTTGAAGTCGTCGAGCACGAGGACGATCGGGCCGCGCCTGGCCAGCTCCTCCGCGAGTCGCGGGAGGGCAGCCGTCCAGATCGAGGGGCCCGGGGTCATGAGCGCGCCGATCAGCGCTTGCGGGAGAGCCTCGTCGTGCTCGAGCGCCGCCGAGATGTGCCGCAGCAGGACGACCGGGTCGTTGTCCCGTGCGTCGAGAGTGACCCAGGCGAAACGGCGGCCGTCGCGCTCGGCCCACTGGGCGAGCAGCGTCGTCTTGCCGTATCCGGCCGGAGCGACCACCGTCGTCACGGAGACGGTGGTGGCCGCCCGGAGGCGGTTGACGAGCCCGGTTCGGCGCACCGCCTCGGGCCGGACGACCGGCGCCCGGATCTTCGATTCGAGGAAGTCGAATGGGAGTTCGGAGGCGGCGAGCTCAGGCCTGCCGCCGCGCTGGCGCGCGCTCTTCCGCTCGGAAGTCACCTAGGCGCTCATCTCGACGCAAAAACTATCTCCCGGCGCCAGCCTGGGCAACAGCCGGGGTTTCTACCCCTTCAATCCGGGGTTTCTACGAGTTTGCGTGTCAGTGGTTTTCATCCCAGATCTTACTGCGCGGCCGCGGTGATGCCGCCCGGAAACCCGAGAGGAAACAGTCATCCGGTCGGGGTGATGTCCTCGAGGCGAGGGCGCGCGAACCTGCGACCATGGCTCACCCAGCTGACACACCCGCTGTCCGACCTACTTCGAAGACAAGCCACGCCCGGCTTGCCTGGCGCAGCTGGGTCCCGTGGGTTCTGATCGTCCTCGCCACGGTCATCGGCCTCGTCTCCGCGCTCAACATCTGGGTGAAACGCCAGGCGCTGAGCACGGACAACTGGACGAACGCGAGCGCGCAACTCCTCGAGAACCCTCAGATCAGGAGCGCGCTCTCCGTCTACCTGGTCGACCAGGTCTACCAGAACACCGACGTCGCGGCCCGGCTCGAGCAACGGCTCCCGCCGCAGGCCAAGGCGCTGGGCGCTCCGCTCGCAGCCGCCCTGCACGACGTCGCCGTCCGTGCGGCCGATCGGCTGCTCGCGCGGCCCCGCGTGCAGAAGCTCTGGAAGGAGGCGAACCGCCGCGCACACCAGCTCTTCATGGCCGTTATCGACGGCAAGAAGGGAATCCTCGTCTCGACCGGCGGAAACGTCGTCCTGAACTTACGTCCCCTTGTCGAGCAGCTCGGCCAGGAGACCGGGCTGGGCTCGAGGCTCGAAGCTCGGCTGCCCGCCGACGCCGGCCAGCTCTTGATCATGAAGGGCAACCAGCTAGAGACTGCGCGGACCGGGGTCAAGGTGGTACGCGTGCTGAGCTACTTCCTCTTCTTCCTGGTGCTCGCGCTCTACGCCGCAGCGATCTGGATAGCCCGGGGCCGCCGCCGGACGCTGTTGATGGGAGCCGGTATCGGTGTTCTCTCCGTCGGGCTGATCGTGCTCGTCGTCCGGCGCTACGCGGGCGACTATCTCGTCAACGCGCTGACCACCAACGCGGACGCAAAGGACGCCGTGAGCGCCTCGTGGGCGATCGGCACGCAGCTGTTGCGCAACGTCGGAATCAACGCCGTGATCTACGGGCTCGGGATCATCTTCGCCGCGTGGATCGCGGGGCCCGCCCGCCTGGCGGCATGGCTGCGCCGC
>DASUXI010000075.1:0-12857 GCA_036377995.1 Gaiellaceae bacterium
GCTGGAGTGAGCTCCGCGACCGCGGCGTCGGCTGGGTCGTCGCGCAGTTCGCACTGATAGGGGTGATCGCCGTCGCGTGGCTCGTGCCCCCGGAATGGCCCGAGCCGGTGCGGACGCCGTTTCGCATCGCGGGTTTTGCGCTGGCGGTTGCAGGCGTCGCGTTCGCCCTCTGGGCACACCGTTCGCTCGGAAGCTCGTTCACGGCCTTCACGACGCCGCCCTCGGGCGCCGCACGGGTCGAATCGGGGCCCTACCGGTACGCACGACACCCGATGTACGGCGGCGGAATCCTCGCCTTCTCGGGGCTCTCACTGGCGTTCAGCATCATGTCCCTCGTCCTCGTGGCGGCGCTCGCCGTCCTCTGGTGGGCGAAGTCGGGAGTCGAGGAGCGGGCGCTCACGGCACGGTTCCCCGACTACGTCGAGTATCGGCGACACACACCGCATCGCTTCCTGCCTGGGCTCTTCTGACCATGTGGCCCGAGCCGGTCGAGCAGATCGCCGCCTTCCTGCGGGCCGCCCACGTCGAAGGGCGCATCGAGGAGCTCGCGCCGGGAGTCGACTCGCCCGCAGGGACTGCGCTCTTCGCGGCCGGCTTCGAGGCCGACGGCTCGACGGTCGTCGCCCTCGTCCCGGGGGCGCGTGAGGTCGACCGCGGCAAGCTCGCCGCGGCCTCGGGCTCGGCCGGGCTTCGTCCCGCGCCGGCTCCGGCGTTCCCGTTCGAGAGTGCCCGTGTCCTCGTCGACCAAACGGCACTTACCGTGCACATCGTGTGGCTCGAAGCGGGCTCAGAGCGCCACATCGTCGGCCTGGCACCCCAGCAACTCATCAGTCTGACGCGGGCCGAGACCGCCGACCTGCTCCTGGACCAGTAGTCCGGGGGAGGTTGACGGCAGGCCCCGCGGCTAGAATTTGTCTCCTCCCAGCGATCCTTCCAAAAGGAGAAGCGTCGAATGCAGGAACTCGAGAAGATCTGGATGAACGGCGAGCTCATCGACTGGGCCGACGCCAAGATCCATGTCGGCTCCCACGGGCTCCATTACGGCTCGGGCGTGTTCGAGGGCATCCGTGCGTACGAGACCCCGAAAGGCAGCGCGGTTTTCCGCCTGACCGAGCACCTCCAGCGCCTGCAGAACTCCGCGCAGCTCCTGAACATGACGCTGCCGTACACCGTCGCCGACCTGCACGCGGCTTCGACGGAGCTGATCAGGACGAACGGGGTCGACGAGTGCTACCTGCGGCCGCTTGCGTTCTTCGGTTACGGCGAGCTGGGCGTGGCCGCGGCCGACAATCCGGTCGACGTGGTGATCATGAGCTGGCCCTGGGGCACGTACCTCGGCGCCGAGGGGATCGAGAAGGGAATCCGCGCCAAGATCTCATCGTGGGCGCGTGTCGGCCCGAACGTCATCCCGCACGTCGCGAAGGCGACGGGCATCTACCTGAACTCGATGCTCGCCGTCATGGAGGCGAACCGCGCCGGCTACGACGAGGCGATCCTCCTTACCGAGGACGGATTCGTCGCGGACGGCTCGGGCGAGAACGTCTTCCTCGTCAAGGACGGGACGATCTACACACCGGACCTGTCGGCCTCGATCCTGCCGGGGATCACGCGCGACACGATCATCCAGATCGCACAGGACCTGGGCTTCTCCGTCGTCCAGAAGCAGCTGATCCGCACGGATCTGTATCTGGCCGACGAGGTGTTCATGACCGGCACCGCAGCCGAGGTAACGCCGCTGCGCGAGGTCGACGACCAGCCGATCGGACCGCCCGGGCCGGTAACGCTTGCGATCCAGAAGGCGTACCTGGACACGGTGCGCGGCAGGAGCGAGCGCTGGTCGCACTGGCTCGAGTACGCGACGACGGAACCCGCCAAAGCGAACGCGTGACCGAGGTAGTCCGGGAAAGCCTTCCGCTCTCCCGGCCGTGG
Organism: Gaiellaceae bacterium; assembly: GCA_036377995.1. Taxonomy (GTDB): domain Bacteria; phylum Actinomycetota; class Thermoleophilia; order Gaiellales; family Gaiellaceae; genus 3-1-20CM-4-69-9. The sequence continues at coordinate 1,930 of DASUXI010000075.1, forward strand.
CTCGACGAGCGGGAGGAAGAGCTCGTCCTCGAGGTGCTGCGGTCCGGCCGCCTCTCGCTCGGCCCGTGGATCGACCGCTTCGAGGAGCAGGTTGCCGAGCGAGTGGGCGCCCCGTACGCGGCGGCGCTCTCCAGCGGGACGGCGGGCCTTCATCTGCTGTGCCGGATCGCGGGGCTCGGCGCGGGAGACGAGGTGATCACGTCGCCCCTGTCGTTCGTCGCGTCGGCGAACTGCTTCATCCTCGAGGGGGCGACGCCGGTCTTCGCGGACGTCGACCCGGTGACGCTGAACATGGACCCCGCCGCGGTCGAGGCGGCGGTCACGGAGCGGACCCGCGCGATCGTGGCCGTCGACATGTTCGGGTACCCATGCGAGCTCGACGAGCTGCGCGGGATTGCCGAGCGTCACGGGCTGCGACTGATCGAGGACGCCTGTGAGTCGCTCGGCGCCGAGTACCGAGGCACGGCGCTCGGCGGTCACGGGCCCTCGGCGGTGTTCGCGTTCTATCCGAACAAGCAGATGGCGACGGGCGAGGGCGGCGTCGTCACGACGCACTCCGAGGAGGAATGGCAGCTCCTGCGCAGCCTGCGCAACCAGGGACGGTCGTACGACGGTGGTGGCGGCTGGTTCCATCACGTCCGCCTGGGGCTCAACTACCGCTGGACCGACATTCAGGCCGCGATCGGCCTGGCGCAGCTCGAGAAGCTGGACCGCATCCTCGAGCTACGGTCGGCAGCCGCGCATCGCTACGGCGATCTGCTCGCCGGCGTTGACGGTGTCGAAGCTCCCTCCGTGGACGATGCGGAGCATCGGCGATCCTGGTTCGTCTACGTCGTCAAGCTCGCCGCCGGCCTGGACCGTGCCGCGGTGATGGACGCCCTCAGGCACGAGGGAGTAGCGACGGCCGAGTACGTGCCGTGCATTCACCTGCAGCCGTACATGCGCGAGCGCTACGGCTTCGCTCGAGGTCTGTGCCCGGTGGCGGAGGACACGGCCGCGCGGACGATGGCGCTGCCGTTCTTCACGCAGATCGAGCCGGCGGATCAGGAGCGGGTGGTCGAAGTCCTGCGCGGCGCGCTCGCATAGCTCGTAGATAATCCAGCCATGGCGGAGGCGACGCGCATGATCTTCCTCGGCTTCGGCAAGTACGCGCGCGCCGACAAGATCTACGCTCTCGAGCCGCTCGGCGAGGGCGAGCGCGGCCATGGTCGTCGCACCCGCGTGTGGATCGAAGGGGTGCCCGACCCGATCGTCGCCTCGCGCACCGAGCGCACGATCCTGCACGATATGGGCCACGACACGGTCGGCGGCTCGCCGATCGTCGACCAGGCTCTTGACCTCGCCGAGCGTCTCGCCGAGCAGACCGAGCAGGGACGGGTCGACCTGAACGACCTCGGCCGCCGCGCCCGCCGGCTGCTCGAGGCCAGCGCGAAACCGGACGACTCGAAGCTCTTTTGACAGACGAGCCAGGCGTCGCCGCGGCGGAACGTCGCAGCTGGCGCCAGCGTGCATCCGGGTTCGCGCTCGACGTCACGCCGCTTCGCCGTTACCCGGCCTTCCGCCGCTTGTGGTTCGCGCAAGGCATCTCCTTCATCGGCACGGAGATCGCCGAGGTCGCGCTGGCGTACCAGATGTATCAGCTCACAGGATCGACTCTCGCAGTCGGTCTCATCTCGCTGACGCACCTCATCCCGCTCATCACGCTGACGGTGATCGGCGGCGCGCTCGCGGACGCGTTCGACCGCCGGCGCGTGATGCTCGTGCAACAGTCGGGGATGGTCATCGGGAGCCTCGGGCTCGCGGCCAACGCTGCGCTCGACAACCCGCACGTCTGGGCGCTCTACGTCTTCCAGCTCGTCATCTCGGCTTCGTTCAGCATCGGCGTCGGCGCCCAGCGGTCGATGACCCCGCAGCTCGTCGACGAGCCCCAGTTCATGGCCGCGTCCGCGCTGAACAGCGTCACGTCGCAGCTCGGGGCGGTGGGCGGCCCCGCGGTCGCGGGCGTCCTGATCAAGCTCGTCGACCTGAAGTGGCTCTACCTCGGCGACTCCCTGTCGTACGCCGGGGCGATCGCCGCGGTCTCCCTGCTGCCCCGCCTCGTCGCCCGCGAGGACGCTGACCGGCCGAGCTGGAGCTCGATCGCGACGGGCTTCCGCTACGTCCGGCGTCAGCCCGTGATCCTCGGCTTCTTCCTCGTGGACACGAACGCGATGATCTTCGGCATGCCGAGCGCGTTGTTTCCCGCCCTCGCGGTGCACCGGTTCGGGGACGCGTCGCTCGTCGGATACCTGTACATGGCGCCGGCGGCGGGCGCCCTGATCGTCTCGCTGCTCTCGGGACCGTTGCGACACGTGCGCCGCCAGGGGCTCGGCGTCGTCGTGGCCGCGTCACTCTGGGGGGCGGCGATCGCAGCGTTCGGGTTTGCGCAGCAGTTCTGGCTCGCCCTGCTCCTCCTCGCCGTCGCGGGCGTCGGCGATCAGATCAGCGCGATCCTGCGCTCGGTGATGGTCTACAGGATCACTCCGAGCGAGATGCTCGGGCGCGTGTCCGGGATCGAGTTCATGCAGGTTGCGGCTGCCCCGTCCGTGGGGAATCTCGAGGCCGGCGGGCTCGCCGCGGCGACAAGCCTCCGCTTCTCGATCGTCTCCGGCGGCGTCGCCTGTGTTGCCGGCTGCCTGCTGCTGGCGGCTGCCTTCCCCGCTCTGGTTCGCTACGACTCCCAGACATATGCTGACGCGTGAGTTCTTCGCGCGCAGCGTCCACGAGGTCGCTCCAGAACTGATCGGCGTCACGCTGCTCGTCGACGGGGTCGGAGGGCGGATCGTGGAGGTGGAGGCCTACGACCGGGAGGACCCGGCGAGTCACGGCTACCGCGGCCGGACGGAGCGGAACGCGGTCATGTTCGGGCCGCCCGGCCACGCCTACGTCTACCGCTCCTACGGAATCCACTGGTGCCTGAACCTCGTCTGCGGCGGCGAAGGCGAGGCCGAGGCGGCCCTGATCCGGGCGCTCGAGCCGACGGCCGGTCTCACCCTGCAACGGCGTCGGCGCGGAGTGGAGGACCCGCGCTCGCTCTGCTCGGGACCAGGGAAGCTCTGCCAGGCGCTCGGTGTCACAGGCGATCACGACGGCGTCGCACTCGACGCTCCTCCGTTCCGGCTCGAGCAGCGCACCGCGCAGCCCGAGATCCAGGCCGGCCCGCGGATCGGCATCACCCGCGCGGTCGAGTTGCCGTGGCGCTACGTCGAGGCCGGCTCGCCGTACCTCAGCCGTGGCCGACGACGAGCCTGATCTGCAGGCGCGTCGCACCCGCGACCCGCGGCGGCGGCGTCTGCGCCAGCACGAGGCCTGCAGGCCCGTCGGCCGTACGGTCCTGCACGGGGACGAAGCCGAGCGCCAGGATTCGGGCCCGGGCCTGCCGGATCGTCAGCCCGACCACGTTCGGGACGACGCCGTGCTGTGGCTTCGCGAGCACGAGGGTGATCTTGTCGTATGAGGATGCACGCCCGCGCTTCGGGAACTGAGCGAGCACGAGGTCGAGCCGTTGCTTCGGCTGCGCGGGCTTGTAGACGATGTTCGGAGTCAGCGGTTGCGCGGCGAGTCTGCGCTTCGCATGCAAGATCGTCATCCCGACGACACTCGGGATGTCGACCTCGTTCGGTTTGCAGTCCGCCGTGCGGCTCGGCCCGCGGCCGCTGAAGTACGAGACGAGCGACGTGGACTTGCAGTAGCCGTTGTCGAGCTGTAGTCGTCCGTCGCGCCAGACGACGCGCCTCGCCGCCGACGACTGGTACGGATACGAGGGGAACGAGTCGGGTGGAGTTCCGGCGAGCGCCATCTGGTTGAAGACGCGCCAGATCTCCGCAGGGAACGTCCCGCCCGCGACGGCCTGCCCGTGGTACTGGCTGAGCATCGGGACGAGCTTGTTCGGATAGCCGACCCAGACTGCGGTCGCCAGGTCCGGCGTGTAGCCGACGAACCAGGCGTCGCCGTAGTTCTCGGTCGTGCCAGTCTTGCCGGCGGCGACCCGGTCGGGAAGCTGCGCCCGGCGACCCGTGCCGGAGCGGATCACGTCTTCGAGAATCCCGGTCAGCACCGCGTCGTCGCCGGGAGAGAGGATAGGCCGGTTCACGGGCCGGTTGTCGTCGATCACCCGGCCGCGCGCGTTGTCGACGCGCACGATCGCGCGCGGGCGGTTCCCGAACGCGGCTCCGTCGATTCGGCGGCCGCCGTTCGCGAAAGTGGAGAATGCGCGGGCCATCTCGAGCGGGCTGACGGGATCGGCTCCGAGCCCGATGGCGAAGTACGGATTGAGGTGCCGGGTGATCCCGAGCCGCCGCGCGGTGCGGGCGACGTTCGCGGGCCCGACGAGTTGCGTCAGTTGCGCGTAGATGCTGTTGTCCGACACCACAGTCGCCGTCGCCAGGCTGGCCGAGCCCATGTACGAGTTCTCGTAGTTGTGGACGGGCCAGTACTTGTCCCCGATGAAGATCGAGACCGGCTTGGAGGCGAAGGTCGTCGTCGGCGCGATCCCCTGCTGGAGCGCTGTGGCCAGCACGAACGGCTTGAAGGACGAGCCGGGCTGACGCTCGCCCTGGACGGCGAGGTTGAACTGGCTCTGTCTGAAGTTGTCCCCGCCGTACATCGCGAGTATCTCCCCGGTCCGCGGGCGGATCGCCACCAGTGCGGCGGACGGCCCGTTCGGCTCATTCAGCACCCGCTCGATCGCGCGTCGGGCTAGCTTCTGCAGGCGCAGGTCGATGCTGGTGTGGACGTTGAGGCCGCCGCCGAAGACGCGCCGCGTTCCGTACTGCTCGATCAGCTGTTGCTTGACGTAGTTGACGAAATACGGCGCCGGCCCCTGGATTCCCGGCAAGCGGACATCTGACGCGCGAGGGAGTGCGGACCGGTCGGCGGCCTGGACGTCGAGCTTCGTGATCTCGTTCTGCCCCTGCATCGCGTCCAGCACCTCGAGGCGGCGCGCCCGCGCGGTCTGCGGATTCGTGACCGGGTCGTAGCGGGACGGATCGGCCGGTATCCCGGCGAGGAGAGCGGCCTCGGGCAGTGTCAGCTTCGCGGCGGGCTTGTTGAAGTACGTCTGCGCCGCCCGCTGGATCCCGTACGCCCCGTTCCCGAAGTAGATCGTGTTCAGGTACGCGGTCAGGATCCGGTCCTTCGACCAGCGCTGCTCGAGTTGCCAGGCGAGCGCCGCCTCCTTCAGCTTGCGGCTGATCGTGCGCTGCGAGGTGACGCAGGAGTTCTTGACGAACTGCTGCGTGATCGTGGAGCCGCCCTGCACGACCTTCTTGCTCGTGACGTCGGCCCAGATCGCGCGCCCGATCCCGCGCAGGTCGACGCCCCGATGCCGGTAGAAGCGCTTGTCCTCGATGGCCACGATTGCCTGTCGCATGATCGGTGCGATCTGGTTCGAGCCGACGACGATCCTGCTCTCGGCCCCGCGAAGGGTGGCCAGGATGGTCTTGTGGTCGCTCGCGTAGATGTGGCCGTCGACCTCCCGAGGGACCCGCGCGGGATCGCAGTTCGGGATCTGGCTCGCAACGGCCGTGATCATGCCGAACGTGAACGACGTGACCCCGAGGAACGCGAGGATCAGGAGGATGACGGTGAGCCGGAGCTTGCGAATCCTCCGGCGACCGGCTCCCGCCTTGCGCTTACGCCCGAACAAGCGGCGAACTCTAGCTCTGGGCGCTGCTCCGCACGACGACGAAAGGTGTCTGGGTGGGAGCGTTGGTGCCGCCGGCCTTCTCCCTCGTGACCATCACGGTCGCAGCCTTGCCGACCGGTTGCTCGAGCGGGACCGCGACCACGTCCCCTCCCTTGAACAGGCCGGCCGGACGTGGCGCGCCGCCGTCGGCCACCCAGGCCTCGTAGGTGCGGCCCGAGCCGGGTTGCGCGAGATTGCGGAGCAGGAGGGCTGCCTCGCCCGCGCTGGTGACGACGAGGGTTCCCTGCGAGAAGGCCACGCGCCGCGAGCCCGGGCTGGCGACGATGCGGGCGACCCGGTCCTGCCGCGAGAGCGCCGCCTCGCGGCGGTCGAGTTTCCCGGAGAGCGATGCCGCCCAGATTCCGAGCCCGACCGCAGCACACGCCGCCACGGCCGCGATCGCCGTGACCGGCGTCGCCCAGCGGGCGCGGAGCGGGACGACGTTCGAGCGCTCGCGGCCTGCTTCCCGGAGGATGCGCGCGCGAAGCTCCGGCGACGGTGCCGGCGCGGGAGCGGCGAACGCGAGCGCCGTAGCTGCCGCCGTGAGCTCCGCGAGCTCCGCGCGGCAGCGATCGCAGCGCGCGAGATGCGCCTCGTAGGCGCGCGCGTCCTCGGGGTCGAGCGCGTCCAGGGAGTAGGCGGCTGTCAGGTCGTGAAGGTCGGCTTCCATGCCGTCTCTCCTGGGGGGTCTGCCAGCAACTCGCGGAGCCGGCTGAGGCCCGCAAACATGCGGCTCTTGATGGTACCCACGGGCTGTCCGAGCCTCTCCGCGAGCTCCGATTGGCTGAAGCCGCCGTAGTAGGCGAGCTCGAGCGCCTCACGCTGCTGGTCGGGGAGCTGCTTCAGCGCCGCCTGGACGCGCTCGCGCTCGAACCGGAGCCAGGCGTCGTCCTCGGCCGAGTCCGTGGAGGGGAGCTCGGCGTCCGCCGGGAGCGAGTCCGCGCGTCGCCGGTCCTCGCGGCGCACGAGGTCGACGGCGCGGCGGCGGACGAAGGTGAGCAGCCAGGTGCTCGCCTTCGCGCGCTCGGGCATGAAGCGGTCGGCGTTCCGCCAGGCGGTCAGGAATCCCTCCTGGACGGCATCCTCTGCGAGCTTCTCGTCGCGGAGGATCCGGAGCGCCACGCCGTACGCGACGCGGCCGAAACGGTCGTAGAGCTCTGCGAGCGCCGACTGATCCGAGCGTGCAACGAGGGCGACGACGGCCTCGTCCGAGAGGTGCGCGAAGGAGCGCGGCATGCGCCGGAGAGTCTCGCTCATCGAGGTGGTTCGCCATCCGTGTCCATCTGGTTCGCTCCGAGCCTCGTCTCCAACGCCTTCAGGGCAGTTGCTGTACGTTGGCGGCCGTGGCAACCGTTGCCCCATACGGGTCCTGGCGCTCGCCGATCACGACCGATCTCGTCGCAAGCGAGGGCTCGGTCTCGTTCGGCTGGCTCGACGTCAGCGGCGAGGGGATCTACTGGACGGAGAGCCGTCCACAGGAGCAGGGTCGGACAGCGCTCGTGTTCGAGGCTCACGACGGCGCGGCGGTCGACGTCGTCCCGGCCGGCTTCAACGTTCGGACCCGCGTGCACGAGTACGGAGGCGGTGCCTGGTTCCGGGACGGCAGCATCGTCTTCTGCTCGAGCTTCGACGACAGCCGCCTGTACCGGATCGACGCCCCCGGGGGAGAAACACGCCCGATCACTCCCCAGCCGAACGCCCCGCACGCGCTGCGTTATGCGGACGGGCGCGTGTTCGCCGAAGGCCGGCTGATCGTCTGTGTCCGGGAGTCCCACGGGGATGGAGAGCCCGTCAACGAGCTCGTCGTCCTTCCGACCGACGGCTCGGCCGAGCCGCGTGTCGTCGCCGCCGGGCGCGACTTCTACGCGGCACCGCGGCCCAGCCCTGACGGGACACGGATCGCGTTTCTCGCCTGGGATCACCCACGTGTGCCCTTCGAAGGCACGGAGCTGGTTGTGGCGGACCTCGCTCCTGACGGAACGCTGACCGGCGAACGGCTCGTCGCCGGGTCGGACAGCGAATCGATCTTCCAGCCGGAGTGGAGCCCTTCCGGGCTCCTGCATTTCGTCTCCGACCGAACGGGCTGGTCGAACCTCTATGTCGAGCGCGACGGAGAGGTGTGTGCGCTGACCTCCGAGCGGGCGGAGCTGGGCTTCCCGCAGTGGGTCTTCGATCTCACGCGTTACGCGTTCCTCGCCGACGGGAGGATCGCGTGCGTCTTCACGCGCGACGCGGTCGACGGCCTGGACGTCCTCGATCCGGGTAGCGGCGGCCTCGAGCACGTCGAGCTCCCGTACAGCAGCTTCTTTTCGCCGTCGCTCCGAAGCGCGGGGATGCTCGTTGCCTTTCCCGCCGCGTCACCGAGGACTCCGGCCGAGATCGTCAAGCTCGACTTGAGCTCCGGCTCGCAGACGGTGATCAAGCGCTCGACCGATCTCGAGCTCGACGGTCGATACCTGTCGGTAGCGGAGCCGATCGTGTTCCCCGGCGCCGACGATCTCCCGTCTCACGGGTTCTACTACCCGCCGAGGAATCCCGACTTCGCCGGCCCGCCAGACGAGCTGCCGCCCCTCGTCGTGTCCGTGCACGGCGGCCCGACCGCGAACGTGTCCACGGCGCTCGACCTCGACATCCAGGCGTTCACGAGCCGTGGGATCGCTGTCGTCGACCTGAACTACGGTGGGAGCACCGGCTACGGACGGGAGTATCGGGATCGCCTGCGTGGACAGTGGGGCGTCATCGACGTGGAGGACAGTGCCGCGGCCGCCCGGTTCCTGAGCGAACGGGGCGACGTGGATCAGGCGCGCATCGAGATCACCGGCGGCAGCGCCGGCGGCTACACGACTTTCCTCGCACTTGCCCTTCGTCACGAGTTCGCCGCGGGGGCTTCGTACTTCGGCGTCGCCGATCTCGTCACCTTCCACGACGAGACCCACAAGTTCGAGTCTCAATACGACGCGTATCTCGTCGGCCCGTGGCCGGAGGCGATCGAGCTCTACCGCGATCGCTCGCCGATCACTCACGCCGACTCGATCTCGCGCCCTCTGTTGCTGCTCCAGGGGCTCGACGACAAGGTCGTTCCACCGGCTCAGGCCGAGGAGATCGTCGACGCGCTCGAGCGTCGCGGCGTTCCCTATGCGTACATCGCATTCGAGGGCGAGGGTCACGGTTTCCGCAAGGCGGAGAACGTCAAGCGTGCCCTCGAGGCGCATCTCTCCTTTCTCGCGCAGGTGTTCGGCTTCGAGCCGGCGGACGGCTTCGAGCCGATCGAGATCGAGAACCTGTCGAAGACAGCGAACTAGACTCGCGCCCGTGAGCATCGCCGATCTCACGCGCCACGCGGTCGACGTCCTGCCCGAAGGTGAGCTCGAGCGGAAGCTGACGCTCGGCCGTCCGCTGCGCGTCAAGCTCGGCATCGACCCGACCGCACCGGACATCCACCTCGGGTTCGCCTGTGTGCTCGACCGGCTCGCGGAGTTCCAGCAGGCAGGGCACACGGTGGTGCTCATCATCGGCGACTACACGGCGCGCATCGGCGATCCCTCGGGCCGGTCCGAGGAACGGCCGGTCCTGCCGGGCGAGATGCTCGACGCGAACGCGACGGAGTTCGCGGAGCAGGCGTTTCGGGTGATCGACCGCGAGCGCACGGAGATCCGGTTCAACGGCGAGTGGCTCGGGAAGCTCTCGTACGCGGAGGTCGTGCGGCTCGCACGGACGATCACCGTCGCCCGGATCCTGGAGCGCGACGACTTCGCAAAGCGCTTTGCCGCACGCGAGCCGATCTCGATCTCGGAGCTCCTCTATCCGCTCATGCAGGCGTACGACTCGGTCGCGATCGAGGCGGACGTCGAGATCGGGGGGACGGATCAGCTCTACAACCTGCTCGCGGGCCGCGACGTCATGCAGGACTACGGCCTGAGCCCGCAGCTCGTCATGACCTATCCGCTCCTCGTCGGGCTCGACGGAGTGGAGAAGATGTCGAAGTCCCGTGGGAACTACATCGGCATCAACGAGCCGCCCGAGGAGATGTTCGGCAAGACGATGTCGATTCCGGACATGGCGCTCCCTCAGTGGTGGGACCTGCTGGGCGGCGGAGGGACGCACCCGGACGACCCGATGCGATGGAAGCTCGAGCTCGCGCGGCAGGTCGTCACGCGATGGCACGGGGAAGGCGGCGCGCGGCGCGGGGAGGAGCACTTCACACGCGTCGTCCGCGAGCACCAGGCACCCGACGAGGTTCCGGAGGCACCTCTGCCGGAGGGCGATCCGGTTCACCTGCCGGCCCTGCTCGTCGCGCATCTCGGAATCGGCTCGACGAGCGAGGCCAGACGGCTGATCGCGCAGGGCGGAGTCAAGATCGACGGGGAGGCCGTCGCGGAGAACGATCTCCCGCGGGCCCGGCTCGAGGGCGCTCTCGTCCAGGCCGGGAAGCGTCGGTTCATGCGGTTTTCTACGGTTTGACGGAGCCCTCTCGGTTGCTATCATGCCCCGGCTGCCCGATAGGGTGGTGTAGGACGGTTCCCGTACCTCGACACTGGAGCGCCCTCAGGACGCAGCGGATACGACGAAAGTTTCCGAGCTTCCCTGGGCCTCTGGCGCGAGTCGGAGGCTTTTTTACGCCACACGCAGCGACGGTCTTTGAAAACTCAGCAGCGTTTACGTCGAGACCTCGGCGACCCGTTTTCGGGCCGACGAGGCTTTAACCTGTCATGCCTCTCTTGCAGAGGCAGACTTTGAGCACAAGCTCAAAGTGAAAAAGATCGCCGGCACCCTTGTGGAGTCGGCAATCACTCTTTCACGGAGAGTTTGATCCTGGCTCAGGACGAACGCTGGCGGCGCGCTTAACACATGCAAGTCGAGCGAGAACCAGGGCTTCGGCCCCGGGGAAAGCGGCGAACGGGTGAGTAACACGTGGGTAATCTGCCCTCGGTACTGGGATAGCCCGGGGAAACCCGGATTAATACCGGATGGCCCTTCGAATTTTCGGATTCGACGGAAAAGGTAGCTTCGGCCTCCGACCGAGGATGAGCCCGCGGCGGATTAGCTTGTTGGTGGGGTAACGGCCTACCAAGGCGACGATCCGTAGCTGGTCTGAGAGGACGATCAGCCACACTGGGACTGAGACACGGCCCAGACTCCTACGGGAGGCAGCAGTGGGGAATCTTGCGCAATGGGCGAAAGCCTGACGCAGCGACGCCGCGTG
>DASUXI010000076.1:0-2096 GCA_036377995.1 Gaiellaceae bacterium
GCTCGAGCTCCTGGCCGACGCCGTCGCCGGCCACGAGGTCGATCCGTCGTATCGCGAGCAGGCGGCCCGGCTGAACCGCGAGTGGGACGCCGAGGTGACCCGGCTGTACGGTCTCGAGCACGAGCCGCTGCCGGCGCAGAGTGCGGTCATCGGCGCGGTCAACGACAGCGCCGAGCCCGCGGACGTGGTGGTCTGCGCTGCGGGCTCGATGCCCGGCGACCTGCACAAGCTCTGGCGCACAGGGGGCCCGAAGGGCTACCACGTCGAGTACGGCTACTCGTGCATGGGCTACGAGATCGCCGGCGGGCTCGGCGTGAAGATGGCCGCGCCCGAGCGGGAGGTCTACGTCCTCGTCGGCGACGGCTCCTACCTGATGCTGTCGAGCGAGATCGTCACAGCGGTCCAGGAGGGCGTGAAGCTGACGATCGTCCTCGTCGACAGCCACGGCTTCAACTCGATCGGCTCGCTCTCCCGCTCGCTCGGGACCGACGGGTTCGGCACGCAGTACCGCTACCGGCACAACGGCTCGCTCGGCCTCGACAGCGACGACCCGCAAGCGCCACTCCTCCCGGTCGACCTGGCGGCCCACGCCGAGTCGCTGGGGGCGCGCGTCATCCGCTGCGGCACGATCGAGGAGCTGCGGTCCGGGCTCGCCGAGGCGCGTGAGGCGGAGTCGACGATCGTCCTCGCGGTCGAGGTCGACCGCTACGAGGGCGTCCCGAGCTACGAGAGCTGGTGGGACGTGCCGGTGGCCGAGGTGTCCGAGGTCCCGGCCGTCCGGCAGGCGAGAGAGGACTACGAGGAGGCGCGCGGCTGAGCGGCGGGATCGGCTTCCGCCTTGATTGGCTGGACGCGGGCCCTCGGCGGCCTGGGCTAGGCGGGCTGTGGAGACAAAGTCACGCTTTCAGCGCGATCTCCAGACCCGATGGGGGCGTGTCCCAATGAACCGGGGTCTGACCCCCACCTCCTGACCCCTACCTTTTTACCCTGTCCCAACCGGCAGGGGAAACGGCGCTAGAGACCCGTGTGCTCGGTGAGCCAGCGGCGATTGCGCACCTGCGATGCCTCGGCCTCCGCTGCATCCGCGGCGGACTGGGGAACCATGTCCTGCTCGACCACGAGCCACCCGGAGTAGCCCGACCGCGCCAGCTCTGCGAAGAAAGCGCCCAGGTCGACGTCCCCCGTCCCGAGTTCGCAGAAGACGCCGCGCCGCCAGGCCTCCGGCATGTCGGCCTGGTCGGCGATGACGCCCGCGAGCACGTCGTTTCGCACGTCCTTGACGTGCACGTGGTTGATCCGCGCGCCCCAGTCGCGCAGGGCCTGCGTCGGGTCGCCGCCGCCGAGCGCGAGATGCCCCGTGTCCAGGAGCAGCCCGACGTCGGTGAGCTCCAGCATTCGCTCGATTTCCCATGGCGCTTCGACGAACGTGGCCGTGTGGTGATGGAACGTGGGCTCGAAGCCCCGGCCGCGGGCGAGCTCCGCTGCGCGCGCGACACCCTCGGCGAGCCGCTGCCAGCCTGCGTCGTCGAGCCCGATCGACGGGTCGGCCGCGGCACGTCCCGGGAAACGGATGCGGTTCTCCGACCCGCCGTCGGCGAGCACGGGCTTCGCCTCCGATCCGTCCGCCGCGTCGAAGAGGTCCAGGGTCGCGCTCATCGCCGCCAGATCTTCCTCCCAGTGCTCCGGCTCGCTGAATCCGATCGGGATGTAACCGCCGACGAGGGCGAGCCCGTTGCGCTCGAAGCGGTCGTGCAGCACTTGCGCATCCCCGAGATATCCCGGCGGCCCCAGCTCGGTCCCCGCGTAGCCGGCCGCGGCGATCGCCCCGAGCACGTGCTCGGCGTCGGGCACGTCCGGGAGGACGCCCACCGTGATCTCGAATGCGCCGTAGCTGCACGGCGCGTTGGCAACGCTTACGGTCATGCGCCCGGGCCGTCGAGGGTCACGAGCGGAACCCGCGGATCGGGCTCGAGCTCGGACCAGGCCGGACGGATCCAGGCGAGTGACGGATCGTCGGCGGCCGCCATCGAGCGACGATCGCCGGCGAGGCCGTTCAGGTAGTAGAGGTCGTAGCCGTGCGCCGCGCAGGTGGTGTG
>DASUXI010000077.1:0-3887 GCA_036377995.1 Gaiellaceae bacterium
CCGCGTTGCCGGCGGCGGGCATCATGAAGACCTCGGTCTCGATGTCCTCCGGCCGGAGCTCGCCACGTTCGACTTCCGGCGAGTCGTACCAGAAGCTCGCCGTCTCGATCTCGACCATGTCGCGCACGACGAGCCAGTCGAGCTTGGCGAGCCCGAGCCGCTGCGCCTTGCCGTTCGCGTGACCGACCGCCGGGTTCTCGCCGGCGATGATGTAGCCCTTCACCTTCCCCTTCAGCATCTGCTCGACGGTCCAGTAGGCGGAGTTGTCGTCGTCGATCCGCGGCAGCCGCTCGAAGAGGAAGTCGTTTTCGGTCGTCGCGTTCTCACCGAAGTACGCCTTCATCAGACTGACGAAGTACGACTTGAAGTGGCCCCACCAGCCGGTGGGCGACGTGTTGGACTCGATGTAGTGCCGCAGGTCCCTGTAGGCGCCGACGTGCGGCATCGTCAGGTAGCCGGGCAGGATGTTGTAGAGGGTCGGGATGTCCGTCGAGCCCTGGATCGAGGCGTGCCCGCGCAGGGCCATGATCCCGCCGCCCGGCCGTCCGATGTTGCCGAGCAGGAGCTGGATGATCGCCGCGGTGCGGATGATCTGGACGCCGACCGTGTGCTGCGTCCAGCCGACCGCGTAGCAGAAGGCGCCGGTCTTCTCCGGCCCCGAGTTCTCCGTCAGCGCGCGGGCCACCTGGAGGAAGTCCTCGACGCTGCAGCCGCAGGTCGCCGCGACGAACTCCGGGGTGTAGCGGCGGTAGTGCTTCTTCAGCAGCTGGAAGACGCAGCGCGGGTGCTGGAGGGTCCGGTCCTCCTGCGGCGGCTCGCCGTGCCTGAGCCCGGCTCCGTGGCCGCCGTGGCCCGACTGCTCGCCCTTCGTCGCCCGGAAGCCCTCCTCACGCTGGCCGGCGGCGCCGTGCACCTCCATCCCGGCGTACTGCCAGCTCGAGACGTCGTACTGCCCCTGCTCGGCGTCCCAGCCGGAGAAGAAGCCGTCGAGGTCCTCGGTGTCCCTGAACTCCCCGTCGATGATCACCGGGGCGTTCGTGTAGTGCTCGACGTACTCCCTGAAATAGCGCTCGTGCTCGAGGATGTAGTTCACGACGCCGCCGAGGAAGGCGATGTCGGAGCCGGCGCGGATCCCGATCCAGTCGGTCGCCATCGCGCTCGTCCGCGTGTAGCGGGGGTCGACGTGGAAGACGCGAGCGCCGCGCTCCCTGGCCTCCATCACCCACTGGAACCCGACCGGGTGGTTCTCGGCCATGTTCGAGCCCATGATCGTGATCACGTCCGCGTTCTGCAGGTCCTGCTGGAACGTGGTCGCGCCGCCTCGTCCGAACGAGGTCCCCAGACTGGGGACCGTGGAGCTGTGTCATATGCGGGCCTGGTTCTCGACCTGGACGATCCCGAGGGCGACGCACAGCTTCTTGATCAGGTAGTTCTCCTCGTTGTCGAGGGTGGCGCCGCCGAGGTTCCCGATCGCGAGCGTGCGGTTCGCGGGCGAGCCGTCGTCCGTCTGCTCCTTCCAGGTCGCCGCCCGTGTCTCGACGATGCGGTCGGCGATCATCTCCATCGCCTCGTCGAGCGAGAGCTCCTCCCAGCGCGTGCCGTAGGGCCGGCGGTACTTGACCTTGTACTCGCGCAGCGGGCTCTGGACGTACGACTTCGACGCCTGCCCCTTCGGGCAGAGGCGGCCGCGTGATATCGGGCTCGCCGGGTCGCCCTCGATGTGCTGGACCTCGCCGTCCTTGACGTAGACCAGCTGGCCGCAGCCGACTGCGCAGTAGGGGCAGACCGACTGCACGACGTGGTCGGCCTCCTCGATCCGCGGGCGCAGCTCACGCGAGCGCTTCGACTGCACGGCCTTCCCGAGAGCGAGTGGATCGCCCTCGCGCAGCTGCCGCATGACGGGCCAACGCGCGATCGGCTCCGGGAGCTTCATCCGCCTCCTTGGTGTCCGCGGCGGGGGAGTTTAAACACTTCGTAATGCGATATATAACGGGTGTAGATCCATCTCGACAACAACACAGACACCGCCACGAAAGGGGGTCAGATGTCCAGCACGATTCACGACAGCCGTCGCCAGACGGACCTCGACATCGCCCGCGACGGAGTGGCGACGCGCGTGGTCCTGCAGCCCATCGCCGCTCCGTCGGTGCTCGGACTGTTCGGCTTCGCCGGGGCGACGTTCATCGTCGCCTCGAACATGGCCGGGTGGTGGGGCACACCGACCTCGGGCCTGGCGCTCGCGCCGTTCGCCGCGATGTTCGGTGGGCTCGCCCAGTTCCTCGCAGGGATGTGGGCCTACCGCGCGCGGGACGCGATCGCGACCGCCATGCACGGCATGTGGGGCGCGTTCTGGCTCGCGTACGGGATCCTCAACATCATGATCGCGGCAGGGGCGTTGCATGCGCCGACGCCGTGGTTCCACAACCCGGAGCTCGGGTTCTGGTTCTTTGCGCTCGGCGCGATCACCGCGTCCGGCTTCCTCGCGTCGCTCGCCGAGAGTCTCAGCCTCGCGGCCGTGCTCGGCACGCTCGCGGCGGGGTCCGGCATCGCGGCCGGCGCGTTCATCTACGGCTCCCACGGCTGGGTGCAGGTCGCCGGCTGGGTCTTCGTGATCTCGGCCGGGTGCGCCTGGTACACCGCGACGGCGATGATGCTCGCCGCCGCCGGCGGCCGGACGGTGTTGCCGCCGTTCAAGTGGAAGAAGTCGGCGAACATCCCCGGCCACAAGCCCGTTCAGCCGATCGAGCTCGAATGGGCAGAGCCCGGCGTGAAGATGGGCCAGTAGCACAAGGATCCTCCCAAGGGAGCCCGAAGAGAGCCCGCTCCGGCGGGCTCTCTGTTGCCTGGAGTTGGTGGCGCGGGCTCCTGGAACGTCTGCTTGGCGATACACCTCACCGCTCGTACGCGACCTCGCCTCCCTCGATCAGGCGGCGCTCCCCGTCGAGCTCGACCTCGAGCGCCCCGGACCGGGCGATACCGATCGCCGTTCCGGTGACGCCGTCGACCGAGACCCGCCGGCCGCGTAGGAAGTCGCGCGAGCCGAGGTCGTGGAAGACGGCGTCGAGCCCGCCCCCTCGCCATGCCTCGTAGAAGCGCTCGAGGCGCTCCAGCAGGTCGGTCAGGAGTGCCGCCCGATCGTGCTCGCGGCCGTCCAGGGTGCGGAGGGAGGCGACCGGCTGCTGCGCATCCTGCGGCAGCTCGTTTCGAGTCTGGTTGACGTTGATGCCGATCCCGAGCACGACGGCGCCGTCGCGGGCCTCGGCCAGCACGCCGGCCACCTTGCGGCGGTTGACCATGACGTCGTTCGGCCACTTGATCTGGGACGAGCGCCAGAACTCGAGCTCCTCCTCCACCGCCCCCGCGGCCGCGAGACCACCGAGTAGTGACACCTGGGCGAGCTTGCGGTCGTGAGGCGGCCGCAGCAGCACCGAGACCGTGATCGCCGTGCCCGGAGGCGCGACCCAGGAGCGACCGAGCCTGCCGCGACCCGCCGTCTGGTGGTCGGCGACGGCCACGGCGCCCTCCGGGTCGTCGGGGCCCAGCAGCAGCTGGGTCGACTCGCACTCGTCGACGTCGATCCGAGGCTCGCCGATCACACGGGCTCCACGCGCACGGCGGACACCTTGTACTCCGGAGTGCCGATCAGCGGGTCGCCCACGTCGTGCGTCAGCCAGTTCACCTTGGCCTGGGCGAAGTGGAGCGCCATCCAGACGAGGCCCGGGTGGACGCGCTCGCCGACGGCCGCCAGCGCCTCGAGCTCGCCGCGTCGGGAGACGAGCCGCACCCGGTCGCCGTCGGCGATGCCGAGCGCCTGTGCGTCCTCGGCGTTGAGCTCGACGAAGGGCTCCTCCTGCTTGTCGGTCACGCCCGGCTCGCGCATCGTCATC
>DASUXI010000078.1:0-12309 GCA_036377995.1 Gaiellaceae bacterium
CCTGGACGACGCTGTTGTCGTCGGACCGAAGCGCGAATCGAGGCTCGATGCCACGGCCGCGCAGATAGGCGATCACCCGATGGGTGCTCCCCGAGCTCTTGAAGCCGATCAGCTCGAACTCTCCGAGCTCGGCGAGTTGCACCGGCCGACCTCGCCGGGCGCGCGGCGCGTCGTGGGGGAGAACGAGCACGTATTCGTCGCTCGCGAGCGACTCGGTCGCGTAGTCGCGCGGCAGTCGCAGCGGAAGATCGACGAAGGCGAGGTCGAGCTCTCCCTGGTCGAGGAGCCGCGCGAGCTTCTCGTCCTCGGGAGTCTCGGTGAGGAGCAGGCGGATGCTCGGAGTCTTGTGGGCGAGCTCCCGGAAGACATGCGGCAGGAGGTGCGCCGCGATCGTTTGGTACGCGCCGATCCGCAGCGGCCCTCCGTCTGCGGCGGCGAGCAGGTCCGCCTCCGCCACCGCAAGGCTCGCCTGGATCGCGCGTGCGCAAGTGAGGACGCGCTGGCCCGCGTCGGTCAGAGTCAGCGGGTGGGAGACGCGAGGCCGGTTGACCAGCTTCTTGCCGACGATCCGCTCGAGGGTCGCGAGCTGCTGGCTGACGGCGGGTTGGGAGTAGCCGAGCCGACGGGCGGCGCCGCGGAAGGACGTCTCCTCCGCGAGGGCCTGGAGCGCAGCGAGGTGACGGACTTCGATGCCTTGCCAAGCGCTGCGCCCGCCCTCAGTCATCTCGTCGCGCTCACTCCAGGTCGAGTATCGATGGGGATATCTCGATGGGACGCCACCGCGGGCAAGTGGTTAGGAATTTGTTTGGAGCCTCCCGGCCGAAGGAGGGGCCCGCGCGGGTTAGGGTCGGCGGGTGCGGGTCTACTTCGCCGGGCCGCTCTTCACGCCCTACGAGCGGTCGTTCATCGACGACTGCGCCTCACGCCTCCGGGCGGAGGGCATCGACGTCTTCGTCCCTCACGAGAACGCGCTCGCGACCGGCGACACCTCTCCGGCCACGATCTTCGCCAAGGACTGGACGGGCCTCTCGGAATCAGACGCGGTCGTCGCGCTGCTCGACGGCCCCTCCGTCGATGACGGCACGGCCTGCGAGATCGGCATCTTCTACGCGTTGATGCAGGCCGACCCGTCGAAGAAGGGCATCGTCGGTCTCCTCACCGATCTGCGCAGCACGCTCGGCCACGAAGGCCACGGCCTGAACCTGTTCGTACACGGGTGCGTCGAAGCGGGGGGCCAGATCTGTCAGACGCTCGACGAGGTGATCGGCGTCCTGAACGGCTGGCGCAGCTAGTAGCCGCTGGTCTCTCCGCATAGGCTTCTGGTCGATTGTGAACCGCACCGTGAGAGCGGGGGCTGTGGCGTTCGGCCTCGTCGGGCTGCTGCTGGTCGTCGCCCTCGCATCCCGCAGCGGGCACCCCGGCACCGGCGGCCACGTCTCTACGCGCTCGGTCCCGGCCTCGCTTCAGGACAGCCTCGTGACGCTGCTCGCGATCGTCTATGTCCTGATGATCGTCGGCGTGATCGTCCTCTTCTTCCGGCGGCGACAGTCGTGGCAAGAGCCGCTGGAGTCCCACTGGCTCAAGAACTTCGCCAAGGTGATGGTGCTGATGCTCGTCGCGACGCTGTTCGGGTACTGGGTCGTGACCCACACGCACTTCCATCGCCACAACGCCGGGCAGCAACAGCCGGTCGTGGGCGCACCGCAACGGCCGAGTGGCGCGGGCGGCGTTGCACCGGCGTCGGTCCGATCGGCCAAGTTCGAGTGGCCGGTCGCCGCCGGGCTCGGAGCCGTCGTCGTGCTGGTCGTGGCTGGGATCGTCCTCGCGCGGCGCCGCGAAACGTACGGGCCCGAGGACGAGGAAGCTTTCGAGGCGGCGCTCGTCCGGTTGGTCGAGGTGACCATCGACGACCTCCGGCGCGAGCCGGATCCGCGCCGCGCGGTGGTGGCGGCGTACGCGAGCATGGAGAGCGTGCTCGACTCCCACGGCCTGCCGCGGTCGCCGGCCGAGGCGCCGCTCGAGTACCTGGCTCGGATCCTGCGCGACCTCGACGTTCGCCAAGGCGCCGTCGAGACATTGACGCGGCTGTTCGAGTACGCGAGGTTCAGCCCTCACCAGATCGGGCCTGAGCTGAAGGACGACGCGATCGCAGCGCTGGTTTCCATCCGCGCCGACCTGCTCGCGCCCGAGAGCGCTGCCGCATGACCGGTGGCGGCCCATGAGCTGGATCGTCGTCCGGGCGTTGAAGGTGGCCCTCGTCGCCAGCATCGCGGCCGGGATCGCCGCCTACCTGAGCAGCGGGCTGCGCTCGGTGTTCCTCGATGTCTACCTGGTGGTCATCTGCGGCGTCCTTCTGCTCGCGCTCGTGCGCGTAACGAACGTGAGGGCGCCCGCGGCTGCGCCCTCGGCCTTCGAGCGCGCGCTCGCCGAGATGAAGCGCCGCGCGCCTGACACCGGCGAGACGCCACTCGCCCGCGACATCGATCTCTCCGTGCTCGGCGCCTTCCACCTCCACGCCCGCCTACGTCCGATCCTGCGCGAGATCGCCGCGCACCGGCTGAGGCTCCTCTACGGCGTCGACATCGACGGTGAGCCGGTGCGGGCGCGAGAGCTCGTGGGTGCCGATGCGTGGGAGCTCGTCCGGCCGAACCGGCCCCCTCCCGCCGACCGGCTTGCGCCCGGGCCGCCGCTGTCCGCGCTGGCCGAGGTCGTCACCCAGCTGGAGCGGATCTGAATGCTGACCGTCGCAGACGTCGCCGCGCGTAGCGATCGGGTGCTAACGGAGGTCGAGCGGGCCGTCGTCGGCAAGCGGGAGGCTCTCGAGTTGGTCCTGCTCGGCTTCCTCGCGGACGGCCACGTCCTCATCGAGGACTTCCCGGGCCTCGCGAAGACGCTGATCGCGCGTTCGTTCGCGCAGGTCCTCGAGATGGACTTCGCGCGCGTGCAGTTCACGCCCGACCTGATGCCGAGCGATGTGACCGGCTCCTCGATCTACGACCAACGTGCGGGAGACTTCGACTTCCGGCCCGGGCCGATCTTCACGAACCTCCTGCTCGGCGACGAGATCAATCGTGCTCCCCCGAAGACGCAGGCGGCGCTGCTCGAGGCGATGCAGGAACGGCAGGTCACGATCGACGGGCAGACGCACCCGCTCGAGCCGCCGTTCCTCGTCATCGCGACGCAGAACCCGATCGAGTACGAGGGCACCTATCCGCTGCCCGAGGCGCAACTCGACCGTTTCCTCCTTCGGCTCGGAGTCGGTTATCCCGGGCGGGACGACGAGTGGGCGCTGCTCGAGAACCGGCTCGAGCGTGCCGCGGACGAGATCCGGCTCGAGCCCGTCACGGACCGGGCCGGGCTGATCGAGCTGCAGCAGGCGGTGGAGCAGGTCCACGTCTCGAAGCCGGTCGGCTCGTACATCGTCGACATCGTCGCCTCCACGCGCGCCAGCCGTCGCGTGCAGGTCGGCGCGAGCCCGCGCGGCTCGCTCGCTCTGCTCAAGCTCGCCCGCTGCAAGGCCGCGCTCACCGGTCGCGATTTCGTCACGCCCGAGGACGTGAAGGCGGTCGCCGTGCCCGCCCTCGCGCATCGCCTGATGTTGCGGCCCGAGCTGTGGGTTCAGCGCGTGCGTCCGGAGGACGTCGTGCGCGAGTCGCTCGAGACGGTGCCGACTCCCGCCGCCGAGGACCTCCCCGCGCCCTCGGTGTGACGCGCTCCGCAACGCCGAAGCTCGTCGCCTATGCAGGGCTCGCGGCAGCTGGGCTGCTCGCGGCACTCGCCGCCCGGCTGCCAGAGCTCGTCGTCGTTGCCGGCCCGTTCGCCGTCGTCGTCGCCGTCGGGCTGCTGCTCGCGCGGCGCCCGGATGTGCAGGTGGCCGTGACGGTCGATCGCGAGCGGGTGATCGAGGGCGACGACGTCCTGGTGGACGTCCGGCTCGAGGCCGGGGTCGGCGCTGAGCGCGCGGAGGTCCTGCTCGAGCTTCCGCCGGACCTGGAGGCAGAGGGCGACAACCCGGTCTTGCTGCGGCTGAAGGACGGAGAGCGGCGGGAGCTCTGCTACCGCCTCCGGTGCAGGCGTTGGGGCGGGTTCCGCGTCGGCCGCCTCTACCTGCGGACGCACGACGCCTTCGGCCTGCTTCGGCACGAGGCCGAGCTCGACGAACGAGTCCCGCTCAAGGTCTATCCACGCGAGGAGGAGCTGCGGGCACTGCTCCGTCCGAGCGAGACGCAGGTCTTCTCGGGCAATCACGTCGCGCGCCAGCGCGGCGAGGGGATCGAGTTCGCCGACCTGCGCCCGTTCGCGCCGGGTGACCGGGCCCGCCGCGTGAACTGGCGCGCAAGCGCCCGAAGGGGTCAGCTCTGGGTCAACGAGCACCACCCGGAGCGGAACGCGGATGTCGTCGTCTTCCTGGATTCGTTCGCAGAAGCGCGCCGCGCGAACCGGAGCACGCTCGATGCGACCCTGAGGGCGGCCGCGAGCCTCACCGGTCGCTACCTCACGCAGAAGGACCGGGTGGGCTTCGTCAGCTTCGGCGGGATGCTCAACTGGCTGTTGCCGTCCACGGGCGCGACCCAGCTCTACCGGATCGTCGACGCGATGCTCGACACGCAGATCGTCCTCAGCTACGCGTGGAAAAACGTCGACGTGATCCCTCGCCGGACGCTGCCGCCCCATGCGCTCGTGATCGCGTTGACGCCGCTGCTCGACGATCGCTCCGCTCATGCGCTCCTCGACCTGCGTGGGCGCGGGTTCGACATGGTCGTGGTCGAGGTCTCGCCGCTTTCCTTCGTGCCGGACCCACGCTCGGAGCTGGACGCGGTTGCCGCCCGGCTGTGGCGACTGCGCCGCGAGGCGGTCCGCGGATGGTTCGAGCAGGCCGGCGTGCCGGTAGCCGTCTGGGACGAAAGTGACGAGACGTCTTCGTTTGCCGAGGCGCTCGAGGAGGTGAGCGTATTCAGGCGACACGCCCGACTGGCACCCGTGTAGCGACGGCCGGCTGCTCGATCGGCCTCCTGTGTGGGGTGGTCGCGTATGCGGCCGTCGCCGGAGACCGCCTGCCGCAGGTCGTCGCGGGAGTCGGAGCGGCCGGCGCTCTGACCGCTGCGGTCGCGTTGGTGCTCCGCCGGGCCAGCGTGTTTCCGATCGGGATCGTGGGGGTGGGGGCCGGCTACGCGGTCTTTCTCGCGCTCCGCCACGGGACGGTCGACACGCGCGCCCCGTTCGTCGCCGCTGCGATCTTCGCCGCCGCCGAGACGGGCTTCTGGTCGGTCGAGCCGCTCGCAGCACGAGCAACCCGGCAGGCGACCGTGCGCCGGGCCCTGCTGATCGCCGGCAGCGCGCTCTTCGCGGCGCTCGCGGGGAGTGTGATGCTCGTGATCTCGTCGGGCGTCAGGGGAGGTGTGCCGCTCGAGGCGGTCGGGGTCGCCGCTGCTGTGGCGACGGCGGCCGTCGTTGCCGTGGTCGCCGCCCGGGCCGGCGGATCGAGCTCGTCCTAGGGCACGTCGTCCTCGCCGAGCGCGTCGGCCAGCAGTCCGCAGGCGAACGCTTTCCACGCGAGCTCGGGGTTGCGCAGGCGCTCGACCGGGCCGGGCTCACCTTCGACGCCCGTCAGTGCCTCGGCGAGCTGGCGCCGCCGCGTGTCCGAGTCGAGGTCGCGGGCGAGCTCGAGGACGGCGGGCTCGTCGAGCCCCGGTTCCCGATGAGGGTCGCCGCCTGCCGCGAAGACGAGGAGCGCGCGGCGGATCGCGGCGTTCAGCTCGTCCGCGGGGACCGTGACGTCACGGCCTGCGACCCACGCGCGGACGACGAGCTCGACGTCGGCCGGGTCGGCGCTCAGACGGTGTGCTCGTCCGCGATCGCCAGCGCCTCGTCCAGGATGGCGATGCCCTCGTCGATCTCTTCGCGGGTGATCGTCAGCGGCGGGCAGATCATGATCACGTTCCAGTGGGTCATGAGGTAGAGCCCGCTGTCGAGCGCTGCCTTCGCGACGCGCGCCATCGGTGCGAACGCCTCGCCGCTCGCGTTGAACGGGACCAGCGGCTCCCTCGTTTCGCGGCTCCTCACCAGCTCGAGCCCCCAGAAGCAGCCCAGCCCGCGCACGTCGCCGATCGAAGGGTGGCTTTTCTGGAGCGCGCGCAGCCGGTCGGCGAAGACGCCGCCCATCTCGGCGGCGTTCTCCACGATCCCTTCCTCCTTGAAGGCCTCGATCGACGCGACCGCGGAGGCGCAGGCGAGCGGATGGCCCGAGTACGTGAGCCCGCCGGCGAAGTACTTGTCGCGCACCCAGTCCGCGATCGGCTCGCGCACGACCATGGCGCCGAGCGGCACGTAACCGGAGTTGATCCCCTTCGCGACCGTGAGGATGTCGGGCACGACGTCCCAGTTGTCGACGCCGAACCACTTACCCGTGCGGCCGAAGCCCGCCATGACCTCGTCGGCGATCAGCACGATCCCGTGCCGGTCGCAGACCTCGCGGATCGACTGCAGGTAGCCGTCGGGCGGGACGATGATCCCGTTCGTTCCGACGATCGTTTCGAGAATGACGGCGGCGACCGTGTCGGCACCTTCGTACTGGAGGATCTCCTCGAGGTGCGGCGCGCCGGAACACACGGGGCAGGGGTCGGGGTGTCCCGCGGGACAGCGGTACGTGTAGGGGTCGAGCATGCGGACGATCCCGGGTAGCCCCGGCTCGGCCGGCCAGCGGCGCGGATCGCCGGTGAGCGTGATCGCGCCGCCTGTCGCGCCGTGATAGGAGCGGTAGCGCGCGATGATCTTGTGTCGGCCGGTGTACCAGCGAGCCAGCTTGATCGCGTTCTCGTTTGCCTCCGCGCCGCCGTTCGTAAAGAACGACAGCTGGAGGTCGCCGGGTGTCACCTCGGCCAGCAGGCGCGCGAGCGCCGAGCGCGGCTCCGTTGCCATCGGCGGCCCGATGGTGCAGAGCTTGTCCGCCTGCTCCTTGATCGCCGCGACGATCTTCGGGTGCTGGTGCCCGATGGAGACGTTGACGAGCTGCGAGGCGAAGTCGAGGTAGCGCTTCCCGTCATAGTCCCAGAAGTAGCGGCCCTCCCCGCCGGCGACGGGGATCGGGTTGAGCGCGTCCTGGACCGACCACGAGTGGAGGACGTACTGCTTCGCGTCGCTGACGATCTGCCGGCCGAGCTCGGTGTTCGTCTCGAGGGTCGCCACGCTCAGAGCTTAGCCCGTCGGAAACCTCGATGGGATCACCGACGGCGGCTTGCCGACGACGATGGCGATCTCCTTGAGGTTCGTGAGCTGGATCGCGCGCGGGTCGCCCCGATACGGCTTTCCATCGACATAGAAGTGCGCGGAGCAGTAGCCGCCGACGCACTTGCCGTTGAGTCGCACCCTCCACTCCGTGAAGAACTGGCCGAGCCGGTTCGGATGGTTGTTCTGAGACTCAGTGTGCAAGACGCCGTCGCTCGAGTGGGTGTGGAGCGGCGAGATGCAGGCCGTCCTGCAAGGCGGGCTGATGCCCCCGAAGGCAAAGGTGCCGTCCTTGAGTCGGGCCCGCTTCACGGCGGGGTTGGCGATGTCGATGCCGATTCCCCCGGGGATCCGGACGCGGTGTGCGTTGACGAAGATGTCGAGGTGTGCGTGCACGTGGTAGTCGAAGAACTCCTGGGTCTCGGGCTTGAGGCCGGCCGCCACTGTAAGGCGCAGCGTGTCGTTCGGCCGGGGCCAGGGCGCCTTGCTCGTTCGCGGGGGAGATGCCGCCGCGGCGACGGCAGATGACATCGCGGCAAGCGCGATTGCGACGGCTACCGCCCTCATCGCAGGGAGAGTATCCGCGGTACCCTGGGCAGGTCACTCGAGGAGGATGAAATGACGGAGCTAGCGGCCCCACCGGTCGAACGAGAACAGGACGTCAAGCGCATCAGCCACTGGATCGGCGGCCGGATCGTCGAGGGCGCCTCGGGTCGGAGCGGCCCCGTGTACGACCCGGCGCTGGGCAGGCAGACGGGGGAGGTCGACTTCGCGACGGCCGAGGAGGTCGACAGCGCGGTCCAGGCGGCGCGGAAAGCCTTCGAGTCGTGGCGCTCGATGTCCCTGTCGAAGCGAACGGCCATCCTCTTCCAGGTGCGCGAGCTCGTACACGAACGGCACGAGGACATCGCGCGGATCCTGACGGCGGAGCACGGCAAGGTGCTCTCCGACGCGATGGGCGAGGTCGCGCGTGGCCTCGAGGTGATCGAGTATTGCTGCGGCATCCCCGAGCTGATGAAGGGCGGCTTCTCGGAGCAGGCGTCGACGGGCGTCGACGTGTACTCGATCCGCCAGCCGCTCGGCGTCGTCGCGGGGATCACGCCGTTCAACTTCCCGGCGATGGTGCCCATGTGGATGTGGGCGCCCGCCCTCGCGTGCGGCAACACGTTCGTCCTCAAGCCCTCCGAAAAGGATCCGTCCGCATCACTCTTCGTTGCCGAACTGCTGAAGGAAGCCGGTGTCCCGGACGGCGTGTTCAACGTCGTCCACGGGGACAAGGTCGCGGTCGACGCCGTGCTGGAGCATCCGGACATCAACGCGGTGTCCTTCGTCGGCTCGACGCCGATCGCTCGCTACGTCTACGAGACCGGAACGAAGCGCGGCAAGCGCGTCCAGGCGCTCGGCGGCGCGAAGAACCACATGATCGTCCTCCCGGATGCTGACATCGACATGGCCGCCGATGCGGCGGTCAGCGCCGCTTACGGCTCCGCCGGCGAGCGCTGCATGGCGATCTCGCAGGTCGTGGCGGTCGGAGACGTGGGCGACGCGCTCATCCAGGCGATCCGCGAGCGGCTGCCCAAGATCAAGGTCGGCAACGGGCTCGAGCCCGGCGTCGAGATGGGGCCGTTGGTGACGCGGGAGCATCGGGACAAGGTCGCGTCCTACATCGACGGCGCGCGCGAGCAGGGGGCGGAGGTCGTGGCGGACGGACGGGAATCCGCGCCGGACGGCGACGGATTCTTCCTCGGCGTCTCCCTCATCGACCAGGTGACGCCGGAGATGGACGCGTACAGGGACGAGATCTTCGGGCCCGTGCTCGGGGTCACCCGAGTCGCCAGCTACGACGACGCGGTCAAGCTAGTGAACGAGAACCCGTACGGGAACGGCACCGCCATCTTCACGCGCGACGGGGGCGTGGCACGGCAGTTCCAGTTCGACGTGCAGGCGGGGATGGTGGGCATCAACGTGCCGATCCCGGTGCCCGTCGCGTACTACTCGTTCGGCGGCTGGAAGAACTCTCTCTTCGGCGACACGCATATCTACGGGCCGGAGGGGATCAACTTCTACACGCGGGGCAAGGTGGTCACGTCGCGCTGGCCGGACCCGTCCACCTCGAAGGTAGATCTCGGCTTCCCGCGAACGCGGTAGGCACGGCTAGCGAGGCAGCTCGGGCGCGTCGTTCGCGACCGTGAACGTCAGCCTGCTCGTCGCTTCGTTGCCGCGGATGTCCCACGCCGTCACCCAGACGGTGTGGAGCCCGTTGCCGAGCAGTGTCGTGTCGAGGTTCCGGGCGAGCCAGAAGTAGTACGTGCCCGGGCGGTCGGGGAGGTTCTGGCGCGTTCCCGGGGCGTAGACGTCCTCGAGCGGCTCCTGCCAGAGGTGGTCGAACTCGACAGCCTCGCGCGCGTGGAGCGGCTGCCACCCGTGCGAGTAGAGACCGCCCCAGCTGAGCCGGAACGGCGGCTGGACCTCGTTCGCCCACTCGCCCGAAAGGCGCATCGCCGGCGCATCGGAGACGTTGGCGACCAGATCCACGCAGCCCGAGACGTCGGTGGGGACGATCTCGCCGAAGGGCATGCACGGCCGTAGCGCGAGCGAGTTGATCACCGGCCTCGTGCGGTCGCGATACGGGCTCAGCCCGCCGAGGCGAAGCGGGTTGACGTAACGGCCGAAGCGTTGCTCCGACAGGTGCACGTGTCCCGCTCCAGGGCGGATGAACCCGAGTAGCTGATGAGCCGTCACGGACTGGTGGTCGAAGACGACGGGGTCGACGTGCCAGTAGCCGAACGAGAGCGGCGCCGACTCCGACCAGCTCGGGCTGACGACCGCAACGGCATGCGGATTGACGATGAAGACCTGTCCTCCGGCGATCGCGTAGACAGGCGTGCCGTCCGGGGCCTGGATGTCGACGCCGTCGTGGAAGGACTGCGGGTTCGTGGGGTCCTGGTCGACGCGGCCCGTGCGCGTGCGAGGGTCGTCGAACGTCCCGCGAACCGGGTGCTGGCGGTCGAACGGCTTGACCGGCCAGTCGTATGCGCGCGCGCTCCCCGCGAAGGCGAGGGCGGCGAGCACGAAGACGGCGATCCCCAGCACCGCAGCCTGAAGAGCGCGTTCGATCGCCGAACACTACGCCGGTCGATCCTTCCGCTCAACTGGCCCGGCGTACAGTAGGCGCGTGCCCGATCCCCACCACACACCGCTCGACGCCCAGCTGATCCCGCGTTTCGCGGGCATCCGGACGTTCATGCGCGCCCCGCACGTGACCGATCTGCGCGGCGTGGATGCGGCCGTCTACGGAATCCCGTTCGATACCGCGACGAGCTACCGGACCGGCGCCAGGTTCGGCCCGGAGGCGATCCGGTCTGCATCGGCGCTGATCCGCCCGTACCACCCGGCGCACGACGTGAACGTGGTCGAGGCTCTGTCGATCGTCGACTACGGCGACCTGCCCGTGTCGCCCGGCGACACCGAAAGGACCTACGGGCAGGTAGAGGCTGCCCTGAAGCCGCTGGTCGAAGCCGGAGTGTTCGCCGCCGCGCTCGGCGGCGACCACTCCGTCACGCTCGCCGAGCTGCGGGTGCTCGCGGAGCGCCACGGGCCGCTCGCGCTGGTGCAGCTCGACTCGCATGCGGACACGTGGGACGAGTACTTCGGGCAGAAGCATTTCCACGGGACCACGTTCAGACGTGCCGTGGAGGAAGGGCTCCTCGACCCGGCGGCGTCGGTGCAGGCAGGCATGCGCGGTTCCGTGTACGCGGCGAGCGACGTCGAGGACGCGCGGGGCCTCGGGTTCACGGTGATCCAGAGCGAGGACCTGCGCGCGCTCGGGCCGGTGGACTACGGCGAGATAGTCCGGAAGAAGGTCGGAGGCCGCCCGGCCTTTCTGTCGTTCGACATCGACTTCCTCGACCCGGCGTTCGCTCCCGGGACCGGGACGCCCGAGGTGGCCGGTTTCTCGACGGTCGAGGCGCTGGCGTTCCTGCGGGCGCTGAGGGGACTGAAGCTCGCCGGCGTGGACGTGGTCGAGGTGTCGCCGGCGTACGACGGACCGGGACAGGTCACCGCGCTCGCCGCGTCGAACGTGATGTACGAGCTCCTTGCACTCCGCGCCCTGGGCGGGCCGCCCTGAACCGCCTCAGGCGCTGAGACGATCCTCGAGGTCGGACTCGGCCGGCTGGTCCGGCACGAGCTGGAGGCGCACCGGTAGGGGCGGCCGGAGAAGGCCCTGCTTCGCCTTTCGCGCGAGCAGCAGGCAGATGACGGCGAGCGGAACCTCGACGATCGCCGCCTCGCCGATCGCCTCGAGCAACTCCATCCGGGTCGAGGTGGTCAGCACGTCGAACCACGCGTCGGTGAGGAGCAGCGTCGCGGCGGCAGTGGCGGTCCCTTCGAGCCAGGGCGACCGGCGGAGGGCCGCGAGCGCAACGGCGAGGAGGAGCAGCGCGAGCGCGACGTCGAGCCCGCCCCAGGCGACGTTCCAGTGAGCGGCTCGATGCTGCGCCGGTAGCGCGCTGATGCGGAGCAGGATCCACGGCAGAAGGGCGACCGCGGCCGCGCCGAAGAGCAGTACGACCCAGCCCGGCGGCCGGAAGCCCTCGAGGGATTCCCGCCTCGCCTGCAGAATGTCCGTCGGTCCCTTTGGCGCCATGTCTTCGGGTGCCAACGAATCGCAGCCGTGCCTGATTCCGGGAAGGCCGCGGCTCCTACGGACAGGCCCGGAAATTCAGGGTCTGACCCCGACCTTTTCCGCCCGACCGGTCAGGCCACGACTGCTGCGGGGCGCAACTCCTCGCCGAACTTCGCGCGCTTCACGAACTGCCCGATGCCGGGCTCGGCCACGAGCTCGTTGCCGTCGACCAGGACGTGGCCCCGGAGGAGGACGACCTCTGGCGTACCGGTGACCTCCGTGCCCTCGTAGAGGTTGTAGTCGGTCTTCGACCGCTGCGTCGCGGCCGAGATCGTCACCTCTTTCTCGGGGTCGAAGACGACGAGGTCCGCGTCGGAGCCGACGGCGATCGTGCCTTTGCGGGGATAGAGGCCGAAGAGCTTGGCCGGGTTCGTCGCCAGGAGCTCGACCATCCGGTT
>DASUXI010000079.1:0-8237 GCA_036377995.1 Gaiellaceae bacterium
CAGGAGCTCGTGAAGGAGTACACGCCCGAAGGCGGCTTCCCGAAGGTCTTCTGCTCCGCATGCGGCTCGCAGCTCTGGAGCCGTCACCCGCAGAACCCGGACGCCCTCAGCGTACGCATGGGCGCCTTTGACGAGGATCCCGGCGTCAGGCCGAGCTACCGGCAGTTCGTCGCGTACGCGGCCGCCTGGGAGCCGATCCCGGACGACGGCCTGCCTCGCTATCCGGAGCGCAAGCCTCCCGACTAGCTTCGCCTAGGTCGAGCCCGCTTCTGCGATGAGCCGTGCGGCCTGTTCGATCGAGAGCGCGTCCGTGTTGACGACGAGGTCGTAGTGGGTCGGCAGCTCCTCGTCCACCCCGTAGAAGCGCTTCAGGTAGTCACGCCTGCCGGCATCCGATTCTCCGATTGCGCGGACCGCGTTCTTGTGGTCGAGATCCCGCATCTCCCTAAGACGCTCCGCCCGCGTGTCGGCCGATGCCGTGACCAAGACCCGCAGCGCTTCGTGGCCGGGCTCGACCGTGTGTGAGGCCGCGTGCGCGACGATCACCACGTTCCCCCTTGCCGCCGCCTGCTCGGTGACCTCGCGGATCAGAGCACGAACGTCCTCGCTCTCGAGCTCGTCGCCCGTCCGCAGCGAGCCGCTGCCGGTCAGCGCCATTACGTCGCCGCCGCCGTGCGCCCAGGCCTCGAGGAGTCTGGCGCCCAGTGACTTGCGCCGCTCCTCGTCGGCGACCTGACCTGGATCGATCCCTCCCCTCGCCGCGGCCCGAGACACGATCCCGCCGTCCAAGTAGCCGAAGCCCAGCTGGTCTGCCACGAGGCGCCCGATGTCTTCGCCACCGGCGCCGGTCGCATGCGAGATGCACACCACTTTGCAGCTCATCGCGTTCGAAACTAGAACGGAGGGCTGCTGCCGTCAAGGCTATGCTCCGGCCGTGCGGCGCGTCATCGCAGCTGTACCCGCCGGTCTCGCCGCCCTGCTCGTCTCGACGACCGCGGCCGCCGCGCCGTCCCTCACGCTCACGCCGTCGTCGGTCAAGCGAGGCCACACCGTGCTGATCAAGGGATCGGCCGATGGCTGCACGGTCGGAAACACGGTCTTCGTCATCTCCCGTGCGTTCGTGCACACCTACGAATTCGCCGGCGTGTCCGCCGTGCACGCCAGGGTCAAGACGGGCGGCTACTTCCAGGCAACGACGAGGATCCCCGCCAAGAGGCGGCCCGGACGGTACGCGGTGACCGCCCGCTGCGGCGGAGGGAATCTCGGCGTCCTTCGGCACCTGACCGTTCGCCGCTGAGGACGACCTCCCGGAGCAGCGGTACCTGTCCATGCAGGCCGCGCGCCTGAGCACCGAGGCCGCGAGGACAACGGCGATGGGCGCACCTGGGATCGAACCAGGGACATCCCGCGTGTGAAGCAGACGCAACCGTTGCGCCTAGCTTCGCCTAGCCGCCGGTTTGGGTTGAAACAGGGGTTTCGGCCCGTGCGCGCAACCGGCCGAAACCAAGCGCGTTTTCCAGAATGTTTCCAAGGACCGCGGGCGAGTGTGTCCGCTCAGTTCCGCGCTAGCCAGCGCGCAAGAACGAGCGACGACTCTGCGATACCGGCGTCGGGATCGCCGGGAACAACCCTCGTCTCGGTGTCGATCACGAGGCTTTCCCCGTAGAGGCAGTGTGCGTATCGGCTGCCCTCCCGCCAGCCCGCTGGCGCACCCGGCTGCGGAGCATCAATCCAGGTTTCCCCGTTCAGTTGGGGAGGCGGTCGTGCAGGAGCGCAAGGCGTTGCTGTCGCCAGCGGCAGTATGTGAAGGAGGGCATCGTGCGCGCTGGGGCTACGCCTTGTTGATTGCGATCAAGAAAAACGCGAGGAAGATCGCTACCCAGACGGCGAGCGCACCCATTGCCCAGATCCAGTTGGCCGCGCGCATGCTCATCGATGCTCGCGCGCATCACGACTCTGGACCTCACCCGGACTGGATGAAACCGCGGAGGAGGCGAACGAACCGTGCAGCTGCGGCTCCGGGCTGAAGTGGAAGCGCTGTCACGGGGGAGAAGCGGCAACTTCATCCTGAGTGGGTGACAGACTGCCTGGTTCGTGCTGACAGCCTCCTATGCGACGATAAAAGTCGCAAACGCGGGAGGCTGAACATGTGGTGGGGAATCGGAATCGGCGGGGCAATCCTTTACTTCATCGTCGCGTTCACGCTCGGGGTGATGACGCTGAGGAATCGGCACGGATGGATGTTCTTCCTCGGGATCTTCTTCCCGATTCTGTGGATCTTCGGCGCCTTCATGAGGCCGTCAGGGAGGGTGGCCCAGGCGTAGCACGGCCCGCGCACGTCCACGCGTCGACAGCGCCCGCCGTTCGTCACCCTGACCGACGAGGTGCTGGTGTCCATCGAGCAGCGCTGGCCCATCGCGCTCGCCGTTTCCGTCTTTATCGCGATCACGATCACGCTGCGAGTGCTGCAGCCCTCCGCCGTCAGGGAGCGCTAGGCATTGGCCACCGGTCGCCACTGGTGCGCCCGGTTGGCTCGATAACACTCCACCCGTCGCGGCTCGAAACCGAGATGACGAGAGGCGTTCCGAAATCTCGGGTTGCGCGATCGTGCGCTGTCGTCCGTTCGTGATGGCGGCGGCTTAGGGCTGATTGATGCAGCGGAAGCCGATGTGCGACGTCGTCGAGTCGATCGGCTCGGCCTGGCGTGCTGCGGGGCGGTAGCGGAGGCAGTAGTTCGGTGCGCACAGGTGCGAGCCGCCCTTGATCACGCGCCTCGGGGTGCCCGCGCCGGGCTGGAAGACGTCGAAGCTGGCGTCCTGCGGTGAGTCGACGCGCGGGTTCCTCGGCATGCAGCAGGGCGAGGTTGCGTCCGGGGGATGTCGCGAGTTGAACCAGTCGGCTGTCCACTCCCAGACGTTCCCGGTCACGTCGAGGAGGCCGTAGCCGTTCGGTGGGAACGAGCCGACGGGTGATGTACGGGCGAAGCCGTCGTGTTCGAGGTTTTGCCAGGGAAACTCGCCCTGCCACGTGTTCGCCAGCGGGCGTCCACCCGGCTCGGGGTCGTTCCCCCAGGCGTAGATTGCCCCGTCGGCTCCGCCTCGCGCCGCGTACTCCCACTGCGCCTCGGTCGGCAGCTGCTTGCCCGCCCAGCGCGCGTAGGCTTCTGCGTCCTCGTGCGCGACGTGCACGACTGGATGGTCTTCGAGCCCGTCGAGCGAGCTCGCCGGACCGTCGGGGTGGCGCCACGACGCCCCAGACACCCACTCCCACCAGCGGCGCCAGTCGTCGAGCCCGACGCGATGCGCAGGTGGGCGGAAGACGATCGAGCCCGGCACGAGCTGCTCCGGGGACGCTTCCGGGTAGAGCGAAGGGTCGGGTGGCCGCTCGGCGAGCGTCACATGCCCTGTCTCGGCGACGAAGCGCGCAAACTCCCGGTTGGTGACGGGGTGCCGGTCGATCGAGAAGCCGTCCACGGCCACGCGACGAACCGGGCGCTCCTCCGGGTAGAAGCGTTCGTCGCCCATGCGGAACTCGCCGCCGTCGATCCACACCATCTCGCTCGAGACGCTCATCCCCTGATCATCGCAGCGCCCGACGGCCGATCTGCACCGGTGCCGCTGCGCGTCAGGGCCGAACCGGATGGCGCCAACGCTGGTCGGCGGTGGGGACCCTCTCCATCGCAGGAGCGTGCTCGGGTGGGTGCGACTCGTACCAGGCGACGTAGCGGCGGACGAGCGGCGCGGCCGAGACGCCGTGTGCGAGGACCGAGAACGCGACAGCGACGAGCGTCGTCGAGACGATCACGTCCGTGTGTGGCAGGTCGGCCTCCTCGACGACGATCGCCGCGAACACGATCGAGGCGAGTCCACGGGGCCCGAACCAGCCCAGGAACGCGAGGGTGGGCCTCCGTGCGCCTGTGCCCAGCATCGAGACGGCGACCGGGAGCATGCGGATCACGGTCAGGCTGAGCACGGCATAGACGACGCCGGCGCCGCCGATGGTCTCGACGGCCGGCACGAGCAGCACGGCGCCGAAGACCAGGAATGTGAGGGAGTCCAGAAGACCGCCCAGCTCTTCGAGCAGCTGCTCGATCTCGCCGGCGAAGCGGCGCCGCAGGAATCCGAAGACGCCGCCGCCGACGAACGCCGCGATGAATCCGGATCCGCCGAGCCCGAGGGCAAGACCGTATGAGGCAGCTGCACCCGCAAGGGGGACGATCCGCAGCCACACGCCGTCGACCCAGCCCCGCCTCCCGGCTGTCAGCAACACAGCCGCCGCGGCCGCGCCGCCCACGAGGCCACCGAGCACGCCGTAGCCGATCTGCTCGGCGACGAGCTTGATTGCGCCTCCCGCCGTCTTCTGCGACGACTCGGCCTCTGCCGCCGCGAGCGCGATCAGGAGCAGCGGTACGCAGATGCCATCGTTGAGACCGCTCTCGACGTTCAAGCCCTGTCGGATGCGCGACGGCAGCCGCTTCTCGGTGACGACCGCCTGTCCCAGCGCGGCATCGGTCGGCGCGAGCACCACCGCGAGCACGACCGCCTCGAGGAGCGTGAGCGCACCGAGCAGCGCCACCGCGATGAGCGCACCGGCAACGATCGTGAGCGGCAACCCGATCCCCAGCAGCCGCACCGGCACCGTCGCATCCCGGCGCAGCGCCCTGATGTCGAGCCGCGATGCGTCGGCGAACAGCACGAGCCCGAGCGTCGCTTCCGCGAGAGTCTTGACGACATGGCCGCTGGGCGCCACCTCGATCAGGCCGAGCGCGTCCGATCCCAGCACGACACCGGCCGCAACGAAGACGATCGCCGGCGTCACGACCGTGCCGTCGAGCCGGCGAGAGAACGCCGCGTAGCCGAGCAGAACCGCGGCGACGGCGGCGAGCGTCCACTCCATGGGTCAGCCCGATCCGGAGGCTACTGTCGCGCCATTGCCACGCGCAGCCGTTCCTCGGGGGTGATGAGGTGGTCGGCGTCCTCGGCATCGTCGCCCAGGTCGAGCTGCACCCAGTTGACCGTTCCGGTGAACACGCTCGTGTCGCCGGTGTAGTCGTCCGAGACCGGCGAGGCGGTGTCGCGTCCGACGTCGGCGGTCTCGTCTGCGGAGAAGATCAGCGGGATCGTCGCCTCGAGGCGTCCCTGGCCGGCCTGCGTCCCGTCGACGTAGAGCGTGACCGTGCCCCCCTTGCCCAGCCCGCCTCCGTCGTAGGCGAACTCCATCCGCACCTGTCTCCTACCGGGGGAGAGCGATGCGTCAGCCTCGACCTTTGTCCGCTGCAGGCCGAGCAGGTTGTAGCAGTACACGGGTCTGCCGTCCTTCGCGTAGAGGCTCCAGCCGGCGAAGGCCCCGCCTTGGGCGATAATCACGCCCTCGGCGCCCTGCTCGGGCACTTCCACCTCGGCTGTCACGGCGTGCGACTTGTTCTTCAGGTTGAGCAGTGAGGCCTCGGTCAGGCGTCCCATCCCGCCGAAGAGAAGCTGCGAGTTACCGCTCGCGAGCTGTGGCCGTCCCGCCAGATCGGGGTTGAAGCGCTCGATCCGCCGGTCGTCGAGCGGGAGCACGTTGTACTTCCGCGCCTCCTCGAGCCAGAGCTGCTGTAGCTCGGCCAGCTTCTCGGGCAGCTCGGCCGCCAGGTCGTGCGCTTGGCTCCAGTCTGTCGTCGTGTCGTAGAGCTCCCAGACGTCATCGGCGAAGGCGGGGAGCGGCTCCACGACCCAGGGTGTCGAGTGGCGGGTGACCGCGGTCCAGCCCTCGTGGTAGATGCCGCGGTTGCAGAACATCTCGAAGTACTGCGTCGTCCGCTTGTCGGCCTCGTCGGCCTCGTCGAAGGAGTAGCGCATGCTGACACCGGCGATCGGCTGCTGTGGCACGCCGTCGACCTCGCTCGGCTGCGGCAGGCCCGCCGCCTCCAGCACCGTGGGCGCGACGTCGATCACGTGGTGGAACTGCGACCTGATCTCGCCGCGTGCGCGGATGCCGTTCGGCCAGTGCACGATCGTGCCGTTGCGAGTGCCGCCCCAGTGCGAGGCGACCTGCTTCGTCCACTGGTACGGGGTGTCCATGGCGTGTGCCCAGCCGACGGCGTAGTGGTTGTACGCCGTCGGGGTGCCAAGCTCGTCGATCCTGGCCGCCACGTACTCGGGTGTCTCGAGCGCCATCGCCCCGTTGAAGAGGAAGGTCTCGTTGAACGACCCATTGACGGTGCCCTCCGCCGATGCGCCGTTGTCGCCGACGATGTAGTAGACGAGCGTGTCCTCAAGGACGCCGAGGTCCTCGAGCGCGTCGACCAGTCGCCCGATGTGGTGGTCGGTGTGCTCGAGGAAGCCCGCGTAGACCTCCATCTGGCGCGCCAGGACGGGCTTCATCTCCTCGGGCATGTCGTCCCAGGCAGGGATCTCCTCGTGCCTGGGCGTGAGCTCCGTGTCGGGCGGCACGACACCGAGCTCCTTCTGGCGAGCGAGGATCTCCTCCCGCAGCGCGTCCCAGCCCTGGTCAAAATGGCCCTTGTACTTGTCCGACCACTCCTTGGGCACGTGGTGCGGCGCATGGGTGGCACCTGGCGCGAAATACACGAAAAACGGCTTGTCGGGCATCAGCGCCTTCTGCTGGCGCACCCAGCCGATCGCCCGGTCGGTCATGTCGTCGGTGAAGTGGTATCCCTCCTCCGGAGTCTTCTCGGGCTCGACCGGCGTCGTTCCCTCGTAGATCGCCGGGAAGTACTGGTTCGTCTCGCCACCGATGAAGCCGTAGAAGTGCTCGAAGCCACCTCCCCCGGTCGGCCACGCGTCGAATGGGCCCATCGGGCTCGTCTGCCACACCGGCACCTCGTGGCACTTGCCGAACTGCGCCGTCGAGTAACCGTTCAGGCGCAGCGTCTCCGCCAGCGGCGCGCACGTGTTCGGCCTGACCGAGCTGTAGCCGGGCGCCGACGTCGCAACCTCCGTGATCGCACCCATCCCGACCGTGTGATGGTTGCGACCCGTCAAGAGCGCGGCACGCGTAGGCGCGCATAGAGCGGTAGTGTGGAACCGGTTGTAGGCAAGCCCGCCGGCCGCCAGCCGCTCCGCCGTCGGCGTCCGACAGGGCCCGCCGAACGCGCTCGACGCGCCAAACCCGACGTCGTCCAGGAGCACGATGAGCACATTCGGCGCCGCCGCCGGAGGCCGAAGCGGCTCGATCGCAGGGAAGGTCGTCTCCTTTGCGTCGAGCGGCACCTCACCTCCGTGCACTCGATCCGGAATCGGCAAGACCGAACGATCAAGGTCATCCGTGCTCATCGCAGCTTCACTCCCGTCGTCGGACAGCACCGCTCGAGTTCGCACAACCCTATGTGACTGAGCGCCGAGTCCTACAGGGCCAGGTAGTCACGGTGCCCGACGCGCCGCTGGCGTTCCATCTGCTGGCGAAGCCGACCGGGGCCGTGTGCAACCTCGACTGCGCGTACTGCTTCTTCCTCTCGAAGGAGATGCTCTATCCGGGGTCGCGCTTCCTGATGGCGGACGAGTTGCTCGAGACGTACCTGCGGCAGCTGATCGAGGCGCATGCGCGGGTGCCGGAGGTGCAGATCGCCTGGCAGGGTGGCGAGCCGACGCTGATCGCTCTTGACCCCCACGCGACCGCGAAGAGACCCCCAACGTTCCGGCCAATGCGGCTGCAATCTCACGTCATCGGCGGCCTAGGTCGTTTCCAAAACCGTTTCCAACACGGCTGCTCGACGGCGTGCGCGACGCCGCGAACGGCCTGGTTGACCAGTGGGCGCACCTGGGATCGAACCAGGGACCTCCCGCGTGTGAAGCGGGCGCTCTCCCGCTGAGCTATGCGCCCGGGAGAAACCGCGGCACGTAGGAGAAATGCTTAGCGCTGCTGCCTCCCGGCCCTGACGCGGTTCACACACTCCCACTGCCGCGGCGCCGCGATGGTAGCAGCGGCTTTCCTCGAGCCTGGCAGCGGGCCCCGCCTGCGCGATGCGGACGGGCCCACGGCGAACCTTGGACTAATCCGGAAAGGCCCCGGGTAGAGTCGCGCCGTGCGTTTCCGGCGGGACGCTCCTCTCGACACCGGCCAGGTGACCGACCTCCGCGGTCGGCGCATGAGCGGGCCAGGTGGCGTAGCGGTCGGCGGAGGCGGCCTCGGGCTCGTCGGGCTCATCATCTACCTCCTCATCTCGGTGCTCTCGGGAGGCGGGGGCGGCCTCGGACAACTCGCCCCGCTCGACGGCCAGCAGGTCGGCCGTGGGG
>DASUXI010000080.1:0-2743 GCA_036377995.1 Gaiellaceae bacterium
ATCAACGACTACGAGGCGCTCCTCCACCTCTCGAGGGCCGACGAAGGCCGGATGCGGCGAGTCGACCTCGCCGGCATGCTGCTCCTCACCCCGTCGGGCGTGACCCGGCTCCTGGACGGCCTCGAGAAGGCGGGCCTGGTCGAGCGCGGCTCCTGCGCGAGCGACCGCCGCGTGACCTACGCCATCCTCACAGAGGCCGGCGCGAGCCGGCTACAAGAGGCGTCCGACTCGCACATCGCAGCGGTCCGGAGCTTCTTCGAGGCGCGGTTCAGCGACGACGAGCTCGATCAGCTCGCCCAGCTGCTCGAGCGGCTGCCCAATGCGGGCGCCGACTCGAGCGAGGACTGCTCGCCCTAGCGCTCTCCGCGGCGTAGGCGCTCGAGCGCGTCCCGCGTGGCGGGGTCGAGCGCGTCACGGAGGTGCCGTGGCCGGCCCTCCCGATGGACCGTCGCCTCCATCTCACCGAGGAACGCGGCCGACGAGCGCTTCTGGACCTCCTGGCCCGAGGCCCCTCTGACCGCGGTGTCCGAGGAGACGAGACAGACGACCTCGGACTCCCGATTCTCGGCGGCCAGCCGCTCGAGCACCGGATCCGCATGCTGCGCGTAGCGGACCTCGAGCGGGCCGTACGACGCGTCCGTCCCCGCGCCGTCGAAGACGAGCACCCCTCGCGCTCCCTTGAGAGCGACGAAGCTCGCGAGCTCGTCGCGAAGCCGGCGCACATCCTCGTAGCCTCCGGCGTGGAACAGGTTGTGCCCGTCGAAGAGATACAGGGTCGGCTCAGCCATGAGAGACGGCACGCTGGCGGACGGCCTCGTACAGCAGGATCGCAGACGCGACGCTGACGTTCAGGGACTCGACGTTTCCCGCCAGCGGTATACGAACGGCCTCGTCGCACGTCCGCCGCACGAGCGGCCGGATTCCCTTGCCTTCGGCGCCGAAGACGAGTGCGACGCCGCCGGTGAGATCCGTTTCCCACATGGAAGTGGCCGCGTCGCCTGCGGCAGCGTACGCCCACAGATCGGGCCCTTTGACCTCACCGAGAAAGCGGGCGAGGTTTGGAACGACGGCGACGGGAAGATGCTCGACGGCCCCGGCGGAGGAACGCGCAACCGCCGGCGTCACGGTCGCAGCTCCGTGCGCGGGCACGACGACGCCGGTCGCCCCCGCTCCCTCGGCGCTTCGAATCACCGCCCCGAGGTTCCTCGGATCGGTGACCTGGTCGAGGCACACGAGCAGCGGCTGATCGAGCGCCGCGAGCTCCCGGGCATCGCCGTACCGGTACGGCTCGCACCAGGCCAGAACACCCTGATGGTCGCGCGTCGCGGCCGCATCGCTGATCTCCCGGTCGGCCTTGATCTGGACGCGGGGACGCTCCAGCGCGCGCAGCCACGGCTCGGCCCTGGCCGCACGCTCGCTCGCCCAGAGCTCCAGGACCTCGCGTCGGCCACGCAGCGCCTCACGCACTGCGCGCCGGCCGTACACCTGCTCGCGCGTCATCCCGGAATCAGCCGGAACCCATCAGCGGCGTCCCGTACCTCCCAGCCGGCGACCTCGATCTCCTCCCGCAGGCGATCCGCCTCGTCGAAGTCCCCCGCGGCGCGGGCTTCTTGCCGACGCGTCGCGAGCTCGACGACCGCAGAGGGCGCTGCCTGCCCCGCGCCGAGAGAGCCGAGGCCGAAGATGTCCAGTGCCCGGCGCAGAAACTCGTGATCGCGCCAGCCGTGCAGCACCGCGAGCGCCTCCGGCGTGTTGAAGTCTTCCTCCAGGGCTGCCTCGAGGTCCGCCCACCGGCCGCGACCGGCCTGCGACGGGTTGCGGAAGACTTCGCGAAAGCGCTCGACTCGAGCGGCAGCCGCCGTCATGGTCTCGTCCGAGAAGTCGATCGGCTTCGACCAGTGTCCGGTCATGAAGAACAGGAGGACGGCCTCCCGGCCCCAGCGCTCGAGCGCCTCGCGGATCGTGATCACGTTGCCCTCCGACTTCGACATCTTCGAGCCGGTGAAACGCAGCAGGCCGTTGTGTGTCCAGATCTGCGCGAAATCGTGTCCGAGCGCGCGGGACTGGGCGAGCTCGTTCTCGTGGTGCGGGAAGACGAGGTCGAGGCCGCCGCCGTGGATCTCGAAGGAAGGCCCGAGCAGCTCCTCTGCCATCACGGAGCACTCGATGTGCCAGCCGGGCCGCCCCCGCCCCCACGGTGATTCCCAGGATGTGTCTTCGCCGGGTTTGTTGGCCTTCCACAACGCGAAGTCGCGTGGATCCTCCTTGCGCGGGTTGGGCTCCTGTTCCTCGACCTGGTCGGGGCGCTGCCCGGAAAGCCGGCCGTAGTCGGGGAACGAGGCGACGCGAAAGTAGACGTCTCCGTCGGACCCGTAGGCATGACCCCCCTCGATCAACTCCGAGACGAATCGGATGATCTCCGGGATCACCTCGGTGGCCTTCGGCAGCTCGTCCGGGCGTCCGAGGCCGAGCGCGTCGGTGTCGTCGAGATACCACTGCGTTGCCTGGACCGCGAGCTCGGCGCTGGCTCCCGGCGCCGCTTCGTAGATCCGGTCGTTGATGTCGGTGATGTTGTGGACGAGGGTGACGTCGTAGCCCCGGAACCGGAGCCAGCTCCGGAGCCACATCCCGAGGACGTACGGCCGTGCGTTGCCGACGTGTGCGCGCTGGTAGACGGTCGGGCCGCAGAAATACATGCGGATGGGACCGGGAGGAGGCGGCAGCTCCTGCTTCCGCCGGCTCA
>DASUXI010000081.1:0-3085 GCA_036377995.1 Gaiellaceae bacterium
AACGCGCCGAGGGCGGCCCGCATCTGCCGCTCGTCGTCCAACCGCTCGTCGACGTCCACCGCGAAGTCGGCGACGCGCTCGCGCGGAAGGCGCTCGATTGCCGCTCGGTGCCGCCGCTGCGACCGCCGCAGGTTGCGGATCACGTTCGTCGCCACGCCGAGCAGCCACGGAAGCGCGTCGCTGCGCTCGAGCTCGACCTGCATCCGACGCCGCCACGCCTCGAGAAAGACAATCGCGGTCAGCTCCTCCGCCTGCGCCCAGTCGCCCGTGCGGCGGAAGCAGAAGTTGTACACGGTGCTCGCGTGCCGCTCGAAAATCGTCCCAAAATGCGGTCGTCTCGCCCGCGGCGGCACGCTGCCAGAGAACCGCATCCGTCAGCTCACCCATCACCCCTTCGTGTCCGCGCCGCCACGCGAGTTCCTTCCCCGGTGGGCTCGTCTCATTCGCCATCCTCGACCACCGCGACCATGGGACCACGGTCTACCCGACCAACTCGATGGCTTATCCGTCGAGAGCACGAGACCGACGATGGCAGAGCCGTGCGCTTCTCGACTTGAAGGCTCCATTTTGAGCAGGAAGGAGTCCGGACCGTTCGGGAGAAGTCGTGGGTCGATCACTCGACCGACGACATGCTGACCCTCCAGGCGATCCTCCTGACCTCCTCCCTCCTCCTGATGCTGGGAATGGTCGCTTCGTTGATGTTCCTCGCCATGGCTCGCGTCCGCGATGCGGAGAACGGGCTTCAGGTCGAGAACGTCGACGGGCATCTAGACTCGCCCGCGTGAAGCAACTGTGGGCGCCGTGGCGCCTGGAGTACATCAAGTCGGCCGACGAAGGGACCGGCTGCGTCTTCTGCGCGGCGGCTGCCGGTGACGACGCCGAGAAGCTCGTGCTCCATCGCGGCGAGCGCGCGTTCGCGCTCCTGAACAGGTACCCGTACTCGTCCGGCCACTTCATGGCGGCACCGGTTCGGCACATCGGCGACTTTTCTCAGCTCGACGAGGCGGAGGTCCTCGAGCTGCACGCGCTCGCGTCGGCCGGCATGGAAGCCCTCGGCAAGACCTACGAGCCGCACGGCTACAACGTCGGCTGGAATCTCGGGCGGGTCGCGGGCGCGGGTGTCGTCGACCACGTGCATCTCCACGTCGTGCCGCGCTGGGGCGGCGACACGAACTTCATGCCCGTGCTGGCCGACACGAAGGTGCTGCCCGAGCACCTCCACGAGACGCGCGAGCGGCTCGTCGCCGCCTGGCCGGCCGACTGACCCTACGCCGCGACGCCGGCGCCGTACTTGGCCCGCAGGTACGCGAGGTAGGGCGCGGAGTCGATCGTCGACCCAGTTGCGCGACGGAGCGTCTCCTGCGGCG
This sequence comes from Gaiellaceae bacterium, assembly GCA_036377995.1. Lineage (GTDB taxonomy): Bacteria > Actinomycetota > Thermoleophilia > Gaiellales > Gaiellaceae > 3-1-20CM-4-69-9. The sequence continues at coordinate 1,368 of DASUXI010000081.1, forward strand.
TGTACTTCTTACCGAGCCGGTGTATGTGCTCCCCGAGCCAGTCGCGGAGCGCCGCGAACTCGCCCCGCTCGATCTGGTCCGGCAGATCGGGGACGTCCGCGAGGACGCTTTCCCAGATCTGCACGGACATGACCGTTCCGAGGAGATAGGTGGGGAAGTAGCCGAGCAGGCCGGATGCCCAGTGCGTGTCCTGGAGCACGCCCCGCCTGTCGTCTGGCACCTCGATGCCGAGGTACTCGTGCATCCGCTCGTTCCAGATCGCCGGCAAGTCCCGTAGCTCAACGCGGCCGTTGATGATGTCCTGCTCGAGTTCGAAGCGCAGGATGATGTGCATCCCGTACGTGACCTCGTCGGCCTTGATCCTGATCAGTGACGGCTGCACCCGGTTGATCGCCGCCAGGAAGTCGTCCAGCGCGACGTTGGCCAACTGCGCCGGGAACGCCTGCTGCATGCGCGGATAGAAAAAGCGCCAGAACTGGGGACTGCGTCCGACGAGGTTCTCCCAGAGGCGGCTCTGCGACTCGTGGATGCCGAGCGAGCCTGCGCTCCCGATCGGCAGCCGCTGAAGCTCGCGCGGCTGCTGGTGGGAGTAGAGCCCGTGGCCGTACTCGTGCATCGTCGAAAAGAACGACTTGGGCGTCTCGGGGTCGTAGTTGGTCGTGATGCGGATGTCGTCGACGCCGCCCCCGGATGCGAACGGATGCTCCGTGGGGTCGAGACGCCACGTGCCGGGCCTGTAGCCGAACAGCGTGACGACCTCTTTCGCCACCCGCTCCTGAGCGTCGACGGGGAAGCTCCCGTAGAGGAACGAGTCGTCGACCTCGCGGTCTCGGAGCTCGGCGATCAGAGGGACGAGCTCCGCCTTGAGCTCGTCGAAGATCTGAGTCACCTCGGCGGTGGTCGCATACGGCTCGAAGTCGTCGAGGAGGATGTCGTAGGGCTCGTCCACGCCCTCGAAGCAGTCGACGTACTGCCGGCGGAGCTCGACGTTCCGCTCGAGGGCCGGCAGGAAGAGCTCGAAGTTCGACTCCGTCTTCGCCTTCACCCAGACGGGTCGCGCCTGGCTGGATGCCCGTGCCATCTCGGCCCGCAACGCGGTCGGCACTCGCACCGCCTTCTCGTGGTCCCGGCGCGCGAGACGAAGCGTGGCGGCGTCATCGGAGTCGGGGTCGAGAGAGTCCTCGAGCGGGCGGAGCTCGTCGAGCAGCCGTCCGGTCTCCGGGTCGGTCAGGTGCTCGTGGACGGCGCGGGAAAGCGTGGCCATCTGCTCGGCCCTGTGCCCCGCTCCGGCCGGAGGCATCATCGTTTGCTGGTCCCAGCCGAGCACGCGGGCGATCCGCCCGAGCTCGTTGATCGTCGCGAGCCGGTCCTTGAGCTGTTCGAGGGCGTCGCTCACCGGGCCGGAGCCTATCCATGGCGCGAGGGTCTACGCGACGGTTGTCCGTCTGGTGATGCCAGTTCGCAAGTCGGCACCACAAGGGGATCAACGGTAGAGAGCCCGGTCGATTTCTCTCCCCTCGGACAGTTCTGGCGGCCCGCAGGGCGGGAGCAAAGGCGGACGTCCGGGCTCCTCTTCGCTCGAATCGGGCCGATACACGTGCGCGCCGAACGCAAGAGTGGTGTGAGCCGTACCTTTGCGGGCGACTCCGCTTCGTTCTGTTCGCAGAGCGACGAAATCGGAGCGGTGTGCGGGTCAGCGGAACAGGAACATTCGATTG
>DASUXI010000082.1:0-3460 GCA_036377995.1 Gaiellaceae bacterium
GGACATCCCGCCGCCGAGGACGTTGGCGAGCACCTGGAGGATGTAGCGATCCGGATGCTCGAGGGGATGGCTGTGGACGCCGAGGCAGATGTGCGCCTGGTCGGACGCCTTCGTGTGCACCTTGACGCGTGCTCCGTTGCCGGAGCCCACCAGGACGGGGGCGGGACTGCCGGTCTTCGCGGCGGGCATGTCGCCGAGCAGCTCCTGGACGCGCTCGTGCAGTCCGTCGCCGATCTTTCCCCCCACGCCGATGACCATCCGCGCGGGGTGGTACCAGGAGTCGACGTACGACGTGAACGTGTCCCGGGTCGCCCCGCGAACGGTCTCCTTGCGGCCGATGATGTCCCAGCCGAGCGGCTGGTCGCCGTAGAGCAATTCCTCGTACACGCCGCCGATGAAGTCTCTGGGCGTGTCGTAGTACATGTTCATCTCCTCGACGATGACGCCCTTTTCGCGCTCGATCTCGCCCGAGTCGAACTTCGAGTGGCGAAGCATGTCGACGAGGACGTCGAGTGCTATGTCGCGCGACTCCGCGGCGCACCTGACGTAGTAGCCCGTGTACTCCTTGCCGGTGAAGGCGTTGAACTCACCGCCGATCGCGTCGATCTCCATCGAGATGTCCCGCGCCGTCGGCCGCCGCTCGGTCCCCTTGAAGAACATGTGCTCGGAGAAGTGCGCGATGCCGTTCGTCTCGGCAGTCTCGTAGCGGGAGCCGGCGGCGAGCATGATCGCGCACGTCACCGACTGGGCCGAGTCGATCGGGGCGGTCAGGATCCGCAGGCCGTTGTCGAGCCGCTCGAGGTTGTAGGCGCTCACACGGCCGATGCTATCGACGGCGATCCTCTAGACGGTAGACGAAGCGGACCGCCTGCCAGTCGCCGTCGACCGCGGCGCTCTTGTTGTCGACGAGCCCGGCGCCGAGGCCGATCTCCTGCACGGTCTCGAAATCGAGGTCGGTCTCGATCCCGGACGCCTTCTTCGGCCAGGCGACCCAGAGGCCGTCCGCTGGAGCGAGCGTCGTCCTCAAAGCACTGAAGCGCTTCTCGAGCTGGTGGCGGCTCGTCGTGAACAGAACCACGACCTCGACACCGGGCTTCGCGCCCAGCTTTCGGGCCAGGGGTGTGTCCGAGTAGTCGGTCCGGGCCATCAGAAGCGCTGCAGCGCGCGCGCGACCGCCTCCGTGCCGAAGTCCAGCGCGTCGACGGGAATTCGCTCGTCGGCCGCATGGACGATCTCGAGCACCGGGAAGTCGTCGGCCAGGCGCATCGGCATGAACCCGTAGGTCTGGATCCCGAGCTGCGCGAAGAAGCGCGCGTCGGTCACGCCGACCTGGAGCAGCGGCATCGGCACTCCCTCGGGGTCGAGCTCGCGCAGCACTCCCGCGAGCATGTCGAAGTGCGTCAGGTCGGCCTCGGCCGGACCGGGGTCGTGCCGAAGGAGCTCGAGCTCCACGTCGTCGCCGACCACGGACCGGAGCTCGGCCATGAGATCTTCCGGGGCGAAGCCGGGCAGGAGCCGGCCGTCGAGCTCGAGCTCGATCTGCGACGGGATCACGTTCACCTTCTCGCCGCCCCTCACGATCGTCGCGTTGACGGTGTTCCGCAGCAGCCCCTCGATCGGCCGCATGGCCGGGCCGAGCCTGGGCAGGGCGCGATCGGCGACGGCCGGATTCAGGAGGCTGAGCCAGAGCTGCCGCTTCGGGGAGGAGAGCTGAGCCGCGATCGTCTCGATCATCTCGCGGACGATCGGCGTGACGTGAATCGGCAGCCGGTTCGGATCGAGGTCGCCGAGCAGCCGGCCGAGACGGCTCATCGTGCCCCCTCGGTGGATCATCGCCCCGTGGCCGCCGGCTCCGCGGACGGTCGCCTTCAGCCAGCAGATCTGCTTCTCGCCGAGCTGGATCGGATAGAAGCGCTTTCCGGCGATCACGCGCGAGATGCCGCCCGCCTCGCCGAGCGCATGCGTGATCCCCGCGAAGAGCTCGGGATGTTGCTCGACGAGGAACTTCGCCCCGAAGTCGCCTCCGTTCTCCTCGTCGCTCAACACGACGAGCACCACGTCGCCCGGCAGCTCGAGCTCGCCGCGCGCCGCGCGCAGGAACGCCGAGACGTACATCGACACCGCGCCTTTCATGTCGATGGCGCCCCGCCCCCAGATCTCGCCGTCGGCGAGCTCGCCGCCGAAAGGTGGGCGCCGCCAGCTCTGGCCGGCGGTCGTGACGACGTCGACATGGCCCTGGAGCAACAGAGGTGCGCTCTTCCCGCTGCCCTGGAGCCGGGCGACGAGGTTCGGCCGGCTCGGCTCCCTCGCGTACGTCTCGGTCGCGACGCCGGCGTCTTCGAGCAGCCCGCGGATGAACGCCATGCACTCACCCTCGTTCCCCGGAGGGTTCGTGGTGTCGAACCGGATCAGTCGCTGGAGGAGCTCGGCCGGAGTCAAAGCGGTTAACGGGCTGTAAGGATTCGGGCCTCGAGCTTGTGACGCCCCGAACCCTGTCTGTACCTTCGATTCAGGGAAGGTTGTAACAAATGCTCCACATCCTCACGATCGTCTTCTTGCTCGCCGCTGCGTGGGCAGTCTCGCGCCTCGCGGCCCTCGTCGCACGCAAGGTCCTTGTCTGGCACGAGCGGCGTCATCATTCCCCGAGCGGCGACCTCCGCGCCAAGATCATCGAGCTCAAGCGGCGCGAGACGACGGTGGCGATCATCCGCACGGGGATCGCCTACATCGCCTTCGCGGCGGCGCTCGTGCTCGCCGCGGCCCAGGTGACGGGCGGGTTCGACCATCTGACGGCCATCGCGGGAGCGTCTTTCGTCCTCATCCTCGTCGGGTTCTCGGCCCAGCGCGCTCTCGTGGACATCATCGCCGGGTTCAGCATGTTCACCGAGAAGTGGTACTCCGTCGGCGACACGATCGCGATCCCGACGATGGAGCTGCAGGGCATCGTCGAAGACGTCTCGCTCAGACGTACGAAGCTCCGCTCCCTCGAGGGCGAGGTGATCAACATCCACAACTCGCAGATCCCTGCCGTGCGCGTGCTGCCGGGCGGGCTCAAGGAGTTCGATGTCGAGCTCGTGGCCAGCGATCGCGACGCCGCTGAGCATCTCGTCGACGGTCTGCACTCGCTCCTGCCGCAAGGCCCGACGACATTCGTGCAGCGCCCCCAGATCCACCAGATCGACGAGCTGGCGCCGGCCGTGGTCCGCCGCGGATGCGGACGGCAGTCGCCCCCGGCCGCGAGTGGCTCGTGGACGGCTTCTACACGGATCTGCTGAAGGAGCGCGCCAGAGCGGACCTGATCGTCCACGGACCGGTCGTGCTCACCGTCGACGAGGGAGCGACCCGGAGCTTCGCGCGGGCCAGCGCCGCGTCACGCTGGGCGGGCGCCTAGGACCCCTCTTATCCGGCCAGCGAGGCGATCGCGTCGAGTAGCCCGTCGACCTCCTCGGCGGTGTTGTAG
>DASUXI010000083.1:0-6755 GCA_036377995.1 Gaiellaceae bacterium
CTCTCTCCCCTCCTCCAGCGCGAAGTCGGCCGTGATCAGCGCCCCGCTCCGTTCACGCGCCTCGACGACGATCGTCGCGGAGCACAACCCGGCGATGACGCGGTTGCGAGCCGGGAAGCGCCACGGAGCCGGCTCCACGCCAGGCTCGTACTCGGACACGATCAGCGAGCGCTTGCAGATCTCGCGCGCGAGCTGGGCATGCGCGGCAGGATAGTCGCGGTCGATCCCGCAGCCGAGCACGGCCACCGTGTGACCGTTTGCCGTGAGCGCGCCCCTGTGTGCCTCGCCGTCGATCCCGCGCGCGAGGCCGCTGACGACTACCACGCCGGCGGCCGCCAGCTCGCGCCCGAGCATCCGCGCCACCTGAGCACCGTAGGGCGAACAAGCCCGGGCGCCGACGATCGCAACCGCGGTCGCGGACAGCAACGTCGGATCCCCTTCTCCGCGAACGTAGAGCCTCGCCGGCGGGTCGTGAATCGCCCGCAGAAGCGGTGGCAGCTCGCGCTTGCGCAGGAACCTCATGCGGCCAGGTCCGGCGGTGCGCGGTACGCAAGCGCCTCGGCCACGTGCTCCGGCAGCACCGTCTCCGACTCGGCGAGCGCGGCAATCGTCCGCGCAACCGACGCCACCTTCGCCCGACCACGACCCGACAGATGCAGCCGCTCCACGGCACGCGTCAGTAGCTCGTCAGCCGCCGGCGCCCGCCGTGGCACCGACCCGGCGAGCCGTGCGCGGGCACCGACCACGCGAGAGCGCACGGCCTCAGAGCCCTCCCCCGCCGCGCCCTGAAGATCGACGCCCCGCGGCCGAGGCACAGTCACGACCAGGTCGAACCGGTCGAGCAACGCCCGAGAAAGACGATCCCGGTAACTCGCCAGACGTTGCGCCGAGCACGTGCACTGCGCGCCGGGATCCCCACGAGCGCCGCACGGACAGAGGTTCATCGTTCCGATCAGCTGGAACCGCGCGGGGAACCGGATGCTGCCCGCGGCGCGGGCGACGAGAACCTCGCCGTCCTCGAGCGGCTGCCGCAGCGCCTCCAAGGCGGGGCGCTGGAACTCAGCCAGCTCGTCCAGGAGGAGCACGCCTCGATGGGCAAGCGTCGCCTCTCCCGGCCTGAGGCGCGGGCCACCGCCGACGATCGCGGCCGTCGAGGCGCTGTGGTGAGGCGCGCGGAAGGGCGGCTCGGCGACGAGCGGATGTTCCGGGTCGAGGAGGCCAGCGACCGATTGGATGCGCGTGACCTCGAGGGACTGCTCTTCTGTGAGCGGAGGCAGGATGCCCGGAAGCCTTCGGGCCAGCATCGTCTTGCCGATGCCGGGCGGGCCGCCGAAGAGGAGATTGTGCCGCCCGGCAGCTGCGAGCTCCAATGCGCGTCGTGCCCGCTCCTGGCCACGAACGTCTGCCAGATCCGGCGTCGACCGCGGAGCCCGGCCGTTGCCGGGGACGAACTGCGGAGGCTCGGCCTCCCCGCGGAGATAGGCAACCGCCTCGGCGAGGTGGCGAACGCCAACCGGCTCGATCCCGGTCAGCGCCGCCTCGGCACAGGCGTCGTGGGGACAGATGATCCGCTCGAGGCCGGCGCGACGCGCTCCTTCCGCAACCGAGAGAACCCCGCCGACGCGGCGCACGCGCCCGTCGAGCGCGAGCTCGCCGCACGACGCATGCCGGCCAAGACTCTCGCGCGACGTTTGTCCGGAGGCAGCGAGGAGCGCAAGCGCAATCGGCAGGTCGAACGCGGATCCCTCCTTCCTGAGCTCGGCAGGGGCGAGGTTGACGGTGATGCGGCCGCCCGGCCAAATGAGCTCGGCCGAGAGGACGCCACTGCGGACGCGCTGCTTCGCCTCCTGGATCGCACGATCCGCGAGCCCGACGATCGTCAAAGACGGCGTCTTTCCGCCCTGGACATGAGCCTCGATCTCGACCCGGCGGGGCTCGAGGCCGACAAGGGCAAAGGTGATCGCGCGCGCAAGCACGCAGTGACGTTAGGGCGACATCGCCCACACGTCTGCGCCGACCCTGTGACGACTTAGAAGCGGGCCGCTTCGTCCGAGCCCGCGGTCGCGTCGCCGGGGCTGTACGAGTGCGCGCCGGCGCCCGCCAGGGCTCCGCCCGCGACGATCAGATACTCGTCGCGAATGGGACGTCCCTCGAACCAGCACTCGAGGATCTCCCTCGTGCCGGCCGCGTACCGCGCCTGCGCGGACAGGGACGACCCGGACACGTGCGGCGTCATCCCGTGGTGCGGCATCGTGCGCCAGGGATGATCGTGAGGCGCGGGCTGAGGGAACCAGACGTCGCCGGCATACCCCGCGAGGCGACCGCTTTCCAAGGCCCGTGCGATCGCGTCGCGGTCGCAGATCTTTCCTCGCGCCGTGTTCACGAGGTACGCGCCGCGCTTCATCTTGCCGATGAGGTCGTCGTCGAACAGATGCTCCGTCTCGGGATGGAGCGGCGCGTTGATCGTGACCACGTCGCACGCCTTCACCAGCGACTCGGCGTCGGGGTGGAAGGTGACGCCGAGCTCGCGCTCGACGTCTTCGGGAAGGCGGTGCCGGTCGGTGTAATGGAGGCCGACCTCGAACGGCCTCAGCCTTCTCATGACCGCAGAGCCGATCCGGCCGGCCCCGACCGTGCCGACCTGCATCCCCTCCAGGTCGTACGACCTGGCGACACAGTCGGCGATGTTCCAGCCGCCCTTGACGACCCACTGGTACGACGGGATGTAGTTCCGCACCAGCGCGAGGATCATCATCACGACGTGCTCCGAGACGCTGATGCTGTTGGAGTACGTGACCTCGGCAACGGTCATGCCGCGGTCGATCGCGGCGGCTAGGTCGACGTGGTCGGATCCGATGCCTGCCGTGATCGCGAGCTTCAACGCGTCCGCCTTCGCGATTCGCTCGGCAGTCAGGTACGCGGGCCAGAACGGCTGCGAGATGACGACCTCGGCGTCCGGAAGCTCGCGGTCGAAGACCGAGTCGGTCCCGTCCTTGTCCGACGTGACCACCAAAGAGTGCCCCCCGTCCTCGAGAAAGCGCCTGAGCCCGAGCTCTCCCGAGACGCTACCGAGCAGCGCACCGGGCACGAAGTCGACCTGCGCAGGAGTCGGGGTGGTCTGACCTCCGTGGTAGCTCTCGATCTTCGGGATGTCGTCGCGCGCGTACGACGCCGGATACCCGTCGACGGGATCGTCGTAGAGGACGCAGAGGACCTTCGCCACTCTGTGCGTCAGCTTACTCGGCCGCGGCGCGCGACGAGCACGTCTTCGAAGTACTCGCCCGCCCGCCGCCCGGTGCGGCGGTTCACGTGGCGGCGCAGCCGTTCTTCGAGGCGGAGATCCGCCCGCTCGAGGATCTCCGGATAGAGGTCGCGCCGGTCGTTGACGACGATCAGCACCGGAGCGCCCGGCCGTAGGGACCGGGCCGCGTTCCGGAGAGCCGTGACGATCCCGTCGGAGTACGCCTCGATCGCCGCCCGCGACGTGCCCGCCGCGGCGGCGCCGACCTCCAGCTCGCGCCTGTCGTCGAGCCCGAGCAGCTCGTACGCGTAGCGGTGCTGCTCGTGGTAGTCGATCAGCCCCGGATACGGCGGAGAGGTCAGGATCCCGTCGAAGCGCCTGGTAAGCGGCTCTTCGCGCACGTCGCCGTGGATCACCGTCGCAGCGCGGCCGCGCCCACGCACCTGCGCGAATGCCTTGAGCCGCGCGAGCGTGTCGAGCGTGTAGCGGCGCACGAACTGCGAGGCAGTCTCGACCGGCCGGCACTCCCGGCGGTGCTTGTGGCACCAGTACGGGTCGACCTGAGGCTTGCGCGGGAAGTCCAGGTCGAAGTGCGTCGTGCGCCGGGCCGAGCGTGCCGCCCGCGCGAGGATCACGCGGAGGACGTCGGCATGCTCGTAGTCGTCGACGAGCGAGCGAAAGGAGAGGAGCTCCTCCGCGGCCGCGGGCGCGTACCAGCGCCCGATGAATGCGGAAGGTTTCTCGCCTGAGGGCTCGCCTATGCGCGCATGCGCGGCGCGGAGCTCCTGCTCGAGGACGAACGGGTTGTAGGCGCGGGTCTTGACGTCCATGAGGAGGCAGTTGAAGGCGGCCACGTCCACGCCGGTTGCGTCGAGCCCGCTCTCGAGCCCCTGGACGAGCGTCGTCCCCGAGCCGGCGAACGGGTCGAGGACGTGCGTGCCCGGGCGGAAGTACCGCGAGAGCAGGATCTCGACGAGCTGCGGGATGAACTTGCCGAGGTAGGGATGCAACCGGTGGACGTGCTTCGTGCGCTCGCGCTCGGGAAGATCCCGCTCGGACCAGGAGAGCGCGAGGTCGATGTCGGCGTACAGGGCCTCTTGGGTCGGAGCCACCACCGCCTGTTCGACGCGGAGATCAGAAAGCCTCGGCCAGCCGCTCCAGTCGGCCCTCCCGGATCGCGATGACGTCGAACGAGACCATCAGACCCGTTGCCTCCGGGTGGCGCGCCAGCCAGCCGTCCGCGGCGCGGCGCAGCCGGCGCTGCTTCTCGTCGTCGACCATTTCCAGGGGATCGCCGAAGCGCGCGCCGCCTTTCCCCTTCACCTCGCAGAAGATCAGGCGCCGGCCGCGCCGAACGACGAGGTCGAGCTCGTAACCGTCGACCCATGCATTCGTGGCGATGATGCGGTACCCACGGAGCCGGTACCACCAGGCTGCGCGCCGCTCGGCGCGTCGTCCGACACTGCTGGTGTCCATCCAGTCAAGCTAGGCGAGGCGGGCGCGACGGACTGTCACGAATCTGTGTCAGCTCTGCTTTGCCAGCGCTGCGTGGATCTCGCGGGTGAGGGTGGCGACCTGTTCGGTCAGCTCCTTGTCCTGCTGTGTCAGGTTGGTGTTCGACTCGAGCAGTGCCTGGAGCTTGTCGGTCTCGGCCTTGATGGCCGCGACCCGTCGTTCGGCCGCGTCCTCGACCTTCTCACGATGCGTCTCCGTCAGGTCGGCGTTGACCTTGTCACGCGCGGCTTGCCGTGTCTCCGCGAGCAGGATCAGGGGCGCCGCGTACGCCGCCTGCGTCGAGAAGGCGAGATTCAACAAGATGAACGGATAAGGATCCCATCTAGCGCCGATCGCGACTGCGTTCAGGGCGATCCAGGCGACGACGATGATGCTCTGCCCGATGATGTACTGGGGCGTGCCGAAGAAGCGGGCCGCCTTTTCCGCGGCGCGTCCGAAGGCGTCCTGGCCGAATGCGCCGTGCAGTGTCGCCACGACACCGAGAGTAGGCGGTCAGGCGGACAGCCCTGCCAACTCCTCCCGAGGCGCGTAACAGAGTGCCTGGAACGACCGGCGGTGGATCTGCGACGGGCCGCGCTCGCGCACCATCTCGGAGTGTCGCGGCGTGATGTAGCCCACGTGCGACGAGAACCCATAGTGAGGGAAGAGCGCGTCCATGCGCCTCATCAGCCGGTCCCGTGTCACCTTCGCGATGATCGAAGCGGCCGCGATCGCGGCGCTCTTCTCGTCGCCGTCGACGACGGCCCGATGCTCGGGCGCGGTGGGCCCGAGGCGGAACCCGTCGACGAGGCAGGCCTCGGCCGGCGGCGACAGCGCGTGCAGGATCTGACGCATCGCGGCCAGGTTCGAGCGATGCAGGCCGTTGCGATCGATCTCACCGTGAGGGATCACACGGACGACCACCTGCTCCGCCGCGGCGAGGACGGCATCGAAGAGCGCCTCGCGGCGCTCAGGCGTGCACTGCTTCGAGTCGTTGAGGAAGCCGAGCGGTCGAACCCTGTGGTCGCGTAGGGAGCCGTAGTCGAGCAGGACGCCGGCCACGACGAGTGGCCCCGCGAGGGATCCTCGTCCGGCCTCGTCCGTACCCGCGACGAGCCGCGCGCCGAGCTTCCTGTCGAACCGGAGGAGCTTCTGGCCTGGCCGCTTCGTCACGCGGCGAGGATACCGCGTTACTCGGTCGGCTCTTCGAGCGCCTCGGCCCGCTCTTCGGGCGCCTCTGCGGCGCCGTCGGCCTGGGCCACGGGCTCCGGCTTCCGTGCCTGGCGGGCCCCGCGAGGGCCGTCCTGCCTCAGTTCGCGGATGCGGGCCTTGCGGCCGAGCTTGCCGCGAAGGTAGTAGAGCTTGGCCCGGTTGACGTCACCGATCTGCACGACCTCGATCCGCTCGATCTTCGGCGAGTGGAGCGGGAACGTCCGCTCGACACCGACGCCGAAAGACTGCTTGCGCACCGTGAATGTCTCCCGCGCACCGGCGCCCTGCTTCTTGAGGACGATGCCCTCGAAGACCTGGATCCGCTGGCGCTGCCCCTCGATCACCTTGAAGTGGACGCGGACGGTGTCCCCCGCCTTGAACTGCGGAAGGTCGTCGCGCATCTGGGCGCGCTCGAGTCTTTCGATCACCTTGCTCATGAGAAAAGGGCGGCCGGCGGCCGAGGCGGAATGCTAGCGAAGATCGAGTCAGGCGAAGGCCGCGGACGTTTGGAGCCGACAGCTAGTGCGAGCGAAGCAGCACTAGCAGCCAGTACTAGTGGAAAGAGATCCGGCTCGGCGGCCAGTAGGTGGCGAACACCTCACCGATGAGGTTCTTACGCGGTACGAGCCCCCAGCGCCGCGAGTCGCAGGACGAGTTCCGGTTGTCCCCCATCATCAGGTAGTAGTCCTTCGGGATCCGGTTGTAGGTGTGGCGCGGCGGGATGTCCATCAGGCCGAGCGTCTGATGGTCACGTCGGCTCGACTGCACGTACGGCTCGTTCAGCTTCTTGCCGTCTATGTAGACGAAC
>DASUXI010000084.1:0-10793 GCA_036377995.1 Gaiellaceae bacterium
GTGCACTGGGGCTCGCTCGACGTGCTGGTGGTCGACATGCCGCCCGGCACCGGCGACGTCGCCATCTCGCTCGGCCAGCTGCTGCCGCGCGCGGAGACGCTCGTCGTCACCACCCCGCAGCCGGCCGCGCACGAGGTGGCATCGCGTGCCGGTGTGATGGCGCAGAAGACCGGCATGCGCCTCATCGGCGTGGTCGAGAACATGGCCGGGGAGGTGTTCGGCTCGGGCGGCGGCGATCGTCTCGCCGAGGAGCTCGGCGTGCCCTTGCTCGGGCGTGTCCCGCTCGACGCGGCGCTGCGCGAGTGCGGCGATGCCGGAGAGCCTCTGCTCGTGCGCGACCACGACTCGCCCGCCGCGTTGGAGCTGACCCGGATCGCCGAGACGGTGCTCTCGCTCGAGCGCGGCTCGATCGTGAAGCCGCTGACTCTGGTCTCGTCCTAGTCGAGCTCGGGCGCAGGCCCGTCGTGCAGCTTCCAGAGGGGTGAGTACGCCTCGGCGGGCTCGCGTGTCTCCCGCTCGACGCCCGCTCCGTGTTCGAGCGCGGTCTCGTTGACGGGATACACGATGCCCTCCTTCCGGACACCGACCGCGAGGACGAGCGCAGGTCTTGTCCCGGCGCCCACGATCACGTGCTCGGTCCACGGCGGGCAGAAGACGAAGTCCCACTTGTGAAGGGGACGTTCCTCGCCCTCGGCGATCAGGATGCACTCGCCGTCGAGCACGAGGAACGCCTCCTCGCCGGGCTCCCCGTGGTACATCGCCATCGGCTTGCCCGGCGGCAGGACGTTGAGGTTGATGCCGAGCTCCTCGAAGCCTGCGCTCTTGTCCCGCCGACCCTCGAAGCCGCAGTACGCGCCGAACTCGTTGTGCTGCCAGCGGGCATCGCGCGCGTTGAGGACGAACCAGCCCTCGCCCTGCGGCACGCCGCCCTCGAGCTTTGCCTCCGGAACCATGCTTGACCTCCGCTTCGCCGACGACGGAAGTATCCTCGCCGCGTGCAGGTCGAGGAGCGGATGCGCGCACTCGGTTTCTCCGAGCGGGACGCAAGCACGCTCGCCGACCATTTTCTGGAGGCCGAGCGGCGCGGCAAGCGGGGCCACGGGCTCACCCGTGTCGACTGGCTCGAGACGCTTCCCGGCCTCGACCCGACCGCGGAGCCCGAGTGCGTACTCGCCGAGGCGTGCTACGAGGAATGGAAGGGGCGTGGAGCGCTCGGCTATCTGACGCTGGCCGCGATCTGCGAGGGCCAGCTGGAGGATCCGCCCGAGGCGGCGCGGCTGATCGTCGCCCGCGACTGCTTTCCGACCGGGATGCTGGGCCACTGGGCGCGCAGGCTCGCCGACGGCGGCCTGATCGCCCTCTTGACCGCGACCTCGCCCCCGCGACTCGCCCACCCCGCGGGCGGCCCGAAGCTGACCGGGACGAATCCGCTCGCGATCGCCGTCCCGAGCTCCGACGGCAGGCCGGTCGTCAGCGACGTCTCGATGGGGAGCGTGACCTACGGCGACGTGCTGGCCGGGGCCGCGTCGGAGGACGACCTGGTCCCGTTCGGCGGCGAGCTGGCGCACAAGGCCTTCGCGCTCGCGCTGGCGCTGCAGCTCCTGGTGGACGCACTCGTCGTCGACGGCTACGGCGCCGTGCTGCTCGTCGCCCAGCCGGCGGGGGATCCGGTGCCCGCTCTTCGGGCGCGGGCGACCGGCGTGCGCTTACCCGGCGACGGCTGACCGGCGCCTGAGCGCCGCGAGCACGACCGGGTCGACGCGCTCGATGCCGTCGACACGCTCCTCGAAGTTGGCGGCTGAGGCCCAGTCCTCGAACGCCTGTCCGAGCTCTCCCTCGTGCCCGAGCGTCGCCAGGCGACCCCGGAGCTCGTCGGCGAGATCCGGGTCGACGGCGATCCATTCCTCCGGGGGCGTGACGCCGAAGAGCTCCTGGTGGAGGCCGTAGAGCCGCTCGAGCTCGGCGATCGGCAGCTCGTGGTCGTCGACGCGGAGATCCACGACCACGTCCGAGAGACCGGCGTAGCCGGCGTCCTTCTCGACGATGAGCAGCGAGGCGGACTGCTGGCCGCGCCGGTCGCCTCCCGCCGTCTGCGCCGCTCCCAGGCACGACAGAAGCCGCTCGGCGAGCCCCCGGCCCGAGCTCGACTCGAACGTCTCGGCGAGTGCGTCGACGGTCGCGGCCGAGACGAGGATGTTCCCCTGGGCTGCGTAGCCGTTGCCCGTGCGGCCACCGGCCCACTCGTGGCAGCCGTCGCCGGTGAACGTCGCCGCGCGGCCCGATCCGTCGACGACCCCGACCTGACGCTCCGTCCTCCCCGGGTCCGGGGCAGTGAGCGCCTCGATCACGGCTGTCGCGGAGTGTCCTTCCCGGAGAAGCGCCAGCCCGTCTGGCCCGTAGCGCGGATTCGCGTACGACTGGGTCGCGATGGCGCCGATGCCTGGCTCTGCCCAGGGCACGATCGAGCCGACCGCCAGGAACTTCGACTGCACGGCGACGCCCCACTGTCGGGCCGCGAGGTCGCACGCAGCGATCGAGTACGTCGCGACGACGCGGTCAGGGCCCATAGGTCAGCTCGCGCAGGTCGAGGTCGAGGAGCTCCCTGTGCTCGGACGGCACGATCGCCGCCGCCACTTCCGGATGGGAAAGAGCCGTCTTGACCTCGTCCGCCGTCGACGCGCGCACCACGACGGGGCGGCCGGCCTCGTGTGCCTCGTGCAGCAGATTCAGGTCTGAGACGTCGTCGAGGACGAGTGCATCGTTGAGATCGAGCTCTCCCTCGACCGCGATCTGAGGCACCTGCCGCCCTGTCGCCCCGAACCAGCGCTCTCTCACAACGGCACCGAGTCTCCCGGCTCGATCCGCTCGACCTGGACGCCGGGGACGAGCTCGGCCAGCTCCTCCGGTCGTCCGCGCAGGAGCGGGAACGTGCCCCAGTGGCAGGGGACGACGCGCTTCACGCCGAGAAGCTCGCAGGCGACGGCGGCTTCCCGAGGGCCCATCGTGAAATGGTCACCGATGGGGAGCACGGCGAGGTCGGGCTCGTAGATCCGCCCGATCAACTGCATGTCGCCGAACACGCAGGTGTCGCCGGCGAAGTAGACCTTCTTCCCGTCCTCCACCTCGACGACGAGGCCGCAGGGCTCCCCGGTGTACGTGTCCTCGATGCTGCTCGAGTGATGGGCATTGGTCATGGTCACCTTGATCCCGTCCGCGTCGACCGTGCCGCCCTTGTTGGGATTGTCGCCGCCTCCTGTCTCGACGCCCTTCGTGGCAAGCCACGCGCGCAGCTCCACGGGAGCGATGACACGCGGTTTGTGCTGCTGGAAGAGGTCGACGGTGGACCCGACGTGGTCATCGTGACCGTGGGTCAAAAGGATCAGGTCGACTCGCTCGGGCTTTCGCTCGTCGTCCGGGCACGTCGGCCCCTCGAGGAACGGGTCGACGTAGATCCGCTTGCCGCCGGGCGAGTCGAGGCGAAACGACGCGTGGCCGAGCCAGGTCAGTGAGCCGTCAGGCATTGGTCTCCTTTCCGGGAAGGTCGGCGCGGAGCGTAAAGGAACGTCCGAGGCGGGCGCGAACCTTTCTCGGAATGGCTCGCCGTGCTCTTCCGGCACTGCTCGTCTTCACGGCCTTCCTCTGCGACCTCGGCGGCGACCACGGCGCGGCCCTCGCGCTCGTGCTCTGCGCTATCCCGGCGGCCTTCGTGCTCGCCCTGGATTGCTACGGGGACGCAATCGATGCCAGCTGCACCCGGATGCGGCCCGCGCTCGGCGGCGTCTCGGTGTTCCTCCTCGTCCTCAGTGCCGCCCTGCGGAGCCCGGCCGTGGTCGGCGGCGTTCCGCATCTGGCGGTGTCGGCGCTCGTCGTGACGCTGCTGCTCTACGCGGCGATCGGAGTCGGGGCGCTCACGCCGGCCCGCCGGCTCGCGCCTGTTCGGCTCGCCTCCGAGGCGCCTCGGCCCGCCCGGAGCCGTCGCGCCGCCTAGCGGGAGGTGCGGTTAACCGCACCGTGAAGATGCCAGCACGCCGCCCCCGGGCCGACAGGTAGAACGTCGGGGATGCTCGCGGGCCTGGGTCACCTGATTCACCGGCGCAGGAAGCTGGTCGTCCTCCTCTGGGTCGTGCTGACGGCCTTCGGCGCCTTCGCGACGATGAAGGTGTCGAACCGGTGGTTCGAGTCGTTCTCGATTCCCGGCTACTCGGCCTACGAGACGAACCAGACGGTACTGAAGACGTTCGGCTCGGGCGAGCAGGCGCCCTTCGTCGCCGTCTTCCAGTCGAGCGGGGACGTCACGAAGGAGAATCTCCAACCGGCGATCGCGAAGGCTGCTGCGATCAGCCCGGGATCGCGCGTCAGCTCCTACTTCAGCACGCGCAACGACGTCTACGTCTCGAAGGACAGGCACACGACCTTCGCCGAGATCTACCCTGGCGGCGAGAACACGTTCAACGGCAACAAGAGCGTCAAGCAGGTCCGAGCCGTGCTCGCCGCGAACGCGCCTCCCGGTGTCACGACGCACCTGACCGGACAGCAGCCGCTCTTCGACGCCTCGAGCGGCGGCGGCAGCGGCCCGAGCGTGTTCACGGAGGCACTGATCGGCGGTGCGGGCGCGCTCGTGATCCTCCTCTTCGTCTTCGGCACGCTTCCGGCCGTCGGGATTCCGCTGGTCGTCGCGATCTCCTCGATCCTCAACACGTTCACGCTCGTCTGGGTGCTGACGTACATCACCAATGTCTCGATCATCGTGCAGTTCCTGATCGCGCTCGTCGGCCTCGGGGTCGCGATCGACTATGCGCTGCTGATGATATTTCGCTTCCGAGAGGAGCTCGCTGCCGGCGAGGACACCGAGACCGCGCTCGCGGAAACGATGAGCCACGCGGGCAGGTCGGTGATCGTGTCCGGGTCGACCGTCGCGGTCGGGCTGCTGAGCATGGTCCTGCTCCCGCTTCCGTTCATCCGCTCGATCGGGATCGGCGGCATGCTGATCCCGGCCGTGTCCGTGATCGTGTCGATCACACTCCTGCCTGCCCTGCTCTCGATGCTCGGCCCGCGGATCAACAGTCTCCGCGTGATGCCGAAGCGGCTCGTCGCGGTCAGCGACGCCGAAGCCGGCTTCTGGGGTCGCTGGGCGGCGCTCGTGATCAGGCGACCGTTGGCGGTGGCGGCCGTCGGAGCTGTCATCGTCGCGCTGCTGCTCGTCGGCGGCGTGCAGTTGAACCCGAGCGAGGCGCAGGCGAAGGACTTCCCTGGCTCCGGCGACGCCATCGTCGGCCGCGACGCGCTGGCCAAGGCCGGGATCTCGGCCGGCGCGATCAAGCCCTTCGTCGTGCTGACGCCTTCGGACAAGGTCGGCGAGGTCGTCTCTCGCGTCAGCTCGGTCGACGGAGTCAGCGGAGCAAGCGCGCCGAGCGGCTGGCAGCGCGACGGGCTCTCGCTGGTCGAGGCAATTCCGGCGCACGACGGCTCGAGCAAGGCGATTCGAGGGACGATCACGCGTGTCAAGGACGCTCTTCCCGCAGGCGCGAGCCTCGGCGGTGTCGCGCCCGAGGACCGCGACTTCGTCCATGCCGTCTACGGGAACTTCCCGTACGTGCTCCTGTTCGTGATCATCCTGACCTTCGTCCTGCTGGCGCGGGCGTTCCGTTCGCTGCTGCTGCCGCTGAAGGCGGTCATCCTCAACCTCGTCTCGCTGGGCGCGGCCTACGGGATCATCGTCTTCATCTTCCAGCAGGGCCACGGGTCACAGGCGATCTGGAACGTTCCCGCGACGCAGTCGATCATCCCCTGGATCCCGCTGATGATCTTCGCGTTCCTGTTCGGCCTGTCGATGGACTACGAGGTCTTCATGATCACGCGCATGCGCGAGGCGTACGACGAGACGGGAAGCACGAGCAAGGCGATCGCACTCGGTCTCGCGCGCACCGGCAAGCTCGTCACGAGCGCCGCTCTCGTCCTGATGTTCGCGTTCTTTGTCCTGTCGACGAGCCCGGGCACCGACATCAAGCAATTCGGGATCGGGCTCGCCGCCGGGATCATCTTCGACGCGACGATCATCCGGGCGCTCCTCGTCCCGTCGCTGATGAAGCTGATGGGCCGCTGGAACTGGTGGCTCCCGCATTGGGCCGCCCGCCCGCTGCGTACGCGCGCCAGTGAGCCCGTCACCGAGGCCGCCTAGAACGGCAGGCCGTTGGCGGCGTGCTTCGCCAGGTCGATCAGCGGCTGCGCGGCGAAGAACGAGCCGACGGTGACGAGGAGGCAGGCGACCGCGGTGGCCTGAAGCAGGAGCTCGCGCGGCGGCGAGCCCCCGCTAATGGCGCCGCTTGCGGCGCCGCCCAGAGGACGCGCGGGGTTTGCCCGTGCGTCCGTTCCCAACGCGAGCTGGAGGTCCTCCGTGCGGCGCATGTACATGGCGCGGATCACGCCGAGGTAGTAGTAGAGGCTGACCAGCGTCGCGAGCACGCCGACGATCACGAGCCAGGTCCAGCCGTGGCGGTACGCGGCGGCGAAGGCGTAGAACTTGCCGACGAAGCCGCCGGTGAGCGGGAAGCCGGCGAAGCCGAGCATGAAGGCCCACATCGAGATCCCGAGGAGCGGGCGCTCCCAGCCGAAGCCGGCGAGGTTCTCGAACGTCACGGGGACGCCGAGCTCCCGCTCCCTCGCTGCTACGACCGCGAAGGCGCCGATCGACATCGCCGCATACGGGACGAGGTAGTAGAGCAGGGCGCGCCCGCCGAGGGCCGAGCCCGCGCTGATCGGAATGAGCATGAATCCCGCCTGTGAGATCGACGAATAGGCGAGCATCCGCTTGACGCCCTTCTGCACGAGCGCGGCGAAGTTGCCGACGACGAGCGAGAAGACCGCGAGGACGGCGACCGCGACCGTCCAGATGTGAGCGTTGCCGGGGAACGCCGTCACGAGGATCCGGAGCATCACCACCAGCGCCGCCGTCTTGGTGGCTGCGGACATGAAGGCCGTCACGGGCGTCGGCGCCCCTTCGTAGACGTCGGGGGTCCACATGTGGAAGGGCGCCGCGGACGATTTGAACCCGAGCCCTGCGACGATCATCGCCAGCCCGAAGACGAGCAGCGCGTCGTGGTCGCGGCCGGCCGCTGCGATGCCGGCGAAATCGAGGACACCGGCGGCCCCGTACACGAGCGCGGAGCCGAACAGGAGCACGGCAGACCCGAAGCCGCCGACGACGAGGTACTTCAGGGCCGCCTCGAGGCCGCCCAGGCGGTCGCGGTCGATCGCGCACAGGATGTAGAGCGAGATCGAGAACCATTCCAGCCCGAGGAAGAGGGTCAGGAGGTTGTTGGCGGAGACGAAGAACAGCATCCCGCCTCCGGCTGCCGCGAGCAGCGCGTAGTACTCGCCGATGTGGTCTTCCCGCCAGCGCTCGGAGTACGAGAGCGCCGTCGCAAGGAGGCCCGAGCCGGCGATGATCATCGCGGCGAGCTGGGCGAGCCGGTCGCGTCGCAGTGCATCGACGACGACGCCGCTCCCGTGTCCCGAACGGACGTAGACGGCAATCGCGAGGCCCATTGCGGCGGCATAGCCCAGGCCGCAGATGGCGGCGGTCACGGGCTTGCGCCACGCGCGCGGCAGCAGCACGGCGCAGAGGAGGGCCAGAGCGGTTGCCAGGAGCAGCGAGTTGACGGGCGCGAGCGCGAACCAGTCGATGTGGGGACGCGCGATCATCTGAACTGGGCGGTCACGTCCGCCGTGGGATGGTCGCTGCGGAAGGAGTGCCCGCTGACGGCTGCGGGCCAGGCCGAGAGGGCGAGCAGGCACGCGACGAGCGGGACGACGACGCCGAGCTCCGCGGGGCGGAGGTCGAGCGCCGCGTCGGACACGGCAGGGCCGATGTCGCGGTGCAGCACCGCTGAGATCAGGCGCAGGACGTACATCGCCGCGAGCACGATCGCCACCGCGCCGACGACCGCCCAGCCCCAGCCGCGCTGGAAGATTCCCGCGAGGATGAGGAACTCGCCGGCGAACGCCGACGAGAGCGGCACCGCCAGCGCGATGATCCCGGTCGTCATCAGGACGGTTGCGAGCGCGGGCCGGCCGCGTGCCATCCCTCCCAGCCTCGCGAGCTCTCCCGTGAGCGTTCGGCGCTCGACCATCCCCGCGAGCAGGAACAGGGCAGCCGAGATGAGCCCGTGGTTGACCATCTGGAGCACCGAGCCGTCGAGGCCGAGGTCGTTGACGGCAAAGACGCCCATCGTGATCAGGCCCATCTGGGCCAGCGATGAGTAGGCGACGACTCCGCGAAGGTCGGGGGCGCGGAAGGCGAGCACGGAGCCGTAGACGAGCCCGATGGCCGCGAGCGCGAGGATGAACGACCTGAAGTGCTGCGCGGGCTCGGGGAACTTCGTGATCGCGATGCGCAGAAAGCCGTAGGCCGCGGCCTTCGAGACCACCCCCGACAGGACGGCGGCGACCTCCGGCGTCGACTCGCGGTAGGCGTCCGGGAGCCACCCGTGAAGCGGGAAGAGGGGCGCCTTGATCGCGAAGGCGGCCGCGAATCCGAGGAACAGCCAGTTGTTCGAGCTCGGTCCGATGTCGACGAGGTCGAAGGTGTTCTGGGAGAGCCCGTAGACGATGATCGCGGCCAGCATCAGCAGCGACCCGGCCATCGTGTAGATGACGAACTTGAGCGTCGCGCCGAGGCGGCCGGGCCCGCCCCAGACGCCGACGAGCACGTAGAGCGGGATCAGCATTGCCTCGAAGAAGGCGTAGAAGAGCAGCAGGTCCTGCGCGGAGAAGACGCCGACGATCGAGCCGGTGAGGAAGAGCATCAGGCCCATGTACGCGCGCGTCTGCTCGCGCCCGGCCCAGAAGGCGTACGCGATCGCCGCGGCCATGACGACGACGGTGAGCCCGATCAGCCAGACAGAGAATCCGTAGACGCCGACGTGGTACGAGACGTGCAGGTCGCTGATCCAGCTGCGCCGCTGCGCGAACTGCAGCCCGCCGCGGTGGAAGTCGTACCGGGCGAGCATCTGGATCCAGATCCCGACCTCCGCGAGGGCGGCAAGCAGCGCCAGCGACCCCGCCGAGATGCGATTCAGCGGCAGCAGCCAGACGAGGAGCGCGGCCCCGAGCGGCAGGAGGATGAGGAGCGTCGTCACCGGACAGCCATGAAGACGAGCGCGAGGACTGCGACGCTGGCGGCGATCGCGAGGGCATAGGTGCGAAGCAGCCCGGTCTGGAGACGGGCGACGACGCCGCCGGCCTCACGGGTCTCGTCGCCGACCTCGGTCACCGATCCGGTGACGAGGGGCTCCTCGACCCAGAGGCGGAGCGCACGCGCGAGCCAGACCGCCGGCCGGTAGAAGAGCGCGTCGTACAGCTCGTCGAAGTAGAACTTGTGCTCGAGCGTCCGCTGCGCGAACGCGAGGCGCGGCACCGCGACCCGCTTGGCTCCGTACAGAAGCCAGGCGACGTAGATCCCGGCGAGCCCGAGGGCGAGCGACGCGCCGATCGACGTCCACTCCTGCCACGTCTCAGGCGTCACGACCGGCTCGGCCACCGGCTGCAGCCAGGTCTCCACAGGGTGCCACCACGGTGAGAACTGGATCCACCCGCCGACGACCGACAGGATCGAGAGCACGGCCACCGTCGCGCCCATCGAGACGCCGACGACGTCGCGCCTGAGCGCGTGGAAGTGCTCGCGGACGAACGCGCTCGGCTCGCCGCCGAACACGACGAAGAGCAGGCGGAACGCGTAGAGCCCGGTGAGGAACGTTCCCGCGAGCCCGGCGATCCAGAGGACGTAGCCGTACGTCCCGCGCGCCATCGCCGAGGCGAGGATCGAGTCCTTCGAGAAGAACCCGGCGAACGGGAAGATGCCCACGAGCGCGAGCGACCCGACCAGCGACGCCCTGTATGTCCACGGCAGCAGGCGCCGCAGGCCGCCCATCTTGCGGATGTCCTGCTCGTCGGCCAACGCGTGGATGACGATGCCGGCGGCCATGAACAGCAGCGCCTTGAAGAACGCGTGCGTCATCAGATGGAACATCCCGTTGGCGTACGCGCCCAGGCCTGCCCCGAGGAACATGTAGCCGATCTGCGACATGGTCGAGTACGCGATCACCCGCTTGATGTCGACCTGGACGAGCGCGATCAGGCCCGCGAGCAAGAGCGTCGCGGCGCCGAGTCCGGCCGCGAGGTCTGCGATCTTCGGTGCCTGCTCGAAGATCGCGTGCGTGCGGACGATCAGGTAGACGCCGGCGGTGACCATGGTCGCAGCGTGGATGAGGGCGCTGACCGGGGTCGGGCCCTCCATCGCGTCGGGAAGCCACGTCTGCAGCGGCAATTGCGCGGACTTGGCGACCGCCCCACCGAGCAGCCCGAGCGCGACGAGGTTGGCCGTCGTCGACGTGTAGTGGCTCGAGAGCACGCCGAAGCCGAGCCCGCCGGATTGCTTGATGAGCACGAAGAACGCGAGCGCCATCGTCGCGTCGCCGATCGCGTTCATGACGAACGCCTTCTTCGCGGCGGCGACCGCGCTCGGCCGCTCGTGCCAGAAGCCGATCAGCAGATAGGACGAGAGCCCGACCATGCCCCAGCCGGCGAGCAGCAGCAGCAGATTGCCGCCCTGCACGAGCAGCAGCATCGAGAAGACGAAGAGCGACATGTACGCGAAGTAGCGGCGCTCCTCGGGGTCGCCGTCCATGTAGCCGATCGAGTACGCGACGATCAGAGCGCCGACGCCGGAGACGATCAGCATCATCATCACGCTCAGCGGGTCGACGAGGACCTCGAAGCCCGAGTGGTACGAGCCG
>DASUXI010000085.1:0-2273 GCA_036377995.1 Gaiellaceae bacterium
CAGGCGACGGCGCCGGACGCGCGCGAGGCCCTCGAATGGGCGCGCGAGACGACTGCGCGCATGGTCGACCTGAAGTTCTGCGACCTGCTCGGGACGTGGCAGCACGTCACGCTGCCCATCAGTGCCTTCGGCGAGTCCGCCTTCGACGACGGGCTCGGCTTCGACGGCTCGTCCATCCGCGGGTGGAAGGGTATCTCCGAGTCCGACATGCTGTTGATGCCGGACGCCTCTTCCGCAATCCTCGATCCGTTCACCGAGGCTCCGACGCTCTCGCTCGTCTGCGAGATCGCCGACCCGATCACACGCGAGCCGTACGGGAGGGATCCGCGACGGATCGCGCGCCGAGCTGAGGAGTACCTCCTCTCGACCGGCATCGCCGACACGGCCTACATGGGACCGGAATGCGAGTTCTTCGTCTTCGACGAGGTCTCGTTCGAGCTGGGGCCGAACCGCTCGCACTACGTCGTCGACTCGGGGGAAGGCCACTGGAACTCGGGCAAGCCCGGGCTCGGTTACACGGTGCGGGAGAAGGAGGGCTACTTCCCCCCGGCGCCGCACGACACGCTCTCGGACCTGCGAACGGAGATGGTGCTGACTCTGGAGCGCCTCGGCATCCCCTGTGAGTTCCATCACCACGAGGTCGCCTCCGGCGGTCAGTGCGAGATCGACCTGCGGTACGAGTCGCTCACGCGAATGGCCGACCAGGTCATGACCTACAAGTACGTCGTCAAGAACGTCGCGCGGCGGGCCGGGAAGTCCGTGACCTTCATGCCGAAGCCGATCTTCGGCGACAACGGCTCGGGCATGCACACACATCAGTCCCTCTGGAAGGAGGGTGCCCCGTTGATGGCGGACAAGTCGGGATACGCGGGGCTCTCGCAGCTCGCGCGCGCGTACATCGGCGGGTTGCTCGCGCACGCGCCGGCGCTGCTCGCGTTCTGCGCGCCTACGACGAACTCCTACCGCCGGCTCGTCCCCGGCTACGAGGCGCCCGTCAACCTCGTCTACTCGATGCGAAACCGCAGCGCGTGCATCCGGATCCCGATGTACTCGGACTCGCCGAAGGCGAAGCGGATCGAGTTCCGCTGCCCGGACGCCGCTGCGAATCCGTACCTCGCGTTCGCAGCGATGCTGATGGCGGGCATCGACGGGATCCAGAAGGGCCTCGACGCGGGCGAGCCGGCCGACTGGGATCTCTTCGAGGAGGATCGCGGCGTCGCACAGGTGCCGGGCTCGCTGGACGAGGCGCTCGACGCGCTCGAGACCGACCACGAGTTCCTCACCGCGGGCGGCGTCTTCGGCGGAGAGCTGATCCGCACCTGGATCGACTACAAGCGCGAGCACGAGACCGACGTCGTCCGGCTGCGCCCGCACCCGGCCGAGTTCTCTCTCTACTACGACTGCTGATGGCGGTCGCCGCGCCGCCGTCCGTCGAATTGCGTGGCCTCACGGAGTACGACTGGGCGGCGGTCGCCGACATCTACTGGGACGGCATGCGCGACGGGCTCGCGACCTTCGAGACCGAGGTGCCGCCGTGGGAGGCATGGGACGCCGGCCACCACGCCGAGCACCGACTCGTCGCCGAGGCGCACGGCGAGGTCGTCGGCTGGGCGGCGCTCTCTCCGGTGTCGCCGCGGCGGTGCTACGCCGGTGTTGCGGAGAACAGCGTGTACGTCGCGCGGGACCTGCGCGGGCACGGCGTCGGCCGCCTGCTGCTGGATGCGCTCGTGCACGGCGCCGACGCGGCGGGCATCTGGACGATCCAGACGTCGATCTTCCCGGAGAACCGGGCCTCGCTTGCGCTGCACGAGCGTTGCGGGTTCCGCGTCGTCGGCACGCGGGAGCACATTGCGAGGCGCGACGGCGTGTGGCGCGACACGGTGTTCCTCGAGCGCCGGAGCGGAGCGTCCGGATGACTTTGTGGCTCAGAGCCACTAACGAGCTGAAACCGCAGACTTGTGCATTTGCGGTTCGCCTCTTGGGACAGTTTGTGGCTCAGAGCCACAAGGAGTTCCTCGCGTGATCAAGGTTGAGGCGGTCGTTGTGCGCGAGCGAGTCGAGACGGTGATCGACGCCGTGGAGGAGGAGACCGGTCACGTAGGCGTGACCGTCCTCGAGGCGATCGGGCACGGCCGCGAGCGCGGCGTGACGCACGAATACCGCGGCCGAGTATTCGAGTCGCGCTTCCTTCCGAAAGCACTGCTCACGTTCATCGTCGACGACGGCCTCGCACCCGCGGTCGTCGCTGCCGTCGCCGACGCTGCACGAAGCGG
>DASUXI010000086.1:0-3235 GCA_036377995.1 Gaiellaceae bacterium
CGGACGTCCCCGACGAGTGCGCGCAGTGTGGCGGCCGGATGCTGCGCCGCTGCCCCGGCTGCTCGGCGCCGTTCAGCTCGATGTTCGCGGTCGACTGCGAATCCTGCGGGGGGCCGCTCCGGCCGGCGGAGCTCTTCGGCACGAAGATCCGCAGGGGGTGACGGCGGTTCCTACCCTCTGATCTGCGAGAAGCGGATCACTGTGACGGTGTCCATCGGCGTCACCTCACGGTTGTAGAGCTGGCTCACGAAGGCGCCGTCTCCGCGGCGCCGACATTCAGGGCGACGGGCTCTGCTCGTCGCCCGTCTGAAGTGACCGGTCATCCCGATCGAGGGTGATGGAGACCCCTAACGGATCTGGGAGAAGCGGATCACCGTGACGGTGTCCATCGGCGTCACCTCACGGTTGTAGAGCTGGCTCAGGAAGGACGCCATGTCCTCCGTCCGCCTGATCTCCGGGTTGTCGTGCTCGATCTCCCGCGGCGAGAGCTCGGAGAGCATCTTCACCTCTACCTTGTCGATCACGGCGCTGAAGACCCGCTCGCGCGGGCTGAAGCGGGCACCGACGAGCACCTGCACGATCATCCCCTTCCGGTACTTCCCCGACTTGTCGCCGAGGCGGATGGTCGCTGTCTTCCGGCCGCTGCGGAGCTGTTCCGCCACGATCGGCGAGTAGAAGTTGAGCGCGTACACGGCGTCGGTCACCGGGGCCTGCGTGTTCGCTGCCGGATGAGGAAGCCTGTGAGGATGCCGAGGACCCAGCCGCCGATCACGCTGATCACGATCAGCCAGATCAGGCCCGTGCGCGTGCTGCCGAAGACGTAGTCGAGCTTGACGTGGCGCGTGTTCCGCGCAATCAGGAGGATGAGGAAGACGCCGACGGCAATGATCACGACGATCGACGCATAGAGCCCGCCGCGGTGCCCGTAGCGAAGCCCCCGCCGCAAGCGGGTCTCTTCGAGCGGACCTGTTGACCCGGGTTGCGCGTCCTGCCCGACGTGCTCCTGCTCGCCCACGCGCGGAGCCTAACGCGAGAGCCGCTCGAGCGCCCTGGCCGCCATCTCCCGCTCGCCCTTGTACGCCAGGAGTCGCGGGGCCTCGTCCATGGGGAGCCAGCGGGCCTCGGCGATCTCGTGGGCGTGCTCCGGGCGGATGTCGCCGAGGCGCCCCGAGCGGTAGCGGAACAGGAAGAAGCTCACCACCTTGAAGACCCGCTCTCCGGCCCAGGTGTAGACGTAGCGGACGTCCCCGAGCTTCTCGACCGGAGTGGCCTCGACCCCGGTCTCCTCCGTCACCTCCCGCAGCGCGGCGCGCTCTGCCTCTTCCCCCACGGCGATCAGGCCCTTGGGGAGTGCCCAGGTCCCGTCCGGCTTGCCGGCCGGGCGGATCGCGGCCATGACGTCGCGCCCCCGCAGGCGGCGCACGACGACCCCGCCCGCGGAGAGCTCACGGCGCATCGTGACTTTGTAACACAGCTTTGCACCCGGGTTGCGCTTGGCTCGAAAGGCACGTTAAGATGCCCCGGCACTCTCACGCGGAGAGTGCCAGGAGTTGTCACAAAGTCGTCTGGACAGGAGGATCGTGGATGAACCTGCAGCCGCTTGGTGACCGCCTGATCGTGGAGGTCCTCGATGAGGAGGAGACAACGGTCAGCGGCATCGTGCTGCCCGACACGGCGAAGGAGAAGCCGCAGCGCGGGCGCGTTCTCTCAGTGGGCCCTGGCGCCCGGGACGAGGACGGGGAGTACATCAAGATGGATCTCGAAGAAGGCGACGAGATCATCTTCAGCAAGTACGGCGGGACCGAGATCAAGGTCGGCGCCGATGATGTTCTGATTCTGCGTGAGTCGGATGTGCTCGCCAAGGTCGTTGGGGACCGCGAGCTCGCCGGCGCGAAGAGCTAAACGGAGGTAATGAGCAAACATGGCTCACAAGGAGCTGAAGTTCAATGAGGATGCGCGTCGCGCTCTCGAGCGTGGCGTGAACATCCTCGCCGACGCGGTCAAGGTCACCCTTGGCCCGAAGGGGCGCTACGTCGTGCTCGACAAGAAGTTCGGCGCTCCGACGATTACCAACGACGGCGTCACGATCGCTCGTGAGATCGAGCTCGAGGACGTGTTCGAGAACCAGGGCGCACAGCTTGTGCGCGAGGTTGCAACGTCGACGAACGATGTCGCGGGCGACGGCACGACGACCGCGACTGTCCTGGCTCAGGCGATCGTCAAGGACGGTCTCAAGAACGTCGCCGCGGGCGCGAACCCGATGGCACTGAAGCGTGGGATCGAGAAGGCGGTCGAGAAGATCGTCGAGAACCTGAAGTCGCAGTCCAAGGAGATCTCCGGCAAGGAGGACATCGCCCGCGTGGCGACCGTCTCCTCCCGTGACCGCGAGATCGGCGACGTTCTCTCCGACGCGATCGAGAAGGTCGGCAAGGACGGCGTCGTGAACGTCGAGGAGGGGCAGACGTTCGGCCTCGAGCTCGAGTTCACCGAGGGCATGCAGTTCGACAAGGGCTACCTGTCGCCGTACATGATCACCGACGCCGAGCGCATGGAGGCAGTCCTCGAGGACCCGTACATTCTGGTCGCGAACCAGAAGATCGGTGCCGTCAAGGACCTCCTGCCCGTGCTGGAGCAGGTGATCCAGGCCGGCAAGCCGTTGCTGATCGTGGCCGAGGACGTCGAGGGCGAGTCGCTCGCGACGATCGTTGTCAACAAGCTGCGCGGCACCTTCACGGCAGTTGCCGTCAAGGCGCCGGGCTTCGGCGATCGGCGCAAGCGGATGCTCGAGGACATCGGCATCCTCAGCGGCGCCGAGGTGATCACCGAGGAGATGGGCCTGAAGCTCGAGAACACGAAGGTCTCGCAGCTCGGGCATGCCCGCAGGGTCGTGGTCGACAAGGACACGACGACGATCATCGACGGTGCCGGCGACTCCGAGGCGATCAAGTCCCGGATCAAGCAGCTGAAGTCCGAGATCGAGAACACCGACTCCGACTTCGATCGCGAGAAGCTCCAGGAGAGGCTCGCGAAGCTCGCCGGGGGCGTCGCCGTGGTCAAGGTCGGCGCCGCCACCGAGACCGAGATGAAGGAGAAGAAGCACCGCGTCGAGGACGCGCTCCAGGCCACCCGCGCAGCCCTCGAGGAGGGCATCGTGCCGGGCGGCGGGGTCGCCCTCCTGAACGCCGTCGCAGCGATCGAGCTCGACGGGTTCGAGGGTGACGAGCGCACGGGCGCC
>DASUXI010000087.1:0-20309 GCA_036377995.1 Gaiellaceae bacterium
ACCGGCTCGTCGTCATGGACAAGGGCAAGATCGCGGCCGAGGGCTCGCCGCAGGAGCTGATCCGGCGTTATTCGACACGTGAGGTGGTGGAGCTCCGCTTCCGCGCAGAGCGCGCGCCCGAGCAGGTGGCGACGGAGATCAGTGCCCGTCTCGACGGGCTCGCCCGCCGCCTCGAGCCGCTGCCGGACCGCCTCCTCCTCTACACGGACGACGGCGACGCGACGGCCGCCCACGTCCACGACCTCGGGATCCAGCCGGAGAGCGTGCTCGTCCGCCGCTCGACTCTCGAGGACGTCTTCCTGCATCTCACCGGACGAACCCTCGTCGACGAATGATTGTCGCTCACCTTCGGCTCGCTCCCGTGGGGGAAACCATGTTTCCCCCACGAGCCCTCTTCTTCAGGTCACACCTCAGCCTCCGCGCCGCTGAGATCGCCGCGGAGTCTGAGGAGAGCGACAGGATGATCGAATGAGCACCTTCGCGCTCCCGCTCCGCGCGTTCGAGTACTGGCTGCTCCAGTACCGCCGCGTCTGGCGCGGGACGGTCGTCACGAGCATCATCAACCCCGTCTTCTACCTCGGCGCGCTCGGGGTGGGTCTCGGCACCCTGGTGAACAAGTCCGGGGGACAGCCCCTCGGCGTCCCGTACATCGACTTCGTCGCTCCCGGGCTGCTCGCGGCGAGCGCCATGACGATCGCCTCCGCGGAAGCCTCCTGGCCCGTCATGGGCTCGTTTCGGTGGACGCGCCAGTACTTCGCGATGTTCGCCACCCCGATGGGGCCGCGCGACATCCTCCTCGGCCATCAGCTCTGGATGACCACCCGGGTGGCCGTGACGAGCGCGGTCTACCTCGGCGTGATCGCAGCGTTCGGCGGAGTCGACTCCGCGTACGGGATCCTCGCGCTGCCCGCCGCGGTCCTGCTCGGCGCGGCGTTCACGACGCCGTTCGCGGCGTACGCCGCGACGCAGGACAGCGACGCCGCGTTCGTGCCGGTGAACCGCTTTGTGATCGTGCCCATGTTCCTCTTCTCGGGAACGTTCTTCCCGGTCTCGCGCCTGCCGCTGCCGCTGGAGTGGGTCGCCTACGCCACGCCCCTCTGGCACGGCGTCGATCTGTGCCGCGAGCTGACGCTCGGCTCGGTGCACCCGCTCCGCGCCCTCGGGCACGTCGCGTACCTCCTGGTCTTCGTCGTCGGTGGGCTGCTCTGGGCGGACCGCACCTACACGCGGCGGCTCCTGACATGACGGTCGCCGCCATCGCCGGGGGCCGGGGACGGCTGCTGTTCGAGCGGAACCTGATGGTCTACCGGCGCGCCTGGATGATCATCTTCTCCGGCGTCTTCGAGCCGCTCTTCTATCTGTTCTCGATGGGAGTCGGCCTCGGTCACTTCGTCGGCAAGGTGCCTCTGCCCGACGGGAGGGTCGTCGCATATGCGAGCTTCGTCGCTCCTGCGCTCCTCGCCTCGGCGGCGATGAACGGCGCCGTCTACGACGCCGGGAACGTCTTCTGGAAGATGAAGTACGCGAGGGTCTACGACGCGGTGCTGTCGACGCCGATCGGGCCGGCCGACGTCGCCGTCGGCGAGACGGCCTGGGCGCTCTTTCGGGGGTTCCTGTACGCCGTCTCGTTCATGGTCGTGGCGGCGGTGCTCGGCCTGATCGACTCGGCCTGGGGCGTGCTCGCGCTCCCGGGCGCCGTGCTGATCGGCTTCGCCTTCGCGGGGCTCGGGGTCGCGGCGACGACGTTCATGAGGACCTGGCAGGACTTCGAGCTGATCGCGCTCGTGCAGCTTCCAATGTTTCTGTTCTCGGCCACGTTCTTCCCGATCTCCACGTACCCGGCCGCGATCCAGTGGGTCGTGCGCTTCTCACCGCTCTACCACGCGATCGAGCTCTTGCGCGCGCTCAACCTCGGGACGGTCGGATGGGGCCAGCTGGTCAACGTCGGCGTCCTCGTCTTCCTCGGCACGGGCGGCCTCGTCCTGGCCCAGCGGCGAATCGGCCGGCTGCTGCTCAGGTAAACGGCCCGGTTGGTACCCTGTCGCGCGACGCAGCCGCGGCTTTTCGCCTGCTTCCGGCGGATCGCTGGGACTGACGAGACGAAGGAGAGAGATGAGCCTGACGAAGGAAGTGAAAGAGGAGATCGTCCAGCACCACGGCACGAGCAAGACGGACACGGGCTCGACGAAGGTGCAGGTTGCGCTGCTGACGCGGCGGATCAACGACCTGACCGAGCACCTCCGCGCCCATCCGAAGGATCACTACTCGCGACGGGGACTGCTGAAGCTGGTCGGGCGGCGCCGCCGATTCCTGACCTATCTCCAGAAGCGGGACCTCGAGGGCTACCGCGCCCTCATCAAGGAGCTGGGGCTCAGGCGCTAGCTCCGAGGAAATAGTTCGCCCAAGCCGGCCTGGCGCCGGCACGGGATTAGCGAACGAGGGTGGAGATTCGAGCGAGTGCCGTCCGCGGCGCTGACTCGAGTCCCCACTCTCGGCAAGCAGAGAGGAAGGACATATGGCAGCGATTGCCACCGAGCGCCGGGCCGAGGTCAGCGTGACCATCGGCGGGCGCGACCTGACGTTCGAGAGCGGCAAGCTCGCGAAGCAGGCGGACGGCGCCGTCGTCGTCCGTTCGGGCGACACAATGGTGCTCGCCACCGCCCAGGGCCGGATGGAGCCGCGCGAAGGCGCGGACTTCTTCCCGCTCACGGTCGACGTGGAGGAGCGGATGTACGCGGCCGGGAAGATCCCCGGCGGCTTCTTCAAGCGCGAGGGGCGCCCCACCGAGCGGGCGATCCTGACGGCGCGCATGATCGACCGGCCGATCCGGCCGCTGTGGCCCAAGGGCTACAAGAACGAAACCCAGGTGATCTGCACGGTGCTGAGCGCCGACCTCATCACCGCGCACGACATCCTCTGCATCAACGGGGCCTCGGCCGCGCTCATGATCTCACCGCTGCCGTTCATCGGACCTGTCGGCGCCGTCCGGGTCGGCCTGATCGACGGTGAGCTCGTCGTCAACCCGACGCTCGTCGAGGTGTCGGAGCAGACCGAGCTCGACCTGATCGTCGTCGGCACTCTCGAGGGCCTGACGATGGTCGAGGCCGGAGCGAACCAGGTTCCGGAGGACAAGCTGCTCGAGGCGCTCGAGCTGGCGCACTCGGAGATCAAGAAGCTCTGTGAGGCGCAGCTCGACCTCCAGCGACAGATCGGCAAGCCGAAGTGGCTCGACGACGGCGTGACCGAAGAGGTCGAGCGTGAGGTCGGTGACACGATCCGGCAGCGGATCGGGTCCGAGGGCCTCCGGGCCGCGGACGGCGTGGTCGAGGAAGCTCTCGGCGAGCTCGGCATGGACTCGACCGAGGACGACGTCCTCCGGCAGCTGCAGCGCAAGATGAGCCTCGCGACGGTGCTCGAGCGAGCCCGGCTCGAGGCCGCGCTTCAGCCGGTGCGCGACCAGTTCGAGAGCGATCTGCGAACGCTCACCGACGCCGAGCAAGACTCGAAGGAGCTCAAGTCGGCGAAGAGGCAGCTCCTCTTCGACCGGATCGTCGAAACGGTGCAGCTTCCGTTCCCGGTCGGCCCCGCCGCCGGTGACGGCGAGGCCGCGACGATGAAGGACTCCCTGACGAAGAACTACGTGAAGAAGTCCGCCGAGGCGATCTACAAGGAGCTCGTCCGCCGCAAGATCGCGGTCGACAAGAACCGCCCCGACGGGCGGGCCCCGGAGGAGATCCGCCCGATCGAGTGCGAGGTCGGCGTCTCGCCGCGCGTGCACGGTTCGGGCCTCTTCACCCGCGGGCAGACGCAGATCATGTCGCTGCTGACGCTGGGCACCGCGAAGGAAGGCCAGCGGATCGACGACCTTTCACTCGAGACCGACCGCCGTTATATGCACCACTACAACTTCCCGCCCTACTCGGTCGGGGAGACGGGCATGATGCGCGGCCCGAAGCGGCGTGACATCGGCCACGGGGCGCTCGCACAGCGCGCACTCGAGGCGGTGATCCCGCCGGCGGAGGAGTTCCCCTACACGATCCGTGTCGTGTCCGAGACGCTCGAGTCGAACGGCTCGTCCTCGATGGGCTCGGTCTGCGGCTCGACGCTTGCGCTCATGGACGCGGGCGTGCCCATCAAGGCGCCCGTGTCGGGCATCGCAATGGGACTCGTCAAGGAAGGCGACGACTACGTCATCCTCACCGACATCCAGGGGGCGGAGGACCACCTCGGCGACATGGACTTCAAGGTCGCCGGCACCCGCGAAGGGCTGACCGCGCTCCAGATGGACATCAAGATCACCGGCGTCACCCAGGAGATCATGCGGAGCGCGCTCGAGCAGGCGAAGCGGGCGCGGGAGTCGATCCTCGACAAGATGCTCGAGGCGATCCCCGAGGTGCGGTCGGAGCTGAACGAGAACGCCCCGCGCATCTCGAGCGTCAAGATCGACCCGGAGAAGATCGGCATGGTGATCGGCAAAGGCGGCGAGACGATTCGCGCGCTCGAGTCGGACCACGAGGTCCAGATCGACATCGAGGAAGACGGCACCATCCTCATCTACGCCACCGACGGGACGAAGGCGAAGGGCGCGATCACGGCGATCGAGTCGTTGACGAAGGAGCCCGAGGTCGGCGACGAGTTCCGGAACGCGAAGGTCGTGAAGACGACCCAGTTCGGCGCCTTCGTCGAGCTGAAGAAGGGCACTGACGGCCTGCTCCACGTCTCGAACGTCGGGCCCGGCCGCGTCGGACACATCGAGGACGTGATCAACCGCGGCGACATTCTGGACGTGCTCGTCCAGGAGGTCGACAAGGCTCGAGGCCGCATCGGCCTCAAGCTGATCCAGAAGCACGAGAACGGGAACACCGTCACCCCTGAGGAGCTGATCGAGCGGGCGAAGGACGCGCCTCCGCGCGAGCGGAGCGACGACCGCCCGCCACGCGGTGACCGTGACCGGCGCGGCGGCCGTGGCGGCCGCGGGCGCGACCGGGACTAGTCCCGGCTCGACAAGCAGACACGCACGAGGGCGGCCCCGGCCGCCCTCGCCGTTTCGGGTTGAATTGGCCAGTGCTTGCGCTCGGGCGGATCGTGTTCGCGTCGCAAGAGCCGGAGCGTCTGGCCGGCTTCTGGGCGGAGCTCCTCGACGGGTACTCGGCGGAGGCCCGTGAGGAGGGCTGGCGCATTCACGGCGAAGGGCCGGAGCTCTTCTTCGGGCGGATGAAGAAGTCGCCGACGATCGAGCTGCCGATCCACCTCGACGTCAACGTCCCGGATCGCGAGGCGGAGCTGCACCGGCTCCTCGGCCTGGGCGCCAGGCTCGTCGAGACGAAGTCGCATTCGATCGGCGAGTTCTCCGAGATCTGGACGGTGATGCGAGACCCGGAGGGGAACGGCTTCTGCATCCAGACCCCGCCGGACACGCAGCCAGGCCGCTACGTCGGCAACGTCACGTTCGCGTGCGCCGAGCCTCCTCAGCTCGGCCGGTTCTGGGCGTCCGCCCTCGGCTGGCCCGACGAGGAGATCGATGTGGACTTCGTCCAGAAGCTACGAGACGAAGGCTTGGACGAGCGGGAGCTCAGTGCCTTCTACGCGATCCGGCCGCCGGGCGGCGGGCGCCCGCGCTTTCTCTTCCAGCGGAGTGAGCGGTCGAGGCCAGAGCACTATCCAATTCACCTCGACTTCGAGTCCGACGATCGCAATGCCGAGGTCGAGCGCCTGACGTCGCTCGGCGCCACCGTCGTCGAAACGAAACAGGGGACGAGCCTGACGTTCACAGTGCTGCGGGATCCCGAAGGGAATCCGTTCTGCGTCGGCTAGACGCTCACGCTGCCTCGCGCCAGTACTCCTCGTGCGGGAAGCGCCACTCGCTGCGCGGCCTGTCCGCGCCGGCTGCCAGCTCACCGCGGTAGACGAACGGCTCCTCGTCGCGCCCGTAAGACGTCCGTCCCCGCTCGGCGAGCGCCCGTAGGAGGACGCTCTGCTTGAGCGGCACGTACTGCGCGACGTGAGGCCCCAGCTCCAGCTCGAGCTCAGCGGGGCGAAATTCGAGGTAGAGGACCCGCCGGAGCGAGGATTGCGACGGCGGCGAACCGTGCACAACGAGGATGTCGTGGAGGACCACGTCGCCGGGCGCGAGCTCGAGCGGAACTGCTCCTTCCGTGCGAAAGCCTCCCTCGCTCATCGACGCCACCGCGCGACCGGCCTCCTCGTCAGACCAGAGCTGCGAGCCGGGCAGCGCCCAGAGACAGTTGGAGCGGTCGCTGCCGTCGAGGTAGACGTCGACGTTGAAGATCGGCGTCCGGGCGGCGGTGTACTCCCGGCCGGCGTCGCGGTGCCACGGAATCGCGGCGCCCGCACCCGCCTGTTTGAACACCATGCTGTCCCATGTGGGAATGAAGCGGGGGCCCTGGAGCTGCTCGACGGCTTCGAGCAGATACGGGTGTCCGAGCAGTGCCTTGCACGACGCGGTCTTGTCGACGACGTACTCGATGCGGTACGGGACCTGCTCACCGGTGAGCTCGTGAGCTCGGTACTTGAAGTCGGGGTCGTCGGTTCCGCACGCCGCCTGCTCTACGAGTGAAAGCGTCTCCGCGCGCAGCGCCGCGAGCTCGCGCTCGTCCAGGACCTCGCGAAGGACGAGAAACCCGTCTGCGCGAAAACGAGCGAGCTGCTGCTCGGTCAGCACTCGCCGATCCTACGCGGCTCGCAGGCCGTCAACGGCGCGTACGACCCAGCCCTGGACGCCCGCCCGTGTGAGCGTGCCTCGCAGGACATCGTCCGCGGCCGACCGCTCCGTAACGGCGACGACCGAGCCGCCGAACCCGCCCCCGGTCATGCGAGCCCCGATCGCCCCGGCCGTCAGGGCCGCGGCGACGACTGCGTCGAGCGCAGGCGTGGACACCTCGTAGTCATCACGCAGGCTCGCGTGGGACGCGGCGAAGATCGGGCCAAGAGCCTCGACGTCGCCGCGCTCGAGTGCGGTAACGGTCTCTGCGACGCGCGCGTTCTCGCTTCTCACGTGCCGAACGCGACGCTCGTCGCCGGCTTCGAGCTCACGGCGTCGATCGGCGTACCCGGAGCCCTCGTGTGCGTGGCGTTCCCCCGAGTCGACGACGATGATCCCGAGTCTCGGCGGAAGCTCGACCCACCGGTGCTCATAGGTCCCGCAGTCGAGGAGGAGCGCCGCTCCCTCACGGCCGAGGAGAGCTGCCGCCTGGTCGAGGATCCCCGAAGGGACGCCGACGGCGTTCCGCTCGGCCCGCCGGCAAGCGTGGGCAAGCTCGAGCGGCTCGACTTCGAACTCCGCAGCGGCGCACAGGGCAACCGCGACCACCACCTCGAGCGCGCCGGACGAGCCCAGCCCGGCGCCCTGAGGCAGATCAGACTCGATCGTTCCGACGAGGCCGACCGGCGGCCGACCGAGCGCCGCGAGCTCGTCGACCACCGCTTCGACGTACCGCTCCCAGCCGTGCGCGGCACCCGGCGACTCGAGCGCGATCTCGTCTGCGGGCTCGCAGGACAGCGTGATGCCGAGCTGGATCGCGACCGGCAGGACAAGGCCGCCGCTGTAGTCCGTGTGCTCGCCGACGAGGTTGACGCGTCCGGGTGCCCGGAAGTCGAGGCTCATGAACGGGGCCAAGGCTAGTGTGGCTCCGTGAAGGTCGCGCTGATCGGCGCCGGCTCGACCGTCTTCGCCAGGACGTTGCTGGGCGACCTGCTGAGCTACCCGGAGCTCGCCGACGGATCAACCGTCGCACTGATGGACATCGACGCCGAGCGGCTGCGAATGTCGGCGGCGACGGCCGGACGGATGGTCGGCGCCCGCGGCGCCGCCACCCACGTCGAGGCGACGGCTGACAGGCGCGAGGCACTCGACGGCGCCGACTACGTCTTCACGATGTTTCAGGTCGGCGGATACCGGCCTGCAACCGTCACGGATTTCGAGGTGCCGAAGCGCTTCGGCTTGCGGCAGACGATCGGGGACACGCTCGGGATCGGCGGCATCATGCGCGGTCTTCGCACCATCCCCGTCCTACTCGACGTCTGTCGGGACATGGAAGAGCTCTGCCCCGACGCCTGGCTACTGCAGTACGTAAACCCGATGGCCATGCTGTGCTGGGCGGCCGCTCGGTCCAGCTCGATCCGGACGATCGGCCTCTGTCATTCCGTGCAGGGGACGGCCGGCGAGCTCGCGGACGACCTGGGGCTTCCGGTGGAGGAGCTCGAGTACGTCTGCGCCGGTCTCAACCATCTCGCCTTCTACCTCCAGCTCAGCCACTCGGGCCGCGACCTGTACCCGGAGCTGCGCGCACTACGAGAGATCCCTGACTGGAATCGCGTGCGCTACGAGGTGCTGCACCACTTCGGTTACTTCTGCACCGAGTCGTCGGAGCATCTCGCCGAGTACGTGCCCTGGTTCATCAAGAGCGCGCGGCCGGAGCTCGTGACCGAGTTCAACGTCCCTCTGGACGAATATCTGCGCCGTTGTGAGGCACAGCTGGCCGCCCGCACACACGAGCCTGACCTCCTCGGCACAACTCCGAGCAACGAGTTCGGCATGCGCATCGTTCGAGCACTCGAGACCGGTCAGCCGTTTCGGTTCAACGGAAACGTGATGAACGACGGGCTGATCGACAACCTGCCGCGATGTTGCGTCGAGGTCCCGTGCGTCGCGGACGAGCGCGGCATCACATCCCAGGCGGTCGGCGCGCTGCCGCCGCAGCTGGCTGCGCTGATGCAGACGAACGTGAACGTCCAGGCCCTGACCCTCGACGCTGCGCTGACCTCGAGGAGGGAGCACGTCTACCACGCCGCCATGCTCGACCCGCACACCGCGGCCGAGCTGTCGCTGGGCGAGATCCGGGAGCTGGTCGATCTCCTTCTCGACGCGCACGGCGATCTCGTCCCGGAGCTCGCGTAGCGGCGCAGCGATAATGCGGCGGTGCAGAAGTACGTTCTCTCGGAGCTCGACTCGGGCGAGCGCGTCATCTCCGAGCAAGTACCGAGCGTGCGCTCGGTGGCGCTCGGATTCTGGATCGGCGCCGGCTCGAGAGACGAGACCGATGCGAAGGCGGGCATCTCCCACTTCATCGAGCATCTCCTCTTCAAGGGCTCGCGGTCGTATACCGCGCAGCAGATCGCGGAGATCTTCGACGGGCTCGGCGGCGAGTTGAACGCCGCGACCTCGCGCGAGCACACGATGGTGTACGCGCGTGTCCCGGACGCTCACGTGCAGACCGCCCTGGACGTGATGACCGACATGGTCTTCGCGCCTTCGTTCGCCGATCTCGACTCCGAGCGCGAGGTCGTGCTCGAAGAGATCGCGATGTACGAGGACACTCCGCAGGACCTCGTGCATGACCTCTTCTCCGAGGCCGTCTTCGAGCGGCACGCGCTCGGCCGCCCTGTGATCGGGACGGCGGACGTGATCTCGTCCGTGTCGCGACGCGTCCTCTCGACGTATCACCGTCAGATGTACGCGGGCGGCAACGTCGTCATCGCGGCAGCCGGGAACGTCGAGCACAACAAGCTCATGCGGATGCTGCAGCGGGCGCAGAGCCAGCAGCGGCCCCCGGCCGGAGGCCCGCGCGTCAGGCGCCCGCTGGTCAAGGCCCCCGCACCTGGGCTCCGGTTCGTGAGGAAGGACACCGAGCAGTACCACGTCTGCATCGGAGCGCCCGGGATCGCACGCTCGGATCGGCGCCGATTCGCGGCGTCGATCCTCGATTCGATCCTCGGCGGCTCGGCCTCGTCCAGGCTCTTCCAGGAGATCCGCGAGAAGCGAGGGCTCGCCTACTCGGTCTACTCGTTCGCGTCGCAGTACACGGACACGGGCCTGGTGGGCATCTACGTCGGCACGCGCGAGGAGAACCTCGCCACCTGTCTCGAGATCGCCGGCTCCGAGCTGGCCGACATCGCCGGGGGCAAGCTCCGCAAGAACGAGGTCTCGCGCGCGAAAGAGAACCTCAAAGGCCGGATCATGCTCTCGATGGAGTCGACCTCGAACCGGATGAGCAGGCTGGGGAAATCGCTCATCACCGACACCGAGCTCCTCTCGTTCGAACGGATCATCGCCGAGATCGAGGCGGTCGAGCCGGACGAGGTGGCCGAGCTCGCCGGCCTGCTCTTCGCGGCCGAGAAGCTCTCGATCTCGGGGATCGGCCCGCGAGATGCCGTGTTCACGACGGCCGCAGGGCGCATCAACCCCGCCGCGACGGCTCGGGCAGCGTGAACATCGCGTTGAACGGGCGGGGCGGCAAGGTCGGCCGGCTCCTCGCTCCGACTCTCGAGGCGGAGGGCCACCGGCTCGTCGGCCTCGAGGCGGCCGAGGTCATGGTCGACTTCACCGTGCCTGAAGCGGTCGAGGCGAATGTCGCCGCCGCGATCGCGCGAGGCCTTCCGTGCGTGATCGGGACCACGGGATTCGACCAGAGCCGGATGGACGGGCTTGCGCGCTCCGCCGGCATCGCCTGCTTCCATGCGCCGAACTTCGCCCTCGGCGCCGTGCTGATGATGCGCTTCGCGAAGGAGGCGGCCGCGCACATGCCACGCGCAGAGATCGTGGAGCTCCACAACGAGGCGAAAAAAGACGCTCCGTCCGGGACGGCAAAGGCTACGGCCGCGCTCATCGGCGGCGAGCCGGCGATCCACTCCGTGCGGCTCCCGGGGCTCGTCGCGCACCAGGAGGTCCTCTTCGGCGGCGAAGGCCAGCTCTTGACCCTCCGGCACGACACCTTTTCCCGCGAGGCCTTCGTCCCCGGCGTGCTGTTGGCGCTCGAGAAGATCGGCGGGCTGCCTCCGGGCCTCACCGTCGGCCTGGAGGCGCTGCTCTGACGATCTCGCGCGTCACCCTCGGCGATCTCCCGGACCTCCTGCCGCTCGTGCGCGCGTACTGCGACTTCTACGAGGTCGCCCCAGCTGACGACGCGCTCGTCGCGCTCTCGCTCGCTCTGGTCGGCGATCCCGGCCGGGAAGGCGTCCAGCTGATCGCGCGAGGCGATGACGGAGACGCCGTCGGCTTCGCGACCGTGTTCTGGAGCTGGAACACGCTGATCGCGGCACGCATCGGAGTCATGAACGACCTCTACGTGACGCCGGCGGCGCGCG
The DNA here is from genome assembly GCA_036377995.1 of Gaiellaceae bacterium. Taxonomy (GTDB): domain Bacteria; phylum Actinomycetota; class Thermoleophilia; order Gaiellales; family Gaiellaceae; genus 3-1-20CM-4-69-9. Next base: position 11,104 of record DASUXI010000087.1, read on the forward strand.
GGACAGGAGCTGCCGAGGCTCTGATCGGCGCGTGCGCCGATGAGTGCCGCGTGCACGGAGCGACGGAGCTGACGTGGCAGACCGCGAAGGACAACGGGCGTGCGCAGCGCGTGTACGAGCGCGTCGGCGCCGTGCGCGCGGAGTGGCTCGACTACTCGTTGAGCGTCGTCCCGTAGCGCCGGCCGGTCTGCTCGAGTCCCACTGCCTCGTAGAACTCGTGCGCATCGTCTCGCCGCTCCGACGTGGTGACGTAGAAGAGCGCGCAGCCGCGGGAGCGCGCCTCGTCCTGCATCGCTGCGACCAGCGCGCGGCCGACTCCGCGGCCGCGAGACGCCTCGTCGACGACGAGGGCTCCCAGCTTCGCCGTGGGCCGGTCGTGCTCGAGCGCCGGCGAGACCTGCAGGTGCGCCACCCCCGCTACCGTGCCGTCGAGCTCGGCGACCGCGACCGTGTCCCCGAGCATCACGAGGCGCTCCAGGCGAGGTGAGATCGCCCCACTGTCGACGGGGTAGCCGAGCTGGCCGAGCAGGTCGGCGATCGACTCGCTGTCGTCGGGCCGCGCGGCGCGAACCGTCAAACTCACCCGGGTAGACTAGAGCCCGTGCTGGGCGAGGTCCTGACCGCGATCGTCACGCCCTTCTCGAACGACGGCGCGGTGGACTACGAGCGCTTCGGCGAGCTCGCCCTTCATCTCGTCGAGCATGGCTCGGACGGCATCGTCGTCGCCGGCACGACGGGGGAGAGCCCGACGCTCACCGACGACGAGCGCCTCGAGCTGTTCCGCGTCGCGGTCGACAAGCTCGCCGGCAGGGGGACCGTCGTCGCGGGCACGGGCACGTACTCGACCGCGCACTCCGTCCACCTCACCCGCGAGGCGCAAGAGATCGGCGTCGACGGCTTCCTCGTCGTCACGCCGTACTACAACAAGCCGCCGCAGCGTGGGATCGTGGCGCACTTCACGGCGATCGCAGACGTCAGCGACAAGCCGATCATCATCTACAACATCCCGGGCCGCGTCGTGATCAACATCGAGCCCGAGACGATCGTCGAGCTCGCGCGCATCCCGGGCGTCGGAGCGGTCAAGCAGGCGAACGACGACCTCGCGCAGGCGAAGCGCATCGTGGCGGAGACCGACCTCGACCTCTATGCGGGCGACGACAACCTGATCTACCCGTTCCTCGAGCTCGGCGGAGTCGGCGGGGTCTGCGTCCACACACACGTCGCCGGGCCGCAGGTGAAGGAGATGGTGCGCGCGTACCACGACGGAGACACCGCCAGGGCGAAGCAGCTCGACACGGAGCTTGCCCCGGCGTACGAGCTGCTCGGGGTGCAGACGAATCCGATCGCGATCAAGGCTGCGCTCAATCTCCTCGGCCACGACGTCGGCGGCCTCCGGCTGCCGCTGGTCGCCGCGAACGAGGAAGAGATTGCGCGCGTTCGCAGCTGTCTCGAGCGGCTGGGAGCTCTCAGCGCCGCCCCCGTCTAGCCGGGCCTTCGGTACCGCCGACCGACCCGCCTACACTTCCCCGAGATGAGCGATACCTGCAGGATCGTCGCCCTGGGCGGACTGGGCGAGGTCGGAAAGAACATGACCGCGTACGAGTGCGGCGACACGATCGCCGTCGTCGACGCGGGTCTTGCATTTCCGCGTGACGAGCATCTCGGCGTCGACCTCGTCCTTCCGGACTTCGGCTACCTGCGCGATCGGGCAAGCTCGATCGGCGCGGTCATCCTCACGCACGGCCACGAGGACCACGTCGGCGCTCTGCCGTACCTCCTGCGCGAGGTGCGGATCCCCCAGGTCTGGGCTACTCGCCTCACGCTGGGGCTGGTCAAGTCCAAGCTCGACGAGCACGGCCTGCTACGGGCCGTCGAGCTCGTCGAGGTGCACCCCGAAGACGAGCCGAGGCAGCTCGGCCCGTTCCGCATCGAGTTCGTGCGCATGGCCCACTCGATCCCGGACGCGGTCGCGATCGTGCTCGAGACGCCGGCGGGGAGGATCGTGCACACGGGCGACTACAAGCTCGACCACACGCCGGTCGACGGCCTCAGGACGGACGTCGGGCGGCTCGCCGAATTCGGAAACCGCGGCGTCGACCTCCTGCTCGGCGACTCGACGAACGCCGAGCGTCCCGGCTTCACCCAGTCGGAGCGGGTGGTCGGCGAGGCGTTCCGGCAGATCTTCCCGCTCCGCGAGGGGCGCATCCTCGTCTCCTCGTTCGCCTCCAACGTCCACCGCATGCAGCAGGCGATCGACGTGGGAGTCGGACTCGGGCGCAAGGTCTGCCTCGTCGGCCGCTCGATGCGCAAGAACGCCAACATCGCGCGCAACCTCGGCTACATGGACGTCCCTGAGGGCGTCCTCGTGCGCCCGCCCGAGCTCGAGAACCTGCCGCCGAGCGAGCAGCTCATCCTCTGCACGGGCAGCCAGGGCGAGCCGCTGTCGGCGCTGACGCGAATCGCGTACAACGACCACCCGACGATCGGAGTCGAGCGTGGCGACACGGTCATCATCTCAGCGAAGCCCGTGCCGGGAAACGAGTTGCGGGTTCACGACACGATCAACCAACTGGCGAAGTCCGGAGCAGAAGTCCTGCATCAGGAGATCGCCCCCGTGCACGTCTCCGGGCACGCCTGTGCCGAGGAGCTCCGAACGTTGCTTTCCCTGTTGCGCCCACGCGCCGTCATGCCGGTGCACGGCGAGTTCCGGATGCAGGCAGCCCACGCCCAGCTCGCTCGTGACGCCGGCGTTCCGGCCAACGCGATCGTCCTCGCGGAGAACGGCACGATCGTCGAGCTCTCCCGCGAGGGGGTGCGTGTCGTCGGCGAGGTGGAGACGGGAATGGCGTTCGTCGACGGGCTCGGAGTGGGAGACGTCCACGACGTCGCACTCCGCGACCGCCGGCGGCTGTCTGAGGACGGCGTCCTCATCGTCGTGGCGACGCTCGCGTCGTCGAACGGGGGATCGGCCGGGCCGCCGGAGCTGATCGCGCGCGGGTTCGGGGACGGCTCGGGCCCGTTGCTGGAGGAGCTGCGAGAGGAAGCCGACCGCGTCCTGCAGCACTGTCTGAGCGATCACGTCAGCGAGATCAAGCTCCTGCAGGAGCACCTGCACGACGAGCTCGGCCAGCTGGTGTACGACAGAACGCGGCGCCGGCCGATGATCCTTCCGGTGGTCGTGGAGGTCTAGGTAAGCAGTGTCGACGCTTCGAGCGAGAGAGCCGGGCTGGGCGGACGTGCTGCAGGGTCACGCCGCGGAGTGGGGGACGGCGCTGCGGCTCGTGGGGCAGCTCGGAGCCTGCGAGGCGTCCGCGCTCGCGTTCTGCCGGCTGCTCGAGCGGTGGGCGCGCGGTGACGCGCACCCGTCGACGCCCGGGGCCCGGCAGGCCGCATTCCGCCATGCCGCCGACCGCGCCGAGACCGCGATCGCCGGGCTCTCCCGCCCGATCGACCGCTACCTCCTCGAGCTCGAGCCCGAGCGAGCCGAGGGACGCTCGTGGTACGGCGGCCCCGGAGCCGGCGAGCTGATCGACTGGGCGCCGGTGCTGCAGCGGGCCGGCGTGAGCGCCTGCTCCACGCGCGTCGCCCAGGCCTATCTCGAGCTTGCGGTGCTCGTCCGCGCCCTGCAAGGCCTCGCGGACATGGCGCGAATCGAGGCGGTCCCGGACCGGTCGTCGCTCTGGGCCGGCCTGTTCGACCTGCGCGAGAACCTCGAACGCGCCGCGCTCGACCTGCGCGCACTTGCCGCCTGAGATCACCGTCGTCGGGTCGATCAACCTCGACCTCGTGGCGACCGTCGACCGTTTGCCGCGCCCCGGCGAGACACTGAGCGGCGCGACGCTGGCGCGCATTCCGGGAGGCAAGGGAGCGAACCAGGCGGTCGCCGCCGCGCGCCTCGGCGCAAGCGTGCGGCTGGTCGGATGCACGGGCGACGACCCCACGGCCGACGAGGCCCTCGCGGCTCTTCGCGACGCCGGCGTCGAGCTCGATGTCCGGCGGACCGAACGGCCGACCGGGACCGCGGTCATCCTCGTCGCCGCGGACGGGGAGAACGTCATCGTCGTGGTGCCGGGCGCGAACGCGCTGGTCGGAGGCTTCTCGGCGGGCGGCAGCGTGCTCTGCCAGCTGGAGATCCCGGACGAGGCCGTGAAGGAGGCCCGGGCTCAGGCTGACTGGCTCTGCGTGAACGCCGCGCCCGCGAGACCGCTTCCCGTGACCGCGGAGCTCGTGGTCGCCAACCGCTACGAGGCCGAGGTCGTGGGTGAGCAGCCGCTGCTCGCCGTGACGCTCGGCGAGGAAGGTGCGCTGCTACTCGAGTCCGGCAGGGAGGTGGCGCGGGCACGCCCACCTAGCGTCGAGGCGGTCGACGGAACCGCGGCGGGCGACGCGTTCACGGCCTGTCTCGTCGTCTCGTTGCTCGAGAGCCGGGACCGGGAGGAGAGTCTTCGCCGTGCCTGCGCCGCGGGCGCGATCGCCGCGTCCCGGCTCGGCGCGCAGCCCTCGTTGCCGACCGCGGCGGAGGTAGACGAGATACTCCGGTCATGACGCCGACGCCCATCCTCCTCGACTGCGATCCCGGGCACGACGACGCGATCGCGCTCCTGCTCGCGCTCGCGTCTCCCGAGGTCGAGCTGCTCGGCGTCACCACCGTCGCGGGCAACCAGACGCTCGACAAAACGACCGCCAACGCGATCCGTGTGCTCGAGTTCGCCGGCCGCGACGAGGTCCCGGTTGCCGCCGGCGCCGACCGGCCGCTCGTGCGCGAGCCCTTCGTCGCCTCTTACGTTCACGGCGAGACAGGCATGGACGGCCCCGACCTGCCGCCGCCGCAGAGCACACCCGTCGACCGTCACGCGGCGGACTTCCTTGCCGATGCGATCCGGGGAGCGGGTCGGCCGGTGACGCTCGTCCCGACCGGCCCTCTGACGAACGTGGCGCTCATGCTCGCTCTCCATCCCGATGCGCGCCCTGAGCGGATCGTGCTGATGGGCGGGGCGATCGCCGAGGGCAACGTCACCCCCGCGGCCGAGTTCAACATCTGGTGCGATCCCGAAGCCGCCGCGCGCGTCTTCGCGAGCGGGATCGACGTGACCATGATCGGGCTCGACGTCACGCACAGGGCGCTCTTCACGCAGGAGTACGGCGATCGTCTCGAAGGACGAGTGGGGGAGATGGTGAAGCAGCTCCTAGCGTTCTACAACCAGTTCCACCGGCAGGTGTATCGCTTCGACGGCTCACCGATCCACGACGCCGTCGCCGTCGCTCACGTGCTCGGGCACGGGCTCATCGAGACAGCCGAGCGCAACGTCGAGATCGACATCGAATCGGAGCTCTGCCGCGGCCGCACCGTGGTCGACCTCTGGCGCCGGACCGACCGGGAGCCAAACGCGCACGTCGGCGTCGGGATCGACGCCGTCGGGTTCCTCGACCTTCTGGTCGAGCGGCTGAACTCGCTCACGTGAGCCTCGTGTTCGCTGCGATCGCGCCGCACGGAACGGTTTCCGTCCCGGGCGTGCCCGAAGCGGCCGTTCCAGGCGCTGAGGCCACGCACGCGGCACTCGAGGAGCTGGCCCGGCGGTTCACTGCCGCCGCGCCGCAGGCCACCATCGTCCTCACGCCACACAACGTCCACGTCGCGGGCCACTTCGCCGTCGTGCTCGCGGGGACGCTTGCGGGCAGCCTCGCCGAGTTCGACGCGACGGAGGTGGAGCTGTCCTGCCCCGTCGACCTGACCCTCGCCGCCGAGTGTGTGGTCACGCTCCACGACGCGGCAGTCCCCGTCGTCGGTGCGAGCTTCGGCGCCAACGACCCCGGCGCGGCGACGGCGCCGATGGACTGGGGCGTGCTGATCCCGCTCTGGTACATGGGCGGACGGGCGGAGCCGCCCGTCCCGGCCGTCGTGGTCAGCCCCGCGCGCGACAGGCCCATATCGGAGCACGTACGGGCGGGGAAGGCGCTCGCCGATGCCGCGGCGGCGTCGAGCCTCCGAATCGCGCTGATCGCGAGCGCGGACCACGGCCACGCGCACGATCCGGCAGGGCCTTACGGCTTCGATCCCTTTGCGGCCGATTACGACGCCCGCATCGTCGAGCTCGTCGCCGAGAACCGCCTGGCGGGCCTCGCGGAGCTCGAGCCCGATTTCGTCGACCGTGCGAAGGCCGACAGCTGGTGGCAGCTCTCTATGCTGCACGGCGCGCTCGGGAGCGGGTGGCACGGTGAGCTCCTCTCGTACGAGGCTCCGACGTATTTCGGGATGCTCTGTGCCGCCTATGCGCCGAAGTAGCGCCGTGGCCTTTCGCCGGGTGCCGGACGCTGCTACCCCGAACGGTAGACGTGCGACCGTGGCATCTCATCGCCCTTCTCCTCGCAGCCGCGGCCCTCGTCGGGGTCACTCTTTCGAGTGCAGAGAGGAGTGATCGCGACGGGGCCGCTCCGGCGACGCGCGCGGCCTGGCACATCCGCCTGCATCGTCCTCCGCCAGGGGTCACGCGTCGTCACGGTGTAGAACGCGCCCGGGTGGCGCCGACGCCGACCCGCGCGCGGCCGGTCCGGCCCACGTCGCCGCCTCGTGCCGGCCAGGCTGCAGGCCCGACGCCACCCGTAGCCTCGAGCCCCGCAGCGGCGACGCCGCCCGAAGAGAAGCCCACCGAGGGAATCGAGCCGCCACCGCCGGCGATTGCCGACGTCCACGTGACCTCGGTCGACGCATCGGGCGCACGCATCTCCTGGCTCACGACCGTTCCCGCGCGCGGCCTCGTGGCCGTCGGCCTCGACGAGCCGTCGACCTGGGCGAGACCGGACGACGGGCTCGCCGTCGAGCACCTGAGCGTGCTGGACGGGCTCGAGCCGGGCACGGACTACCACACGTATCTCCACGCGGTCGACGACGAAGGTCGCACCACCACGGCCGAAGCCTCGTTCACGACTGCGCCGCTCCCGGCGACATCGACTGCGACAACCGAGGGCGACGACATCGTCGTCGACGGCCGCCCGTTCTTCCCGACCGCCGTGTGGCAGCAATGCTCCGACGCGCTGGGCGCAAGCGTCGACGAGGGGATCAACCTCTTCATCGGTCTCGGCTGCGACGGGGACGACGTCGCCCTCCCGCAGCTGCTCGGGGGCCGCGCATACGCGCTGGTCGACGCCGGGCACGCGGACGCGGCCGGGCGCGGGCTGATCGGCTGGCACTACCCGGACGAGTGGGACGCATCCCTCGACGGCTCGATCAGACGTGACCAGCTCCGGGCGGCCGTTGACCCGCGCGGCGGCCGCATCAGCTTCCTCACCCTGACCAACCACTTCTACAGCCGCGCCGAGCCCCTGCCGCAGGGCAAGGAGATGTATCCGGTGCTGATGTCTCTCCCGGACGTCGTCGGGTTCGATCTCTACCCGCTCCAGGGCTGGTGTCGTCCGGCCTTCGGCGACGTCTTCGACGCCCAGCGCGAGCTCGATCGGGTCACCGGCGGCAAACCGACCTTCCAGTGGCTCGAGGTCGCCGCGATGGAGCAGGAGTGCGGCCGTGACCGGAGGCTCGATCCGACACCGGCGACGGTACAGGCCGAGACCTGGCTGGCGATCGCCGGCGGCGCGGACGGCGTCGGGTACTTTCCCAACCGCTGGGGTGGCGCGATCGGCGCCGAGATCGCCCGGACGAACCGCACGATCAAGGCGCTCACGCCGGCGCTCGCCGCCGCCGAACTGCCGGCCCGCTCAGACACGGACTCGGTTCGCGTCGCCGCGCGTTCCCGGAACGGCGCCGTCTACGTGATCGCGGTCAATACCACCGACGCGACGGTGCATGCGCAGATCTCCGTGCCGGGAATCGCCGGTCGGTCGCTCCGCGTGTACGGCGGCGGCGAGGCGATCGGGTCCGACGCATCGAGTTTCGGCGACATCTTCGGCCCGCTCGCCGCCCGCGTGTACGTCGTGCCTCCGGCCGGCTGGTAGGAAGCCGCCTCTCCACGGCGAACTCGCGTCGCAATGGCGCGCCGCCGCAAGAAGCGCAAGCTCGCACCGCGCGTCCCCTCACGCGTGAAGAGGCGTACCCGGAAGGGAGGGGGGAGAGCGAAGAGCGAGCAGCATCTCGAGCTGATCGGGCTCGGGCTCCTCGCCGTGGGCCTGTTCCTGGCCTCGATCCTCTATCTCGGCTGGAGCGGCGGTATGGTGGGCGGCGGGGTCGCGGACGGATTCACCGCCTTGCTCGGCGCTGCCGCGTACGTCGCGCCCCTCACGCTTCTGATCGTCGGCGGCCTGATGGTCTCGCGAAGCGAGCTCGTCGACGTACGGCCCTTCCGCACGGGCTTGCTCGTGACGGGCTTCGGGTTGCTGGCCGCGCTCGGCTCCGCCAACGGCGGTCTGGTGGGGGACGGGCTCCAGAGGCTGTTCGGGCTTCTGGTCGGCGCGACCGGGACGACGATCATCGGTGTCCTCGCGCTCGTCGTCGGGGGGCTCCTGCTCTCCGGCGCATCGGCGGGTGCGCTCGTGCGCCGTTCGGGCCACGCGGTGAAGAGGGCTCACAGCCGCGCGCGCAAGGCGGTCCCGCTCGAGCACGTCGAGCCGGCGCCGGTGATCCCGCTTCGCCCCGCGCACGAGCCCCCGGTGGATGCCGTGCACGACTTTCCGGACGTGGTCGGCGAGAACGAGCCGCCGAGGCTTCTCGTCGAGCCACTGCCCGCAGATGATCCCGATCAGACGAGCCTGTTCGACGCTGCGCCCGCCGAGTCGCGCGAGGAATACCACCTGCCGGACCGCGGCCTCCTGCGCCGCTCTCCCGCCGCGAGCGCGGTTTCGGGCGACGTGGCGGAGCGGACCGCGGCCGCCCTCGTCCAAACACTCGCTCACTTCGGCGTCCAGGCCACGATCGTCGGCCAGATCTCCGGCCCGAGGGTGACGCGCTACGAGCTCCAGCTGGCGCCTGGGACGAAGGTGTCGAAGGTGGCCGCGCTCAAGGACGACCTCTCGTACGCGCTCGCGACGACGGAGATCCGCATCCTCGCGCCCATTCCCGGCAAGCAGGCCGTCGGAGTCGAGGTGCCGAACCTCTCGCCGAACCTCGTCACCCTCGGAGACATCTTCGACGACCTGCCCGCGACCGCAAGCCCGCTCGCCGTCTGGCTCGGGAAGGACATCTCCGGCACGGCGGTCTGGACCGATCTCGCGCGGATGCCGCACCTGCTGATCGCGGGGACGACGGGGTCCGGCAAGTC
>DASUXI010000088.1:0-19300 GCA_036377995.1 Gaiellaceae bacterium
TCGGCCGCCGGCGGTCCCGTGCCTGCGGAAGCATCGACGCTGTCGAACCCGCCAGGCTCCCCGCGGTCGCGAGCGCGCAGGTTGTCCGCGAAGCCCGCATCCGGCGTGTGGAAGTTGAGGAACCGCGCGGCAGACGTGCTACGGAAGCCGTGGACGACCTCCGGCGGCGCGCACGCGCAGGCGCCCGCGGCAAGGAGCTTCTCGTCGTCGCGGACGAGCACCGCGAGCCGGCCCTCGAGGACGTAGAACGAATCCGCGTGCCGCCGGTGGAAGTGCGGATCGGCCCCGGGGCGCTCGTCCGGGAAGAGCGACTCGGTGACGCAGAGCTCGGCGAGGCTCGCCTTGATCACGATCCTGCCGCCGAAGAGCGACTCGCCTTCGCCCGCGCCGAGCGCCACTCCCTCCATCACGTGCGAGTATGACGGTGTCCTACGTCGAGCTGCACGCGCATTCCGCGTACTCGTTCCTCGACGGCGCGTCGCACCCGGAGGAGCTCGCCCTCCGGGCTGCCGAGCTCGAGTATCCCGCACTCGCGCTGACCGACCACGACGGCGTCTACGGGTCGCTCGAGTTCGCGCACGCCGCGAGGCACTTCGGCGTCCGTCCGATCACCGGTGCCGAGCTGACGCTCGGCGACGGCTCCCACGTGACCGTGCTCGTGGAGACATCGCGGGGATACGCGAACCTCTGCCGCCTCGTCACCGCCGCGCATGCACACACGCGGCCCGTCGGAAAGGAGACTCGGGCTCCCGCCGAACCGGCCCTCGACCAGAGCCTGCTGGAGGAGCTGAACGAGGGGCTCGTCTGCCTGTCCGGCTGCGCCCGCCACGGCCTTGCGGTGCGCAGCCCGAACGCCACCGGGCGGCTGGCCCGAGCCTTCGGGCCGGATCGTTTCTTCGTCGAGCTCCAGCGCCCATACGAGCGAGGTGACACCAGGCGCAACGCACTGCTGCGCGAGCTCGCCCAGTCTCTCGGGCTCGCGACCATCGTCACGGGGGACGTACACGCGCACCACGTCCGTCGAGCGCCTCTACAGGACGTTCTCGTCGCGGTCCGCTCGCGCAGCTCCCTCGACGGCTGCGAGGCGGAGCGTCGCGGCAACCGAGAGTGCGTCCTGCTCTCGCCCGCCGAGGTGGCCGAGCGTTTCCCCGAGGATCGCGCTGCGGTCGCGCGTACCGTCGAGCTCGCAGAGCGGCTGAGGTTCGACCTGACGAAGGAGCTCGGATATCGGTATCCGGACTTCTCCGACAGCCCCGAGCCGGCGATCGTCCAGCTGGCTCAGGTGTGCAACCGCGCGTTCGAGGACCGCTATCCCAACGGGGGCAGGCTTCGCCTCGACGCACGCGCGCGGCTCGACGAGGAGCTCGCCCTCATCGACGAGCTCGGCCTCGCGGGCTTCTTCCTGCTCCACTGGGACGTGCTCGAGCTCGCGCGCGAGTGCGCGCTCGAGGTGCGGGGACGCGACTCCCCTCGACATGCGCTGCCGCCGGGGCGCGGCCGCGGCTCGTCGGTCGGCTCGCTCGTCTGCTACCTGACCGGCCTCTCGCACGTGGACCCGGTCGGTGCCGAGCTCTCGCTCGGCCGCTTCCTCAACCGCGAGCTCGACACTGTCCCCGACATCGACCTGGACTTCCCACGCGACATCCGCGAGAAGCTGATCGTCGCGGTCACCGAGCGCTACGGCCGCGAGCACGCTGCGCTCGTCGCGTCGTTCGCCACCTATCGAAGCCGGGGCGCGATCCGCGATGTCGGCAAGGCGCTCGGCCTGCCGTACGCCGAGCTCGAGCGGATCGCCCGCGTCACCGAAGGCTGGAACGCCAAGCGCGTCGCCGAGGAGCTGCAGCTGCTGCCGGACGCAGACCGCAAGCTGCTCTCGCCGCGCTGGCGCGCGTTCGGCGAGCTATGCCACGAGATCGCAGGCCTGCCGCGCCACATCTCACAACACCCCGGTGGGATGGTGATCTCGTCACGGCCCCTCGTCGAGCTCGTGCCCGTTCAGCCGGCCGCGATGGCGGGCCGCCAGATGTGCCAGTGGGACAAAGACTCGTGCTCCGACGCCGGCTTTCTCAAGATCGACCTGCTCGGGCTGGGGATGCTCTCCGCGGTCGAGGACTGCGTCGACCAGATCGCACGGCTCCAGGGCAAGCCGATCGATCTCTCCCGGATCCCGCTCGACGACCCGGCCGTCTACGACGACATCCAGCGTGCCGACACCGTCGGCGACTTCCAGATCGAGAGCCGCGCGCAGATGCAGAGCCTCCTCCGCACGCGGCCCGAGAATCTCGACGATCTCACCGTTCAGGTGGCGCTCGTCCGGCCGGGCCCGATCCAGGGGAAGGCCGTCCATCCGTACATCGAGCACCGCAAGCGGCTGCGCGAGGAACCATCCTTCGTCCCGCCGGTCGATCATCCGCTGCTCACCGACTGCCTGCGCTCGACGCTCGGCGTCGTCGTCTTCCAGGATCAGGTGCTCGAGGTGGCGATCGCGCTCGCCGGCTTCAGCGTGGGGGAGGCGGAAGGGCTGCGGCGGGCGATGAGCCGCAAGCGTTCGCACGAGGCGCTCGAGGCGTATCGCGGGCGTTTCGTCGAGGGTGCGCTGGCCCGGGGCGTGGACGAGGCAACCGCCGACCTCGTCTACGACAAGCTCGTCGGCTTCTCGGGCTTCGGCTTCCCGAAGTCGCATGCAGCCGCCTTCGGTTTGCTCGCCTATCAGTCCGCGTGGCTGCGCCACTACCACCCGGCCGAGTTCCTGTGCTCGTTGCTGAACGCGCAGCCGATGGGGTTCTATCCGCCGGCGACGCTCGTCCGCGACGGTCAGCGGCGCGGGGTCGAGACGCGGCCACCCGACGTCAACGTCAGCGCTGCGAAATGCTCGGTCGAGGACGGCACGGTGCGCATCGGCATCGATTACGTCAACGGGATCGGCGAGGACGAGGCGCTGACCGTCGTCGAGGAGCGGGAGCGGGACGGGCCGTTCACGAGCGTTCGCGAGCTCGCGCAAAGGACGCAGCTCTCGGAGCACGGGCTCGAGACGCTGATCGTCTCCGGCGCCTGCGACTGCTTCGAGCTTCCTCGCCGCCGGTTGCTGTGGCAGCTCGGCCTCGTGCCGCGCCCGCAGACCGTGCCCGGGTCGGGAGGCGAGGAGAAGCAGCTTGCTCTCCCGCTCGACCCCACGGCGGTGACGCCCGAGCTGCCAGAGCCGACGGTCTGGGAGCGCATGCTCGCCGACTACCGCACCACGAGCCTCTCCGTCGGCGTCCACCCGCTGGGGCTACTGCGCGCGCACCTGCCGGCGGGAGTGCTCTCGTCTCGGGAGCTCGAGTCCGCCTCGAACCGAACGAACGTGGCCGTCGCCGGCATGGCGATCGCGCGACAACGCCCCTCCACCGCGAACGGCGTCGTCTTCATGCTGATCGAGGATGAGTTCGGAACGGTCAACCTGATCGTCCCACCGAACGTCTACGACCGGCACCGCGCGATCGTGCGCGGCGAGCCGCTCATCCTCGCGCACGGACGCTTCGAGCGGATCGAGCGAAACCAGAACGTGCTCGTCCGCGCGCTCGAGACGCTCGGGCCCCTTGCCCGCGAGGTCTCGGAAGAGCACGACCTGAACGGCGGACTTCCGGGGGCCCACCACTTCGGTCACCGCTAGGCAGCGCTCAATACGCCTCGGCGGGCTCGTGCGGGGACCGCTGCGTGATCGGAGACTCGGCCGACTCCCGGTCGAGGTTGAAGGCCGTGTTGACGAGAGCGACGTGTGTGAACGCCTGGGGAAAGTTCCCGAGCTGGCGCCTGGTCGCGGGATCCCATTCCTCGGCGAGCAGGCCGAGCTCGCTGCGGAGGTCGAGCAGCCGCTGGAAGAGTGCTTCGGCCTCGTCGAGCCGGCCCTGGAGGGCGAAATTGTCGACCAGCCAGAACGTGCACGGGAGAAACGCCCCTTCTCCGGGCGGCAGCCCGTCGACGTTCTCGACATCGTCGTCGTGGCTGTAGCGGTAGACGAAGCCGTCGCGATAGAGCTTCTCCTCGATCGCGGCCACCGTGCCCACCATGCGCGGGTCGGCGGCGGGGAGGAAGCCGACGAGCGGGATGATCAGCAGGCTGGCGTCGAGCTCCTTCGACCCGTAGGACTGCGTGAAGGTGCCCAGCTCGGCGTCGAAGCCCCGCTCACAGACTTCCCGGTGGATGGCGCTCCGGACCTCGCGCCAGCGCTCCACCGGGCCGGTCTGGCCGTAGCGCTCGACCGCCTGCACTCCCCGGTCGAACGCGACCCACGCCATCACCTTCGAGTGTGTGAAGTGCCGGCGCGGCCCGCGGACCTCCCAGATCCCCTCGTCGGGCTCCTTCCAGGCGCTCTCCAGGTAGCCGAGCAGGTGGCGCTGAAACGCCCACGCTTCCCTCGAAACTTCGAGGTTACTGGCACGTGCCTGGTGGAGCGCGTCGAGCACCTCGCCGTAGACGTCGAGCTGGAACTGCTCGCTGGCGGCGTTTCCCACGCGCACGGGGGACGACTTCTCGTAGCCGGGAAGCCAGTCGAGTGTCAGCTCGGATAGGCGCCGCTCGCCGGCCACTCCGTACATGATCTGTAGGGCGGACGGGTCCCCCGCGGCCGCCCGGAGCAGCCAGACCCGCCAGGCACGTGCCTCCTGCAGATAGCCGGCGTTGAGGAACGCGAGGAGGGTGAGGGTCGCGTCGCGCAACCAGCAGTAGCGGTAGTCCCAGTTGCGCTCGCCGCCGATCTTCTCGGGGAGCGAGGTGGTCGCGGCGGCCACGATGCCGCCCGTGGGTGCGTACGTGAGCGCCTTGAGCACGGTGAGGGACTGATGCACCTCGTCTCGCCACCGGCCCTTGTACGCGCACCGGTCGGCCCAGCTGTCCCAGTACTCCAGAGTGTCCGCGAGCGCGTCTTCCGCCTCGACCGGCCGCGGGGGCCGCGTGTTCGACGGATACCAGGTGAGGACGAACGGGACGCGCTCGCCCTTCCGCACCGTGAACTCGCCGATCGTGCGCATGTTCTCACCGCGATGCTCGACCGGCGTCCTGAAGGAAAGTCCGTCGGGCCCGGCGACGGCGATGCGACCTCCGTCGACCCGCCGCACCCACGGGACGATGTTGCCGTAGTCGAAACGGATAACGAGCTCGGAGCTCATGTCGACGTGGCCGCGGATCCCCTCGACGATCCGGACGATGTCCGGAGCTCTTCCGCGGGGCGGCATGAAATCGGTCACGCGGACAGCGCCGGTGTCCGTCTCCCACTCCGTCTCGAGGACGAGTGAGCCGGGCCGGTACCGCCGATTGACGACCCAGCCGTCGACGCGGGGGTGCACGAGCCACCGTCCGTGCTCGGACGTCCCGAGGATCGCGGCGAAGCACGCGCCGGAGTCGAAGCGGGGGAAGCAGGCCCAGTCGATCGAGCCCTCCCGGGACACGAGCGCTGCGGTCTGCAGGTCACCGATCAAGCCGTAGTCCTCGATGCGGGCCATCAGCGCTCCTCGATCTCGAGCGCGAAGCGGCGAAACCGCTTGACGACGCTCCGGTTGAAGGCGTCTTCGTACTCCTCGGCCGTGTCGTCGTCAAGGGTCGAGGCGAAGTGGTCGCGGATGTCGGCGAGCAGCTCGGTACCCGTCTCGACCAGGTCGAGGTAGTCGCCGTAGCGCTCCTCTGCCTCGTCGCGGGGCGCGCTCACGTAGGCGCGCTCGGCCTCGAGACAGTCCTCGATCAACCCGCGGTGCTCGCGCTCGAAGAGGTCGAGTTGCCGCTGGATCAGGTCGCCGAAACGCGCGCGCCCGAGCCTCACGCGAGCTCCCGGTAGAGCTCGAGGTGCGCCCGCGCCGATGCGTCCCAGGTCAGCGTCTCGCGAGCGCGAAGTGCGCCGGCGCGAGCCGCGGCCAGCGCGGCCGGGTCGTCGAGCAGCTCACGCGTCGCCGCTGCCAGCGCCTCGACGTCGCCGGCAGGCACGACCCGGCCCGCTCCGAAGCGCTCGACCGGCTCGGCGAGGCCGCCGACGTCGTAGACGACGGCCGGGACCCCGCCGCCGAGAGCCTGCAGCATCGCGCCGCTCTGGTCGAGCTCGGGGCGGTAGGGGAACAGCGCGACGGTCGCATCGCCGAGCGCGAGCTCGAGCTCGGCGCGGGACAGGTAGCCGAGCCGCCACTCCGCGCGGTCGCCCGCCTGCGCCCGGTAAGCGTCGAGCGGTTCGAGCGGGTCGCCCGCGACGAGCAGCCGCGCGCCCTCGATTCGCTTCATCGCCGCGATCGTGTCGGCAAGGCCCTTGTAGGGACGGATGGTTCCGACACTCAGAATCGTGCGGCCGTCGTCCGCGCGTGGCGGATCGCTCGCGAACACCGGATGCGGGATGACGCGCGCGTCGACGCCGAGCTCCTGGAGAACCCTGTGACCGCGCTCGGAATGGACGATCACCCGGTCGAAGCGGCGGAGAAGCTCTCGCCAGAGCTCGCGCCTACGCGCGGTTCTTCGCGGCAGGAGGTCGTGCGCGGTGAAGACCGCCGGCAACCGCGGACGAAAGAGGAGGCGGTCGAGCTCCGGTGCCGCGAGCCACTGGAGGTGCAGGACGTCGGCGCGGCGAAGCAGGAGCGATGCGCTCCCCGGGACGTGCTCGAGGGCCTTGAGCGGCAGTCGAAGGCGGGAACGCCGGAACAATCGTGATGACAGAGGATAGAAGGGCTCGCTGCGGCGGTAACCGTCCGGCGCGGGCGAGTCGCCGAAGCGGAAGTGCGAGGTGACGAGCTCGACCTCCGCTCCAGCGCGGGCGAGCGCTGCCGCGAGCTCGTGGTCGTAGGCGGGCGTGAAGGCCGGGGGATCGGCGAGAACGACGTGCACCGGCACTACAGTAGAGCGCCTGCTTGTCCGGACCTGGAACCTCTTCCACGGCAACGCGGTGCCGCCCGAGCGCGTTGCGTTCCTCGCCGAGATGGTCCGGCTCGCGACTGCCGACCGGCCCGACGTGCTCTGTTTGCAGGAGCTGCCCGTCTGGGCACTCGAGCGACTGGAAGGCTGGAGCAGGATGATCGCGGTGACCGCCGTGGCGAGCCGGCCGATGCTGGGCCCGCTTCCGGGGAACGCAGAGGTCGGACGCCTGGTCACCAAGATCGACCACGGCTTGTTTCGCTCGGCGTTCACGGGTCAGGCGAATGCCGTCCTGCTCGCGCCTGCGCTGCAGGTGCTCGAGCGGCGCGAGGTCGTGCTGAATCCCTACGGGTTCCGACGTGTGCAGGCACGCCGGCTCGGGCTCGCGATCGTGCCGCGGCTGGTCTGGTCGAAGGAGCGCCGGATGTGCCAGGTCGTGCGCGTGCGGCGTGACGAGGGCACGGTCGTCCTCGCGAACCTGCACGCGACCGGTAGCACGGACAAGCGGATCCCCGATGCCGAGTTGCTGCGCGCGGCCGTCTTCGTCGACGGAGTCGCAGAGCCCGGCGAGCCCGTCGTCCTCGCGGGAGACTTCAACATCGGCGTCACCGTTTCGCAGACGCTCGCCGACCTGACGTCCGAGGAATGGGGCTTCGAGGGCCCGACCTCGTCGGGGATCGACCACGTCCTCGTCCGGGGCCTTCGCGCCGGGCCGCCCGTGCGCTGGGGACAGGGGCGACGCGCTCTCCACGGGCGCCTCCTCTCGGATCATGCGCCCGTCGACCGGGAGCTCGAATGACGTTCGAGGAGGCACGCGCGCAATTCCCCGTGCTCGAGCGCTTCGCGCATCTCAACGCGGGCAGCCTCGGGCCGCTCTCGCGCGCGACGCTCGACGCGATGGCGGAGCGAATGCGGTTCGACCAGGAACGCGGTCGCGGCGGGAAGGCCTGGTACGACAACCTGCTCGCCTTGCGAGAAAGCGTCCGCGGTCGCGTTGCCGTTGTCGTCGGGGCTCTGCCCGAGCGGGTTGCGCTCACGAGCTCGACCACCGACGGCTGCAACATCGTGCTCTCCGGCCTCGGTCTCTCCGCGGGCGACGAAGTCGTCACCACCGACTCGGAGCACCCGGGTCTCCTTCTGCCGCTGCACGTCTCCGGGGCGACCGTGCGGGTCGCCGAGGTCGCGGCACGGCCGACCGCAAACGCACTGGACGAGATCCTGTCCCACGTCACGCCGCGCACGCGCCTGATCGCGCTCTCGCACGTGCTCTGGACGACGGGCCAGGTGATGCCCGTGCACGAGCTCAAGCGGGAGACGGGGCTACCGGTACTCGTCGACGGTGCCCAGTCCGTCGGCGCGATTCCGGTCGACGTCGGCGACCTCGACTTCTACACGGTCTCGGGGCAGAAATGGCTCTGCGGTCCGGACCCGACGGGCGCTCTCTACGTCCGCGTGCCCGACGAGCTCGCCGTCGCGATCCCGACCTACTTCGCCCAGAAGTCGATCGAACGAGACGGCAGCTTCGCGCCCAAGGACACCGCCGCCCGGTTCGATTCGGGCTGGCTGTCCCCGCCATACCTCGCGGGCCTCGACGCCGCGCTCGCCGGTGCGCCCGAATGGAGGTTCGAACGGTCCGCGGAGATTGCCGCTAGCTGCCGACAGGCGCTCGCGGAGCGCTTCGAGGTCATAGGCGGTGTGGGGGGTGGAACGCTCGTCTCGTTCGTCTCGCCGGGGGAGCCCGTCGAGGACGCCGCGCGCCTCTACGAGCGCGGCGTGATCGTGCGCGACCTCCCGGGGACTCCATGGCTTCGGGCCTCGTGCGGCTGGTGGACGAGCGACGAGGACGTCGAGCGTCTCGTCGTGGGCCTGTCGCGCTAGCGGTCCGGAAGAGGCGCGTATAGGTCGATCACGGTGCCGTCGGGATCTTTCAGCTGTCCGTAGCGCTGGCCCCAGAAAGCGTCCCACGGCTCCTTGTGGACGCTCGCCCCGGCACCGATGAGCTCGGCGTAGACCCGGTCGACCTCCTCGGGCGATCCGCACCGGAAGGCGCCGCCCGTGGTGTGGCCCTCCGTCGGCCGACGCCATTCGGGGTCGAACGAGCGCATGACGTCCTCCGTGTCGAGCGCATACCGCATGCCGCCCGACAGTGGCGCCTCGACGTGCTGCTCGTGTTCGGCACCCTCGGGAAAGTCGAGGCCGAGCAACCGGTAGAACGCGACGGAGCGCGCCATGTCGCTGACGACGATCCCGAAGAAGTCGAGCTGCGGGGTCACGCGGTCTCGGCCGTCTCGGCCGTGCGCAGGCCGAGCTGGTTTGCGATCGGCTGCATCGCCGCGACGACGTTGCGAATGTGGTCGTCGAGCTCGAGCCCGAGGCCCTCGGCTCCGGCGTACACCTCGTCGCGATGAACGCCGGCCGCGAACGACGGCTGCTTGAGCTTTTTCTTCACTGACTTGGGCTCGAGACCGTCGAGGCCGGTCGGGCGGACGAGCCCGCACGCGTGCACGAAGCCCGAGAGCTCGTCGCAGGCAAAGAGCGTCTTCTTGAGGAGCGTGTCCCGTGGCATCGACAGGTGCTCGGCGTGCGAGAGCACGGCCTCGATCACGTCTTCGGGGTAGCCCTCCTCGCGGAGGATGGCCGCCCCGTCCTGGGGATGCTGGTCGAGCGTCGGGTGGATCTCGTAGTCGAAGTCGTGCAGGAGCGCGACCACTCGCCAGCGCTCCTCGTCCTCGTCGAAGTGGCGGGCGTACCACCCGGTCGACGCCTCGACGGCGAGCGCGTGGCGCCGGAGCGCCTCGGCTTCCGTGTACTTCGTGAGCGTCTCCCAGGCGCGGTCACGTGTGGGTTCCACGGTGGTGGGTAGGCTACCGCGATGGCTCAGACCGCGGTCATCGGCCACGCGGCGGAAGCCTTCGCGATCGAGGGCGGACGTCCCCTCTCCGGCCGGGTCCGGGCGGCCGGCAACAAGAACGGGGCTCTTCCGATCCTGGCCGCCTGCCTGCTCACGAGCGAGCCCGTCACCCTCCGCAACGTGCCGCGGATCTCCGACGTCGAGACGATGATCGAGCTGCTGAGCGACGTCGGCGCCGACGTCGACTGGACCGGGCCGAACGAGGTCCAGGTCCAGGCTGCGGACTTGACCAAGCACGAGCTCGACGACGAGCTGGCGAGCCGGATGCGAGCGTCCTTCCTGCTCGCCGGGCCGCTTCTGGCCCGGCTCGGCGGCGTGAGTGCGCCGCCTCCGGGTGGCGACGTGATCGGCCGCCGCAGGCTCGACCCGCACATCCACGCCTTCGCCGAGCTGGGGGCGCAAGTCGACATCGGTCGCCGCTACGAGATCCGCGGCGGTGCGCTCCAGGGCGGCCACGTCTTCCTCGACGAGGCGAGCGTGATGGCGACCGAGAACGCGGTCATGGTGGCCGTGCTCACGCCCGGCGAGACGGTGATCGGCAACGCGGCGTGCGAGCCCCACGTCCAGGACCTCTGCCGTTTCCTCGGATCACTCGGTGCGCGGATCGAGGGGATCGAGTCGAACGTCCTTCGGATCGAGGGAGTGGAGAGGCTCGGCGGCGGGGAGTGGGAGATCGGCCCGGATCACATCGAGGTCGGCAGCTTCATCGGCCTGGCCGCGATCACAGGCGGTGACATCACGATCGACGGCGTGCGGGAGGCCGATCTCGTCTCGATCCTCCACGGGTTCGAGAGGCTCGGTGTGGCGGTCGAGGTCGACAAGGGCTCGGTGCGCGTTCCGCCGCACCAGGAGCTCGTGATCAAGGACGACCTCGGCGGTCACGTCCCGAAGATCGAGGACGGGCCCTGGCCCGCTTTTCCGTCCGACCTGACCTCGGTCGTGCTCACGGTCGCGACGCAGGCGCGCGGCACGCTGCTGATGTTCGAGAAGATGTTCGAGAACCGCCTGTTCTTCACGGACAAGCTCGTCAGCATGGGCGCACGGATCATCCTGTGCGACCCGCACCGCGCGGTCGTCAGCGGTCCGGCGACTCTGCGCGGCCAGCGGATGGAGAGCCCAGACATCCGCGCCGGCATGGCAATGCTCCTGGCAAGCCTCTGCGCTGAAGGCTCGTCGACGATCGGCGCCGTCTACCAGATCGACAAGGGGTACGAGCGGATCGACGAGCGCCTGCGCGCGCTCGGCGCGCAGATCGAGCGCGTCGACCTCTAGCTCGGATCTTCGGCGCGACCGCGGCGGGACCTCGGTTTCGCTGCGGTACGCTCCTTCGTCATGGCTGCGACGGGACAGGGTCGCGCGAGTGCGCGTGTGAACGTCGCCGGACGGGGCGAGACGAACGTGGGCACGGGACTGCCGGTGCTCGACCACCTCCTCGTCCTGATGGCGACGTACGCGTCGTTCGACCTCGCGCTCGAAGTCGAGCCGGCCGGCGGCCCTGAGGTGGAGATCGCCGCGGCTGCCCGCTCGCTCGGCGAGGCTCTTGCCGATCCGTTGCGGGCGAGGGGAGCCAGAGGGCACGGATCCGCGGTGGTGCCGGTCGACGAGGCGCTCGCGCACGTCGCGCTCGAGGCCTCCGGACGCCCCTTGCTCGTCTCGAACGTCGACCTCTCGGAGGCCCGCGTCGCGGGGCTTGCGGGCGACCTCGCCGCGCGGTTCCTCGAGGAGCTCGCGCAGTCGGCGAGGCTGACCTTGCACGTCCGTCTGGTCGAGGGCAGCGACACGCAGCACGTGCTGGAAGCGATCTTCAAGGCGCTGGGCGTCGCGCTCGCGCAGTCGTGCCGTCCCCGGAGAAGGGAGAAGGAATGAAGGAAGTCGTGCGCACCGAGGCGGCGCCCGCACCATTTCAAGGCGCTCCGTACTCGCAGGCGATCAAGTCGGGCGGACTGGTCTTCGTCGCGGGCCAGGTCTCGCTGAAGCCGGGCGACAGCGCGATCTCCGGGACGACGATCCAGGAGCAGACCGAGCAGGTGATGCAGAACCTCGGCGCCATTCTCGAGGAGGCGGGCAGCGGCCTCGCCAACCTCGTGAAGACCACCGTCTTCCTGCAGAGCCTCGACGACTTCGCCGGGATGAACGAGGTCTACGCGAAACACGTCGGCGAACGCCCGCCCGCCCGCTCGACGTTCGAGGTCGCGAAGCTTCCGAACGGCGCGCTCGTCGAGATCGAAGCGATCGCCGCACTCGGATAGCGGACGCCGCGTCCCTCGTGGAGCGGGCGATCGAGGAGTTCGTGCGCGGTCTCGGCCTCGACGCGTACGTCGTCGGGGGCGCCGTGCGCGACGAACTGCTCGGACGGCAGTCGAAGGACGCAGACTTCGTCGTTCCCGGCGTCGACTACGACGGACTGCGGGCAGCGCTCGAGCCGCACGGCCGCGTCGAAGACCTCGAGGTCGCCGGCCGCCGAGTCGGAGCCCGGCTCTACCCGCGCGACCCCGCGCTTCGCAAGCTGGCGCCCGCCGGAATCGAGCTCGCGCCGCCTCGCGCCGAGCGCAGCACGGGGCCGGGACGGCACGACTTCGAGATCGTCGCCGATCCTTCGCTTTCGATCGAACGGGACATGGAACGCCGTGACTTCACGGTCAACGCCATGGCGCGCCGCCTCGAGACGGACGAGCTGGTCGATCCCTACGACGGGAAGGCCGACCTCGAGGCGGGCGTGCTCCGGACGGTCGGCCCGCGAAGCTTCGCCGAGGATCCGCTCCGGCTCGTTCGCGGGCTCCGGCTCGTCTCGGAGCTCGGCCTGGACCCTGACGAGAGCACTCTGGCGCAGATGCGGGCGGAGGCGGACAGCGTTCGGCTCGTCTCGGGGGAGCGGGTGGGCGGCGGGCTCGGCGCCGACGGGATGGGCGAGCTCTCGAAGCTCCTCCTCGGAGCCCAGCCCGCGAAAGCACTGCGGCTCGCGCGCGACACCGGCGTGCTAACCGCGCTCCTGCCGGAGTTCGGGCCGACGATCGGCCTCGACCAGTCCAGCAGGCGCCAGCATCTCACCCTAGACGAGCACATCTTCTCGGTCGTGCAGGCCGCGGCCGATGCCGGCGCTCCGCTCGCCGTGCGGCTGGCCGCGCTCCTACACGATCTCGGCAAGCCGGAGGCCGGAGGCGATCACGCCGAGCTCAGCGCAGAGATCGGCGCGGAGGTGCTCGACCGGCTCCGCTACCCGACCCGCCTGCGCGCGCAGGTCACGCGTATCGTCCGTGCGCATTCGTTCACGCTCGCCGATGTCGACGAGCTCTTCGCCCGGCGCTTCCTCCGTGAGCACGGGGAGGAGACCGCCTTCGAGCTCGTGACGCTCAAGGAGTGCGACCTCCGAAGCAAGTGGGTCCCTCCGGAAGAGCTCGAGGCTGCGGCACGGCTGCGGCTCCTGCTCGAACAGGAGCGTTCGGGCCCGCACCGTCTCTCGGACCTCGCCGTCGACGGGGCCGATCTGATCGAGCTGGGCTTTACGGAGGGGCCGGGGCTCGGGAGGACGCTCGACTCGTTGCTCGACGCCGTTGTGGAGGACCCGGCGCTGAACACGCGCGAGCAGCTGCTCGAACGGGCGCGGAGACAACTCAAATGACGGTCCCGCTCATCCGCTGGCAGGTCGACGGCCCCTACGAGGTCGCCTTCTCGACCCGGCTCGGGGGCGTCAGCACGGGGCCGTTCGCGTCGCTCAACCTGGGGCGCCTGACCGCCGACGGGCCCCGAAACGCCGACGAGAACCGACGCCGCCTGTGCGAGGCGGTCGGCGTAAAGGGGGAGGACCTGGCGATGAACCGCCAGGTGCATGGCGCGATGGTCAACCGCGCGTCGGCCGGCACGCGTGGCCAACCCGGAGACGGCCTCTGGACGGACGAGCCCGGCATGCCGATGCTCGTCTTCACCGCGGACTGCCTGCCGATCGCGCTGGCCCGCCGGAACGGGCGTCCCGCGCTCGCCTTGCTCCACGCGGGGCGCATGGGATTGCTCGAAGGGATCGTCGAGGCGGGTGTCGCAGCCCTGGGCGGCCCGGTCACCGCGGTCGTCGGGCCTGGGATCGGCCCATGCTGCTACGAGGTGAGCGAAGAGATCGCCTCGACGTACCGCGCCCGCTTCGGCGAGCACGTCGCTCCGCAGAGGCACCTAGATCTCTGGACCGCCGCCGAGCAGCTGCTTCACGCAGCCGATGTCGAGCAGGTCGACCGGCTCGATCTGTGCACTGCCTGCCATGCCGAGCGCTTCTTCTCGCACCGCCGCGACGAGGGCACGACGGGCCGCCAGGGAGTGATCGGCTTTGTCACCTGAGACTGTGCGCGCGAACTACGCGCGTATTCGCGGCGAGGTCGGGGAGGGGGTGACCGTCGTGGCGGCGACGAAGTACGTCTCGGTGGTGGACATGGCCACGCTCGTCGACGCCGGCGTCGAGGTCGTGGGGGAGAACCGCGCACAGGACCTCGAGCGAAAGCACGCCGAGTACGGGGACGCGTTCCGCTGGCACTTCATCGGCCATCTCCAGTCGAACAAGGCCAGGGTCGTGAACAGGATCTGCGAGCTGGTCCATTCCCTCGACTCGGAGTCGACGGCCCGCAAGCTCACGATTCCGGCCCTGGTCGAGGTGAACCTTGCGGCCGAGGCGACCAAGTCGGGGATCCAGCCGGACGAGCTCGACCGCTTCCTCGCCCTGTATCCCGACGTCCGGGGATTGATGACGATGCCGCCCGAGACGAGCGACCCGGAAGGATCGCGACCGTATTTCCGCCGGCTCCGCGAGCTCGCGGCGGCCGCCGGCCTGCGGGAGCTCTCGATGGGCACCAGCCAGGATTACCGGGTCGCTGCGGAAGAAGGAGCGACCCTCGTCCGCGTCGGGTCGATCCTGTACGGGGAGTAACATTTTGCGCGGCATGGGCTTCGCGGACGTCTGGAGCAGAACGCTCGTCTACTTCGGCATTGCCGAGGAGGAGGACTGGGACGACGAGTCCTACGTCACCGACGAGGACATCCAGCGCAGCTACGCAGAGCGCCCGAACGTGCGGAGGCTGGCGCCGCGCAGGCGGGAACGCGATTTCGAGGACTGGACGGATCCGGAGCCCGCACAGGAGCGGACGGCGGTGATGCGACCGCGCGTTGCCGCGCTGCCGTCGCCGGCTTCCGTTCGCGTCCATCTCGTCGTGCCGCGGAGCTTCAACGACGCGCAGCAGATCGCCGACAAGTTCAAGGACGCGATCCCGGTGATCCTGAACCTCCAGAACTCGGACCAGGATCTCTCCAAGCGGCTGATCGACTTCGCGAGCGGCTTGACCTATGCCCTCGACGGCGGGATGCAGCGGGTCGCTGACAAGGTGTTTCTGCTCACGCCGCGAAACGTCGAAGTGTCAGCCGAGGAGCGCGCTCGCCTGCTCGAGCGCGGCGACTTCTTCAACCAGGCCTAGGACTCCCGCGTTACGCGGCGAATGTGAGCGCTGTGGCCACAGGCGGCACGCTCGGCTTGCTCTACGACGCGATCAGCAACGTCGACAGCTTTCTCACCGTGTTCGTCTACATCTACTCGCTGCTGATCCTGGCTTACATCATCACGATGTGGGTCCGGATGCCGTACTCGGTCTGGTTGAACCGGATCCAGCGATTCCTCTACGACGTGTGCGACCCGTATCTCCGCCTATGGCGCCGCATCCTGCCGACCTTCGGCCCGCTCGACCTCTCGCCCGTCGTCGGGGTCGGTTTCCTCTACATCCTCCTGGCAGTCGTCACGAACATCCTGAGCCGGCTGCACTGAAAGGTGAGACCATGACACTCACTCCCGTCGAGATCCGGCACATCAAGCCCGAGAGGGCCTTCATCGGGGGTTACGAAAAGGGGGCGATCGACGAGCTGCTCCTCGAAATCGCGACGAGTTTCGAGGACGTTTGGCGCGAGCGGGCCGACCTGGCCGACAAGGTCGAGCAGCTCGAGGCGGACATCGGCCGGTTCAAGGAGCTCGAGGGCCTGCTCCGCACGACACTCATCTCCGCCGAGCGGTCGGCGCTCGGGCTCAAGGAGCAGGCACGCAAGGAAGCCGATCTGATCGTGGACGAGGCCCGCGGCGAGGCGCGTGCGATCACGCGCGCCGCCAGGGGTGAGCACGAGCGCTTGCTGGCCGAGGTCCGGCGGGTGAAATCGCTGCTCCAATCGGCCCTGGCGCTCGTGGACGAACAGCCGCCCGAGGAGGCTCGCGAGGCGGAGGCCGCGTAGGCGGCCAGGCTAGACTCCCTGCATGGAGGCGGTTTCAACGCGCCTGCGGCTCCGCATCTCGCCCGGCGCCTCCCGGCCCGGCGTCGTCGGTCGTCACGGTGCGGCCTGGAAGATCCGCGTTGCGGCGCCGCCGGAGGACGGACGCGCGAACGACGCCGTCACGACGCTGCTCGCCTCGGTGCTCGGGGTTCCGCGCGACGCAGTCGTCCTGCGGTCGGGCCGCGGCAGCCGCGACAAGACGGTGGAGCTCCAAGGGCTCGACCTACCGGAGGCCGAGCGGCGACTGGCGACCGCCGCCGAGCGACAGACGCGATGAGCGCGGTCGACACCGATCACTTCCGCGACCTCCTGCTCGAAGAGCGCGAGCGGGTCGCCGCCGCTCTGCAGAACCTCCACGACGACCATCCGGGCTCGATCAGCGATGAGACCGGAGAGGACGCGGTCTATGACAACCACCTTGCCGACACCGCGACCGAGACGTACGACCGCGAGCTCGACTACACCCTGGAGGAGAACTCCGAGCACGTGCTCGCGGACATCGACGCGGCCCTGAAGCGGATCGAGGACGGGACGTACGGCATCTGCTCGAGCTGTGGCAAGCCCATCTCCCCGGAGCGACTGGAGGCGAGGCCCTGGGCCACGCTCTGCATCGACTGCCAGCGCCAACGGGAGCGTCGGTGACGGAGCGGATCTCGGAGCGCCCCCCCGACGTGCGGGTTGGGTCGTCCACCGACGGCCTGACGCCGATCTCCGCAGCGGAGCGCCGGCTCGGCGCCGGCTGGTCGCAGTGGCTCAGCCTCGGTGTCGTCGCGCTGTCCGCACTCGGGGCGGATCAGCTGACGAAGGCGATCGTGACCAACCGCCTCGACCTGAACGAAGAGGTGCACGTCATCGGCTCCTTCTCGATTCACCATGTGACCAACTCCGGCATCGCGTTCGGCCTCTTCGCGAGCGCGACGCCGATCGTGATCCTGCTGACGAGCTTCGCCGTGGCGTGGATGCTCTATTTCTTCGCCCGCTCGGGATCGCGCCATCCCGTCCTCCCGGTGGCACTCGGCCTCGTCATCGGCGGCAGCGCGTCGAACCTCGTCGACCGCGTGCGGCTCGGACACGTCACCGACTTTCTCGACCTGCGGTTCTGGCCCGCCTTCAACCTCGCCGACACCTTCATCGTCGTCGGGGTGGCGGCCTTGCTGCTCGCGCTCGTGGTCTCGGACCACAGGTCCACCCGGCCGCAGCGCGTGCGTGAAGCGACGCGTTCCTGACGAAGCCGCCGGCGAGCGGCTCGACCGCTTCCTGGCCTCGCTTCCCGAAGTCGACAGCCGAGGCGCGGCGGAGCGCCTTCTCGCAGCGAGCACCGTCCTCGTCGACGGGGAGCCGCGCGGCAAGAGCCACCGGCTGAGCGGCGGGGAGGAGGTCGAGCTCGAGCCGGAGCAACCGGCGAGCCGGGCCCTCGAGCCCACCCCGATGGCGCTGCGGATCGCCTACGAGGACGAGTACCTGCTCGTCGTCGACAAGCCCGCCGGGCTCGTCGTGCACCCGGCGCCCGGGCACGAGGGCGGCACGCTCGTCCACGGCCTGCTCGCGTACGACGCGGCCGGTGGAGATGCCGAGCGTCCGGGCATCGTCCATCGGCTCGACCGCGACACGTCCGGGTTGATGGTCGTGGCGCGCTCGGAGGAGTCGCATCGACGGCTTCAGCGCCTTGTCCGCAACCGGGCCCTCGAACGTCACTACCTCGCGCTCGTCGTCGGCCGTCCGCGCTCGCGCTCGGGCCGGATCGAGGCGCCGATCGGCCGCGACCGCCGCGACCCGTTCAAGCGCTCCCTGGACACCGACGCCCCACGCGATGCGGTCACGCATTTCGAGGTAGCGGAGCTGCTCGCGCGGCACTCGCTCCTCGACATGCGCCTCGAGACAGGCAGGACGCACCAGATTCGGGTCCACCTTGCGGCGATCGACCTCCCTGTCGCAGGTGACGCCGTCTACGGGCGCGCGCGCGAGCTCGGCCTCGATCGCCAGTTCCTGCACGCTGCGCGCCTGGCGTTCCCGCATCCCTTCACGGCTGAGCGGGTGGAGACCGAGTCCCCGCTCCCTGCCGACCTGGTCCGGGCTCTGGCGCGGGCGCGCACCGAGCCAGGCTAGAATGCAGCGGTTTTCGCACCCGACCCGGTGGTTTCAGCCTGGGTGGTGGTGCCGGCTCGCTACGGATGCCGGTTCCAGCCAGGTCCCGCCGGATGCACCGCACCAATCAACCAGAAAGGGGAATCGATCCCGATGTCCGTCGTCTCGATGCGCGAGCTCCTGGAAGCCGGAGTGCACTTCGGCCACCAGACGCGCCGCTGGAACCCAAAGATGCGCCGCTTCATCTTCACCGAGCGAGGCGGCATCTACATCATCGACCTGCAGCAGACGCTGCAGCTCCTGGAAGACGCGCACGCGTTCGCGCGCAACCTCGCCGAGCGCGGCGGCGCGATGCTCTTCGTGGGCACGAAGAAGCAGAGCCAGGGCGCCGTCGAGGAGCAGGCCAAGCGGGTCGGCATGCCCTTCGTCAGCCACCGCTGGCTCGGCGGTCTGCTCACGAACTGGCGCACGATCTCTGACCGGATCGACCGCCTGCACGAGCTCAGGCGCCTGAAGCAGGAGGGACAGCTCGACCTCCTGCCCGCCAAGGAGCGGATCTCCATGCTCGGTGAGCTCGAGAAGCTCGAGGAAAACCTCGGCGGCGTCGCGGACATGAAGCGCCAGCCGGACGCGGTCTTCATCGTCGACCTGCGGAAGGAGCAGCTGGCGGTTCGCGAGGCGCGCCGTCTCGGGCTGCCGGTCGTTGCGCTCGTCGACACGAACTGCGACCCGGACGAGGCCGACTACGTCATCCCCGGCAATGACGACGCGATCCGCTCGTGCGACCTCGTGGTGCGTGTCATCGCCGACGGCATCGCAGCCGGCCAGCAGAAAGCGACACCCGCGGATTTCGCGCGCCCCGCGACGAACGGCGCGGCCGCGGAAACGGACGAGGCCGTCCGGGCCGAGGAGACGCCTCCCGCCGAGGAGACGCCTCCCGCCGAGGAGCCGGCCCTCGCCGAGGAGGCTCCTTCGCCCGCGGCCGAAGCTCCGGATGCCGAGGAGACTCCAGCTGCCGAGGAGGCTCCGCCTGCCGAAGAGGCGAGTGCGGAGGAGGAGGTGGCGACCGATGGCTGAGATCTCCGCCGCGCTCGTCAAGGAGCTTCGCGACCTGACCGGCGCGCCGATGATGGACTGCAAGCGCGCACTCCAGGA
>DASUXI010000089.1:0-8576 GCA_036377995.1 Gaiellaceae bacterium
GCGGCGCATTCAGGCCAGCGCGAAGCGGGTGCCCGGCCGAACGGCCTCGATGCCCTGGCCGAGTCCGCGCTCGGGCTCGCCCTGGCTTCGAGCCTGCCCGAGGCGATGCAGACGCTGGTCGACGCCCTCGCACGAGCTGCATGCGCGGATGCCGTGGTTGCGCGAGTCACGGATGGAAGACGCCGACGTCTCGACGCGGCAGCGGTCGCGGCCGTCTCGCCGGCGATCGCCGCCGAGCTCGAGGGCTCGCGTGTGGCGCTCGAGCTCGTGTCCGAGACCGAGGAATCCGACCCGGATCGCCTCCCCGAGCCGGTCCGTCGCGCCGCCGAGCGCGTAGACGCAAGGTTCGTCGTGATGCTCCCGGTGCATGTGAACGGCCGCCTGGGCGGAAGCCTCGAGATCATGCGAGCCGGCACTCCGTTCGACGAGGACGAGCGGCGAATGGCGCGCCTCGCGGCCGGGCAGGCAGGGCTCGCGATCCGGGCCTTCGGCGAGCCTGGGCACCCAGAGGGGCCGGACGTCGAGTTCGTCCTCGATGTCGCGGGTGACGCGCTCGCCGCCGGCGCCGACGAGTCCCGGACTCCCGAGCACGTGGTCCGCCTCGCGGTCGACGCGACAGGCGCCGCGGCGAGCCTCCTCTGGTGGCGAAACGGCGACGTCCTCGAGCTCGTCGCCTTCTACGGGCTCGAGCCCGGGAGAGACTTTGCAGCGAGGACGAGCTCGGTCGCGGAGCGCGCACTCGACGGCCGGCTGGCGGTGGCGGTCGACAACCTCGAGCGCGCGGCGCCCGGTGAGCCGACCGTGTCGGCGACCTTGCAGCTCGGTCAGCCTCCGGCCGGTGCGCTCCAGCTGCTGTTCGAGGACGACCCGACGGCGGTCGGCCTCGCAGCGTTGTCCACCTTCGGCGTCCGAGCCGCGACCGCTCTCCGCCTTGGGCAGACCGCACGGGCGGACACGCTCGAGCTCGAGCGCACGCGCGCGCTCCTCGGAGTCGTCGGCCAGGCGATCTCGCAGCTCTCGCTCTCCCACACGCTCGAGACGGCCGTCGAACGGGTGTCACAACTCTTCGGCGTCGACCGCCTGGCGGTCTACCTGCTCGGCGAGGCCGCTGTGCTCGACGCGGCGGCGGTTGTCGGGCTCACGGGCCCACACGTGCGGGTCGCCGAGCGTTTGCTCGAGCTCATGCTCGGGCGCTTCCGTTCGCGCGGCTTGCTTCATGTCCACGACGTCGCGAAGGACGCGAGGCTCGGCGCCGCCGCCGAGGCCGCGGCCGAGGCGGGCATCGCAGCAGCGATCGCCCTGCCGCTCCTGGCCCACGAGGACGTCGTAGGACTCCTTTGTCTCTTTCCTCATGCCGACCGGGTGTTGACCGAGGACGAGTCGGCCCTGCTCCTCGCCCTGGCGGGCCAGTTGGCCGTGGCGGTCCAGAACGCGCAGCTGCACGAGCATGCGAAACGGCTCGGCGAGGAGCGCGTCCGCGCGCTCGAGGCGGAGCGTGCCGCCTCGAAGCGCAGTGCCGCCCTTCACGAGATCTCGCGTTCCTTCGCACAGAGTCTCTCGCTCGACGCCACGCTCGATGCGGTCGCAAAGACCGCGGCCGAGACCCTGGACGTCGACATCGCTTTGATCCGTATGCCCGACGAGCGCCGGGAGGTACTCGTCCCGTGTGCGTTGCACGTCGCAGACGCGAGGCTCGACGAGGCTGTCCGCACCATGCTTCTCAAGCCACAGCCGTTCGGCGCGCGCTCGACCCAGCGACTGTTCAGGCTCCGCGAGTCCTTCGCGCTCTCCGCGGAGAGCATGGACGAGCTCGGCCCACCCGCCACCGCCCTGGTTCCTTTCCTCGAGCGCGGCTGGACGGGCGCCGCGGTACCGATCGCCACCACTGCCGAGGTGATCGCCTCGCTGTCGATCGTGTCGGTCCGGCCAGACGTGCCGGTGACGGACGAGACGATCGAGCAGGCGGCGGCGATCGGGGGCCAGGCCGCGCTCGCGATCGACAACGCGCGTCTCTACCAGCAGCAGAAGCGGTTTGCGGACACGATGCAGCACTCGCTCCTGCCGCGTTCGCTGCCGGAGCTAGCAGGCTTCGAGCTCGGTGTCGCCTACGAGTCTTCGGCACGGGTCGAGGTCGGCGGCGACCTCTACGACTTCCTCGAGCTCGGCGACGGCCGGCTGGCGGTGACGCTCGGCGACGTCACGGGTCACGGCATCGAGGCAGCGGCCGACATGGCCATGGCCAAGTTCGTCTTCAGGTCGCTCGCGCGCGAGCATCCCGAGCCGGGCGAATTCCTGCGCTTCGCGAACGACGTGATCGTCGGCGAGATTGCCCCGGGCAAGTTCATCACGATGGTCTATCTCGTCATCGATGCCTCCGGGCATCTGACCGTTGCCGGCGGCGGACATCCGTCGCCACGTCTGATCCGCGCGGACGGGACCGTGACGGGGCTGGAGGCCAGAGGCCTCGTGCTCGGAATCGAGCCCGGCCAGCGGTACGCTGAAGTCCGCGCACAGGTCGAGACCGGAGGGGCGGTCGTCCTGTGCACGGACGGCGTCCTCGAGGCGCGGCGAGGCGGCGAGCTCTACGGATTCGAGCGGCTCGACTCGGTGTTGGCGGCCCGGCGCGACCTCTCGGCGGCGGCCCTCGCCGGGCAGGTGCTCGAGGACTGCCGTGCCTACGCACAGGGCGAGCTCGACGATGATTGCGCGCTCGTCGTGCTCAAGCGGACGGGCTGAGTTGATCGAGCTTCGCCGGCCGGCCGGGCGGTTTGCCCGAGTCGGCCACAGGGGCGCGTCGGCCCTCGCTCCCGAGAACACGATTGCAGCGCTCGAGCTCGCGGTCGAGCTCGGCTGCGACATGCTGGAGTTCGACGTCCTCGACCTCGCCGACGGCTCGCTCGTGCTCGCGCATTCGAACAACCTCCGCGAGGTCAGTCACGGTGCCGCCCGCGGTCGCGTCCGAGGGCTGGGCCTCGAAGCGCTCAGGCGGGTTGCGCCGGCGCTGCCGACCCTCGACGACGCGCTCGCGTTCTGCGCCGACCGGCTGCCTCGGACCGGGCTGCAGCTCGACCTGAAGCGGCGCGGAATCGAGGAGCGGGTGGTGGAAGCGTTACGCCGCCACGACGTCCTCGATCGCTCCTGGGTCAGCGGCTTCGACGCCCACACGCTGCGCCGCGTCGCGGAGGTCGAGCCGGATCTGGCCCGCTCCTACACGCTCCCCCGGGACCGGTTCGGCATCTCGAGAAACGGACCGCTGGCACCGGTCGTCCGCGCCGCGCTTGCGACGTTCGGAGCCTCGCTCCCGCGACGCCTGCCCTCCCTGCTGTCGAGCGCGCGCGCACAGGCTGCGACGCTGCATCACTCGGTCGCGTCGCCGTCCGCAATCGCGCGAGCGCACGAGGTGGGCGCAGCGGTCTACGTCTGGACAGTCGACGACCCCGATCTTGCGCGTGCCCTTGTCGCCGCCGGGGCGGACGGGATCATCACGAACGATCCCCGGATCTTTACGATATTGACTCCTTGAGGCGCTTCGCTCCCTTGCTTTCGCTCGCCCTGGCGGCCGTGGTGGCGGCCGCGTTCCCGAGCGCCCACGCCTCGGCGGACAGCCCCGCGACGATCCCCGAGGGCGTGGCAATCGGCACGACCTCGGTCGGAGGCATGACTCCCGAGCAGGCGACCGTTGCAGTGCAGCAGGCCTTCGCCGTTCCTCTCCAGTTGACGCTCGGGACGACGACGATCTCCGTCACACCCGACGTCCTCGGCGCGGTGCCCGTGATCGACAAGGCGATCGAGCGCGCGCTTGCCGCCGCCCCGAGCACAACCGTCCCGCTCGGCGTCAATGCGCCCGGCGCGACGATCGTCGCGTTCGTCGCAAAGCTCGGACGGCGCTACGACCGCGCTGCGGTCGACGCCAAGCTGTATCTGCGGCACCTGCGTCCCTGGCTGTCCAGGGAGCGGGACGGCGTCAAGCTCGACCGGCGCGGCGCGGTGCGCGACGTCCTCGCGGCCCTCTACTCGGGGCAGCGCGAGGGGATCGACCTCGTGCAGAGACCGGTCCGCCCGAAGGTCCTCCGGCGCACCTTCGGCCCGGTCATCGTCATCAGGCGCGGCTCGAACCGTCTCTTCCTGTATGAGGGCGCGCGGTACCGCAGAGCCTTCGCGGTCGCGACCGGCCAGAGCAGGTACCCGACTCCGCTCGGGCGGTTCTCCGTCGTCGTCAAGTGGCGGAATCCATGGTGGTACCCACCGAGCACGCCGTGGGCGGCAGGGGAGAGCCCGGTTCCGCCGGGCCCGAACAACCCGCTCGGGACACGGTGGATGGGCCTCTCCGCGCCCGGCGTCGGCATCCACGGAACGCCGTCCGACTCGTCGATCGGCTACTCGGTCTCACACGGGTGCATCCGCATGCACATCCCCGAGGCCGAGTGGCTCTTCAATCGCGTGGTGGTGGGCACCCCGGTCTTCATCGTCTCCGCCTGATGGCGCGATCGGCCCGGCTCACGGTGCAGGCGATCGCGGTCGCACTCGTCGTGGGCCTCCTTGCGCTCCTCGTCTGGCGCGTCGCCCACGACGGCAACAAGGGGATCTCGCAGGCGCTTGCTTCCGGTGGCCACCCGTCGGCACCCACGTTCGACCTCGCACGACTCGACGGTCACGGCCGGTTCGATCTCGCCTCGCTCCTCGGCAAGCGGCCGATCGTGCTCGACTTCTGGGCCTCGTGGTGCGTGCCGTGCATCCACGAGTCGAAGCGGCTCGAGGCCGCACGCAAGGTGTACGGAGACCGGGTCTCTTTTCTCGGCGTCGACACGAAGGACTTCTCCGGCGACGCCCGCCGCTGGCAGCGCACGCACGGCATCACGTACCCCAGCGTCCACGACGGCAACGGCGCCGTGCTGGCGAAGTGGGGAGGGACGCCGATTCCGAGGATCTTCTTCGTCGATCGCCGCGGCAAGGTCGTCGGCGAGCTTCAGGCCGAAGAGGACCTGCCGCGCTACCTCCGGCTGATCGCGGCCTCGTGAGCAGGTGGATCGCCGTGCTGGTGGCCGCGCTCGTCGCGGTGCCCGTCGCGGGCGCGAGCGAGAAGCATCCCACGCTCGCGGAGCTCGAGGGCGACGTGATGTGCCCGGTCTGCGGGACGACTCTCGACCAGTCCAACTCTCCCGCGGCCGAGCAGATCAAGCGGCTGATCGCCAGGCGAATCGCAGCCGGCGACACGAGAACGGAGATCGAGAACACGCTCGTCGCCGAATACGGTGAGGCGATTCTCGCCGCGCCGCGCAAGAAGGGCTTCGGCCTGCTGGCGTGGTGGCTGCCGATCGCCGGCATCGTCACGGCGGCGGTGGTCGTCGGCGCGGGTGCGTGGCGTTGGTCGCGCGCGCGCGAGCCGGAGCCTCCAGACCAGGGGATCGACCGGGCGCTCGAGCGGCGCCTCGACGATGAGCTGGCGAGGTTCGACTAGGTGCTGGCCAAGATCCCCGTCGCGTTCGCGGCCGGGCTCTTCTCGGTCGTCACGCCGTGCGTCCTGCCCCTGGTGCCCGGCTATCTCTCTGCGGTGTCGGCGGTGGATCCGTCCCGCCTCGGCCAGCCGCGAGCGGCCCGGCGGGTCGTCCTCGCGAGCCTGCCGTTCATCCTCGGCTTCACGATCGTCTTCGTCCTCCTCGGAGCGGCGGCCGCCGCGATCGGAGGCGTCGTCAGCCCGGCCCGTCAGCTGGAGATCGCCGGCTTCGTGCTGATCGTGCTCGGACTGGTCTTCATGGGCCTGCTTCCGTGGCCCGAGCGAGTTGTCGCACCCGGGCTCCTGATGGGAGCACGGCGTCACGGTTCCAGCATGCTGCTCGGCGGCGCGTTCGCGGTTTGTGCGGCCCCGTGCATCGGCACCGTGCTCGCGGGCATCCTGGTGCTCGCGGCCGACTCACGTACTGTCGTCCGCGGCTCGATCCTGCTCGTCGCGTATTCAGCCGGGCTCGGCGCCGCGTTCCTGCTCGCCGGAATCGCCTTCACGCGGACGATGACGGTGTTCCGGTGGCTACGCGACCACTACCTTCTGATCCAGCGGGTGAGTGGCACCGTCCTGGTAGCTCTCGGCCTGCTGCTCTTCTTCGACCGTGAC
This sequence comes from Gaiellaceae bacterium, assembly GCA_036377995.1. Classification (GTDB taxonomy): domain Bacteria; phylum Actinomycetota; class Thermoleophilia; order Gaiellales; family Gaiellaceae; genus 3-1-20CM-4-69-9. Next base: position 6,110 of record DASUXI010000089.1, read on the forward strand.
TGGTGGCTGCGCGTCGCGGTCAACCGGGCACTCGACCTGATCGGGCTCGGCTCGCTCTAGAGACGCGTGCGCAGAAGGCCGAAGACGCCCCGGATCACCTCACGCTGCAGCGTCTTTCCTTCTCGGGACCCGAGGAAGTCGCCGATCGCGCCGGCGCCTCCCGCTGACGCCTTCGCCGCCTTCCGGTGCTCGTCGGTCACTAGAGGCGGCTTGTCGGCTGCGGCGGGCGTAGGCGTCGCCACGCGGGCTGCGAGCATCTCGCGCGCGCTCTGGTTGTCGACGCGCGCCGAGTACTTCGCGGCCAGCGGTGAGGCCGCGGCCGCGGCGGCGACATTGTCGGCCGCCGCCATGCGTGAACGCGGCGCGCACAGCTTCGTGTCGACGACGGGAGTCGGCACACCGCTCTCCGAGAGGATCGTGACCGCCGCTTCACCGGTCCCGAGTTGGGTGAGCAGCTCCTCCAGCTTGTAGTAGTCCGACTTGGGGAACGTGCGGACGGTCGCGCGCAGCGCCTTCTCGTCGTCGGGGGTGAAGGCGCGCAGCGCATGCTGGGCGCGGTTGCCGAGCTGTGCGAGGACGTCCTCGTGGATGTCCTTCGGCGTCTGCGTGATGAAGAACACGCCGACGCCCTTCGACCGGATCAGCCGCACGGTCTGGGTCACCGAGTCGAGGAACGCCTTCGTCGCCTCGTCGAAGAGCAGATGCGCTTCGTCGAAGAAGAACACGAGCTTGGGCTTGTCGAGATCCCCTACCTCTGGCAGCGCCTCGAACAGCTCCGCGAGCAGCCACATGAGCGCCGTCGAGAAGAGCTTCGGCTTGTCCTGCACGGCCGGCAGCTCGAGGCAGGAGATCACGCCTCGCCCGTCCGGCGCCGTCCGGAGCAGGTCGTTGACGTCGAACTTCGGCTCGCCGAACAGCTCCGTCCCGCCGCCGTCCTCGAGCCCGACGAGGGCGCGCAGCAGGACGCCGATCGTCTGCGAGGAGACCCCGCCGATCCCCGTCAGCTCGGCCTTGCCCTGATCCGAGTCGAGAAACGTGAGCAACGCGCGGAGATCCGAGAGGTCGAGGAGCGGCAGGCCCTTCGTGTCGGCATACCGGAACACGAGCGAGAGGCTCTGCTCCTGGGTCTCGTTCGCTTCGAGCACCTTCGCGAGCAGCTGCGGCCCGAACTCGGAGACGGTCGCCCTGATCGGCACGCCCGGGCCGATCCCGCCGAGCGAGAGGTACTCGGTCGGAAATCCCGTCGGCGTGAACTGCATCCCGAGTTCCCCCGCGCGCTTCGCGGCAGGGCCTGCCGCGTCGCCGGGCATCGCCACTCCCGAGACGTCGCCCTTGACGTCGGCGGCGAAGACAGGCACTCCCTGCTCGGAGAGCTGCTCGGCGATGAGCTGGAGCGTGCGTGTCTTCCCCGTTCCGGTCGCGCCGGCGATCAGGCCGTGCCTGTTGGCCATCTTGAGCGGGAAGCGAACGTCGGCCTCAGGCTCGAGCGTCCCGTTCAGGACGCCCTTGCCGAGCTCGACCGAGAGGCCTTGAACCGCATACGCGGACGCTATTGCCTTCCCGAAGTCGCTCACGAGGCCGCGAGCGTATTCGAAGTGCGGAGGTCGGGCGGCGGCAGGTCGAGCGACCCGCGCTGTCTCAGCTCGACGAGCTGGTCGACCAGTGCCGCCACGTCGACACCGCGATGCTCCGGCGCGTACGGCTGCAGCCTTCGGATCGCCTTCTCCAGCTGTCGCTCGGTGCCGATCCTCCGCCCGCGTCCCGCCTGATACCAGGCCACGGCGACGTGCACGAGCCCCTGGTAGAAGCCACGCTCTTCGGGAGGTGAGGCGCGCCAGGCCTCCTCGAGCTGCTCGTGCGCGGCGAAGTACTCGCCCGCCTTGACCAGCTCGAGCCCTCTACGGAACGCGGACTCGGACCTCTCCGTCTTCGACCTGGACGTCATAGGTCCGCAGCTGGATCGCGAGGTCGAACTCGTTCTGGCCCGTCCGTACGTCGTACTGCCAGCCGTGCCACGGGCAGCTGAGCACGCAGCCCTCGAGCCGGCCCTGGCCCAGCGGCCCTTCGAGATGGAGGCAGGCATTCTGGATCGCGTAGAAGCCGCCCGCGCAATGTGCGAGCGCGATCTTCTCGTCGCCGGCCTCGACGGTGCGGATCGTCCCGGGCGCGATCTCCCCGGCACGAGCGACGCTGACGAACTCCCCCTCCGCCATGCCGGCGACCCTAGCAAGCACCCGGGGGCTTGAACGGGAGGCGCTTGCGGCTGTACCCTCCGCGCCGTGGCCACGATCCTGCTCTGTGGGGTCGACGTTTTTTTCAGGGGGAAGCTGGAGGCGCTTCTGCCTGGTCATCATTTCGTGACCAGCGACAGCGCCGATTGGCCCGAGCTCGTGATCGCCGACATCAGCCGCGTCGACCCGGAGGACGTCGCCGACTCGTATCCCGAGGTCCCGATCCTCGGCTTCGG
>DASUXI010000090.1:0-2922 GCA_036377995.1 Gaiellaceae bacterium
CATGGCCGAGCTTGTCCTCTAGTCAGCCAGGTCGGACTTTGTGGCTCTGAGCCACTTGGCGATGCGCGCGCCGACCTCCTCGCCCGCATCCTCCTGCAGAAAGTGACCCGCACCCTCGACGGGCCGCAGCAGCTCCGCGCCGGGGATCAGCTCGGCGAAGCGCTCCGCGACGCGTGGCGAGAAGATCGGGTCCGAGTCGCTGAAGAAGACCAGCGCCGGGCGCGTCCACGACCGCAGGCCCTCGCGCACGGAGAGCATCGCCGGGCCCGAGGGGTGTGACGACTCCGTCGGCACGAGCTCCGGGAACATCACCATGCCGCTCTTCGCCTCGGCCACGGGGAACGGCGCGTCGTAGGCCGCGACGACGTCGTCCGCGAGCTCCGTAGCACACGTGATGCGCACGAGCTGTCCGGCGCGCATCTCCGTATCGAGCCGTCGCACGAACTCGCGGAACTGCAGCCATTGCTCCGACGGCGGCCGCCCGGCGAAGACGCCGGTGTTCATGACGACGATCCGCTCGACCCGGTCCGGGCGCGACACTGCGAGACGCAAGCCGATCGGGCCGCCCCAGTCCTGCACGACGACCGTGACGCGGCGGAGGTCGAGCTCGTCCACGAGCCGCTCGATCGACCGGTAATGGGCGTCGTATGTGTACCAGTCTCGCTCGACGGGCTTGTCGGAACGCCCGAAGCCGAAATAGTCGGGCGCGATCGCGCGGGCGACCTCGGCGACCGGCGGGATCACCTTGCGGTAGAGGTACGACCACGTCGGCTCGCCGTGGAGGAGCAGCACGGGGTCGCCCTCGCCCTCGTCGACGTAGTGCATCCGCAGTCCTTCCTGCTCCACGTACCGGGCGCCGAATGAATATCCGGGCAACGAGTCGAAGCTCTCGTCGGGCGTGCGGTAGACGCTCACGTGAGGAAGTCGAGCACCAGGCGGTTGAGGGCGTCGGGGTCCTCGAGCATGAGGTTGTGGCCGCGGCCGGGCAGCTCGACGAGCCTCGCGCCGGGGAGGCGCGCAGCGAGCATCCGTCCATTCTCGACCGGGACGATGAGGTCTTCGACGCCGTGGACGACGAGGGCAGGGACGTCGATGCCCTCGACGCCCGCTCCCTCCGCGTAGTAGCCGTAGCACGCCTCCCCATGGGCCTCGAGCGTCGCGTATCCGGTCGGGTGCTCCATCCGGGCGGCGAGGATCTCCTCGTAACGCTCCCGGTTTCGCTCGGTCCAGCCGGGTGCGAACGTGTAGGGCGTCGTCATGCGTCCGTACTCCTCGAGTGGCAGGCCGAGCGCGTCGGCGAACGCGCGGCGCACGTGCTCGGGCCGCGGCGTTCTGTCCGGTCCGCCCGCGCCGGTGCCGACGAGGACGAGCGAGCGGACGAGCTCCGGCCGCACGAGTGCGAGCGTGAGCGCGATGTAGCCGCCCATCGAGAAGCCGACGACGTGTGCCTGTCGCCCCGCCAGGATGTCGGCCGCGTCAGCCGCGAGGTCGGCGATCCCGTACGGCTCGTCCGGCGCGGGGGAGTGTCCGGTACCGCGAAGGTCGAACGTGATCGTCCGCCAGCGCTCCGCGAAGACGGGCACCTGGGCGCGCCAGACCCAGCTCGCCTGTCCGAGCCCCTGGATCAGGAGCAGCGCGTCGCCCTCGCCGTGCTCTTCGACGTGGAGAGCGGTCGCGGCGTTGGGGCGCGGGCGCACGGGGTTAACCGTAACGGCCTCCTGTCTGAGAGAGTTCCGGGGCGATGCCGCGAATCACCGCTGCCCAGGCCCTCGTCCGCTTCCTCGCCGCGCAGCACGTCGAGCGCGACGGGGTCGAGCGCCGCTTCTTCGAGGGCTGCTTCGGGATCTTCGGCCACGGCAACGTCGCCGGAATCGGCCAGGCGCTGTACCAGCATCCCGACCTCCTGACCTACTACCAGGCCCGGAACGAGCAGGCGATGGTGCACACCGCAGTCGGGTTCGCGCGCATGAAGAACCGGCTCGCAACGCTCGTGTGCACGACCTCGATCGGGCCCGGCGCGACGAACCTCGTCACGGGCGCCGCGCTCGCGACTGTCAACCGGCTGCCCGTTCTCCTACTGCCGGGTGACGTCTTCGCGACGCATCGTCCCGACCCGGTTCTGCAGCAGCTGGAGGTTCCGGGGCGAGGCGACGTCTCGGTCAACGATGCGCTCGCTCCGGTCTCGCGTTATTTCGACCGGATCATGCGTCCGGAACAGGTGATGCCGGCCGCGCTCGGCGCGATGCGCGTCCTCGTCAATCAGGCCGAGACCGGAGCGGTGACGCTCGCCTTCCCGCAGGACGTCCAGGCCGAGGCCCACGAGTATCCCGACGACTTCCTCGAGCATCGCACCTGGCACGTTCCGCGCCCCGCACCCGACGCCGCCGCGCTCGCCGCGGCCGTCGAGCGCATCCGTGCGGCGAAACGGCCGCTGATCGTCGCCGGCGGCGGCGTCGTCTACTCGGAGGCGACCGATGCCCTGCGGCGCTTCGTCGAGCAGACGGGGATTCCGGTCGGCGAGACGCAGGCGGGGAAGGGCTCGCTCCCCTACGATCACCCGGCGGCGCTCGGCGCGATCGGCGCCACGGGCACGTTCGCCGCGAACCGGGTCGCCGCCGAGGCCGATCTCGTGCTCGGGATCGGGACGCGGTGGACCGACTTCACGACGGCGTCCAGAACGGCCTTCAAGGGCGAGGACGTCCAGTTCGTGAACGTCAACGTCGCGGACTTCGACGCGGCGAAGCTGAACGGTCTCTCGCTCGTCGGCGATGCGCGCACGACGCTCGAGCTCCTGGCCGACGCCGTCGCCGGCCACGAGGTCGATCCGTCGTATCGCGAGCAGGCGGCCCGGCTGAACCGCGAGTGGGACGCCGAGGTGACCCGGCTGTACGGTCTCGAGCACGAGCCGCTGCCGGCGCAGAG
>DASUXI010000091.1:0-4889 GCA_036377995.1 Gaiellaceae bacterium
CTCGGACGAGCTCCCGCTCTGGGACTCGCCGGACGTCCTCGACGCGCTCGACCTCTGTCTCGCCTGCAAGGGCTGCACGAACGAGTGCCCCGTCAACGTCGACATGCCGACGCTCAAGGCCGAGTACCTCTCTCATCACTACTCACGCCGATTGCGGCCGAGACACGCCTACGCATTCGGGCTGATCGACCGCTGGGCACGGCTTGCCTCCGCCGTACCGACGCTCGCGAACCTCTTCACGCAGGCGCCGGGGCTCTCGGCCATCGCAAAGGCGGCCGCTGGCGTCTCGAGCAGGCGGCGGCTGCCGCCGTTCTCGAAGGTGACACTCCAGGACTGGTTCCGCGGCCGGCAGAACGGTGACCGGCCGAAGACCACACGCCGCGTCATCCTCTGGCCGGACACCTTCACGAACTTCTTCGAGTCTGAGGTCGGGGCGGCCGCGGTCGAGGCGCTCGAGGACGCCGGCTTCGAAGTCACCGTTCCTCAGGGACGGCTCTGCTGCGGCCGCCCGCTCTACGACTACGGCTTCCTCGACCTCGCCCGTCGTTATCTCGAACGGACGCTCGACACGTTACGGAACGAGATCAGGGACGGCGTCCCCGTGGTCGGCATCGAGCCGAGTTGCGTCGCCGTCTTCCGCGACGAGCTCACGAAGATGCTGCCCAATGACGAGGACGCGAAGCGGCTCTCGAGCCAGACGTTCCACCTGGCGGAGTTCCTCGCCGCCGCCGACGGCTTCGAGCCGCCGCAGCTCAGGCGGCAGGTGCTCCTGCACGGCCATTGCCACGCCGCGGCGACGGGCGGCGTCGAACCGGAGCAGAAGCTGCTGGAGCGCATGGGCGTCGAGGTCGAGGCGCCGGAGAGCGGCTGCTGCGGGATGGCCGGCGCCTGGGGCTACGAAGAGGCTCACTACGAGGTCTCGCAGGCCTGCGGTGAGCGTGTGCTGCTGCCGGCCGTGCGCGAGGCGCCGGACGACGCGCTCGTCGTCGCCGACGGCTTTTCCTGCCGGCACCAGATCGAGCAGGGCGGCACGGGCCGCCGCGCACTGCACCTGGCCCAGGTGCTGAAACTCGCGCGCGACTACGGGCCGTCCGGGCCACCCGGAGCGCGCCCGGAGCTGCTGGCGAGGCAGCTCCCGCCCCAGCGGAAGCCGGCCCGAGCTGTAATCGGCATCCTCGGAGCGGCGGGGATCGCGGTGTTCGCGCTCGCGCGGAAGCGCGGACGCTGAGATGCGGAGAGGGCGCCGATCGGCGCCCTCTCCGACGAACCGGCTCGTCCGTGGCCTAGCTGTGTGCCGCGTCGACGAGGTCCGGGATCAGCAGCGCCGCATTCGGCGTGCCGAGCCCGGTGACCGGGTCCCAACCGGGCGTCGCCGGGAAGCCGGGGACGCTGGGGTCACCCTGATTCGAGTTGTCGACTCCGGCGATCGCGGTGTGCGCGACGTCGAAGAAGTCGGTGCTGTACTTCGCCGAGTTCGCGGCGAGCTTGTACAGCGCCGGGTTGATCAGGCCCAGGCCGGTCTGGCCGTACTTCGCCTTGTTGATCTGGTCGGCGATTGCGACCAGGCCCGCCCACTGCGGACAGCTGAGCGAGGTGCCGCCGATGTCGTACCAGCCGGTCGTGAGGTTGCTGATGTTGCTGCCGTTTCCGTCGGGCGGAAGCGACAGGTACACGAGCGCGCCCGTTGCCGCGCTGGCCTGGAACGCGATGTCCGGAACGCCGCGGCTGGCGGCGGGAATCGGCGTGCTGTTGGCCGGCAGTGGACCGGCTTGATAGTCGGGCCGCGAGAAGACGTGGCTGAAGCCGCCGCCCGAGAACGTCCAGGCAACCTCCGCAGCGTGCGCGGCGTTGAACGTCGCGCTGCCGCACTTCGCCCCGATGCCCGGCTTGATGTACGTCGTCCGCGCCTGGTTGGTCGACGCGGCCGGGTCGGTGCACAGGTACGTGCCGCCGACGCCCGTCACGAGCGGATCCGAGGCCGGCCATTCAACCGTCGGGAACGGAATCAGGCTCCCACCCTGGCTGACCGGCGACTTCATCAGGTTGGCGGTGCCGCCGTCACCCGACGAACCCAGCACGGTCACGCCGTTCGCCGCCGCGTTCTTGAACGCGTAGCGCAGGTTCTGCAGCGATTGCGTGCCGTTGAACGCTTCCTCTGCCGAGGCGAAGCTCTGGGAGATCACCTGGGCGAGGTGGTTGCTGACGACGTAGTCCTCGGCCTTCATCATGTTCGGGAAGCCCTGAACGCCGAGCGTCTCGGCGTTGTTCGAGTGCACGAGCAGGATGTTGGCCTGTGGTGCGATCGCGTGTGACGTCTCGACGTCGAGCGCGACCTCGAGCGCCCAGGCGCTCTTGTCCTCCTGCCCTGTGCCGTTACCGGGCTGCGCCTTCGTGTCAGGCGAGCCGTTGATCGCGAGCTCGCTGAACTTCGGCATGCCCGCCGTGCACGTGACGCCTTCCTCACCACACATCGGCTGGAGCCCGAACGCCTGGTTGAAGACGTGCAGGTCGTGCGCCATCGTGTCGCTCCCGTAGGAGTCGACGATCGCGATAGTGATGCCCTTGCCGTTGTAACCCTGGTTGTACAGCGGCCCGACGTTGTACGCCGATTGGATCGCCTGCGGCGTGAAGCACGTTCGGCCGACGGCCTCACAGTTCGCCTCGGTCGGAGTCGCCGCACTGATGAACTGGTAGTCGCTGACGGTGGGATGCGGCGCGGGGTACGCAGCCTTCGCGCTCCCCGACGTCGTCAACGCCCCCGCCAAGATCGCCATGCCCGCTGCGAGACCCGCGAGCACGGCGGCAATCAGCAGCCTTCGCTTCATGAGCCCTCCCTCTGTCTCTCTCCCCATCGCGCCCCCCCAAGCGAGGCGCCCCGGCGGAGGGTAAACAAGCGACGCGCCGCGTGCGGCGGTTCCGAACTACTCGCCGAAGCGGGCGAGCGCGACGTGGTCGCCGCGACCCGGCCGCGGGCCCACGTCTGCGCCGTCCATCTCGACCCAGGCGTGCGCGGTGTGGTCCCGGGCGCCGTGGGGCAGACCGATTGCGAGGACAGCCGGGTCGCCCTGCTCGCGCAACAAGCTGTAGAGGACCAGGGCCCGCATCAGGCACGTCGGCCGGTCAGGGCCGAATCGGAGGGTTCGGTCGACCGCCCTGCTCAGCCGCGCAGCCGGCTCGTGGTCGGCCGCGGTGAGCGGAAGGTTGCCGAGACTCGCCGCCAGCGCCGGCAGGGGCTCGCGTGAGATCCGTCTCCGCACCGACGCGAAGCGGCGCAGAACCCGAACGGCCAGAGCCGCCCTGCCGCTAGACATCCGCGACGACTTTCTCGACCACGGCGGGCAGAGTCTCGAAACGGTCTGGACGAACCAGCCCCCAGACCGGCACCTTGCGAACCAGCTCCGCCACGCCCTCGAACGCGCGGCGATGCTCATCGTCCGCCGGCAACCTGAACGAGAGCGCGAGCAGGTCGCGGATCGCGGCCGGTGACGCAACGCGATCGAGCTCGATCTCGGCCCCGGCCCTGATCACGACGATCGCCCGAACGGGAACCGGCGAGCAGTCCCCTCTCGTGGCCTCGTCCAGCGCAAGATGGACGCGATGCGGCTCGTCCAGCACGACGGTGCCCGGCGGCAGCTCGATCTCCTCGACCACATCCCGTCGCAGCCGCAGCATTGCGGGCCCGGGAACGAGCGTGGGGCCGTACGCGAGACGAAGGCAGCTCAGGTCCTCGGTGAGCACCCGGTAGCCGGCAGACGCAAATGCGGCGGCCAGCGTGGTCTTCCCGAACACCCCGGGGGCAGCGATCAGCACGGCTTCACTGTTGACCTCTACAGCGGCGGCGTGGAGGGGCAGATCGCCCCGAGCGGCGAACGAGAGCGCGAGCGGGATGCCCCAGAGCCGCTCCTCGAGGAGAACGCGCTCGCTCGATTCGGGTACCAGGATCCGGCGCTGCTCGGTGTCGATCTCGTACCACCCCAGCTCGTCGACCCAGAGCCGGTACGTCGGACCGCTCGCGTAGAGGCTCGCGCGGAAGGGGTCTCTCCATTCGAGCACTGCCTCGCCTGAAGGGTCGTGTCCCTTCCCCGCCGCAACGAGGAGCGGCGTTCCTCCGCCCTGACGGAGATACGCGAGCTCGAGCTGCGACTCGATTGCGAAGCCGTAACACGCGCCGGAGGTCACGAGCAGCCCACCGCGAACGCGTGAACTCGCGCAAGATCGTTTGCCCAGGCCAGCTCGAGGACGCCGAGCCGGCCGCCCTCCACCCGCTCGGCGAGCAGGTCGTAATCGACGCCGTCGACCCGGTAGTCGGTCCGGAAGATCCAGCGCCGAAGCGCTTCGTAGTCGGCAGTCGAGAGGGCGTGCTCGTCGAAATAGGTCTTGTCGCGCCTGTCGAGCACCTCGTCCGGCAGCCGGCCGCGCATGGCGCGGCGCACGAGGCTCTTGGGGACCGCGTCGGGGAACTTCGCCTCCGCGCGGAGGCTGAGCATGAACTCCCAGAAGTCGACGTCCGCGAACGGCCGCCGCACCTGGACACCGAACGAAGCCGCGCAGAGCGCATCGGCCTCGAGTGTCAGCGCGGACGAGCGGATCGCGCCGAGCTGCGCCTCAGCCCAGCGCCGTCGCGCAGGACGCTCGAGATCGGACCGCCGGCTGAAGTCGCCCGTCTGTCGCGCATCTACCCACGGCGGAACCATGGGATGCGCACCACCGCGCATTCGGGCGTAACGGCCGGCGATCGGGGCGGGCGTAATCGAAGGAAGGAGCCTGCGCAACCCGGCGCGGCGCGAGTGTCCGCGCGACCTCTGAGCGCGCGCCCAGGCGGCGAGGGCCGACCAGCGCCCGTGCAGCGCGAGGTGACCGGGCAGGTGCGAGCGGATCGTCAGGACGTA
>DASUXI010000092.1:0-8830 GCA_036377995.1 Gaiellaceae bacterium
CGTGCCGGGCCTGGCGCTGCCGCCGACGAGGAGCGGCAAGCCGGGGCGGCGCAGCCCCGGCGCGTGCTCGAGCCTGTAGCGCTCGCCGGAATGGTCGACGTGGTCCTCGCGTAGCAGACGATGGACGATCTCGAGCTGCTCTCCGAAGTTTGCGACCCGCTCCCGGGCGGTGCCGAACGTGAAACCGTACGCCGCGTGCTCGCGCTCCATCCAGCCGGCTCCCATTCCGAGCGTGACGCGTCCACCGGAGATCTCGTCCGCGGTCGCGGCTGCACGTGCGAGCACGGCGGGGTGCCGGAAGGTCGCCGGCGAGACCAGGGTGCCAAGCTGAAGCCGGGTCGTGTGCGCGGCAAGGCCGCCGATCGTCGTCCAGGCGTCGAGAGCAGGGCGCGTCTCGTCGAACCCCGAGACATAGTGGTCGGAGCGGAACAGCGCCTCTACGCCGTGCTCCTCGCAGGCTGAGGCGAGCGCAACCCAGTCCTCCCAGGTCACACCCTCCTGACCTTCGATCATGAGGGCGAGCCGCACGACGTGGAAGCCTATTCGCGCGCGGCCGACGAAGCCCGCCCCGGCGGGACGCGTCTCGCCCGCCCCCGAGGGGCGCCGCTAGCATCGGCCGCATGGCCGTCGCGTCGCCGGACCACTACCTCGCCGACCTCAACCCCGCCCAGCGCGAGGCCGTCCTCGCCACGGAAGGGCCGCTCCTCGTAATCGCCGGCGCGGGCTCCGGCAAGACACGTGTCCTCACCTACCGCGTGGCGCACCTGATCAACGCGATCGGCGCCAAGCCGAACGAGATCCTCGCAATCACGTTCACGAACAAGGCCGCGGGTGAGATGCGCGAGCGGCTGGAGCGCCTGCTCGGACGGAGCGGCCGCGGTCTGTGGATCCTCACCTTCCACGCTGCCTGTGGACGCATTCTCAGGCGCGAGGCGGAGCGGCTCGGCTACCGCTCGAACTTCACGATCTACGACCAGGCCGATCAGATCCGCCTCGTCAAGCACTGCCTGGAGGAGCTCGAGCGCGACCCGAAGCGCTTCACGCCGCGCGGCATCCACAACCAGATCTCGCACGCCAAGGACCGGCTCGTCCATCCCGACGACTACGCCGCGCAGGTGCAGTCCTTCTACGACCAGACGGTCGCCGACGTCTACCACCTGTACCAGCGCAAGCTCTTCACCTCGAACGCGGTGGACTTCGACGACCTCCTCATGCTCACCGTCGACGTGCTCGAGCGCTTTCCGGACGCCTTGGAGAAGTGGCAGAAGGCCTTCCGCTACATCCTCGTAGACGAGTACCAGGACACGAACCACGCGCAGTACCGGCTGCTCCAGCTCCTGGCCGAGAAACATGGAAACGTGTGCGCAGTTGGCGATCCGGACCAGTCGATTTTTGCGTTCAGAGGAGCCGACATCAACAACATCCTCGACTTCGAGCGCGACTTCCCCGGCACGCGCACGATCGCGCTGGAGCAGAACTATCGCTCGACCAACTCGATCCTCGAGGCGGCGAACGGCGTCATCACGAACAACCGCGAGCGAAAGCCGAAGGAGCTCTGGTCGGAGCTCGGCGACGGCGAGCCCGTGCGCGTGATCGAGGTCGAGGACGAGCACGCCGAGGCCCGCTTCGTCGCAGCCGGGATCGCCGCGCTGGGAGAAGAGGGGTTCTCGGGCGACGAGATCGCGGTCTTCTACCGGACGAACGCACAGTCCCGCGTGCTCGAGGACGTCCTCGTCCGGCAGGGCGTCGGCTACCAGGTGATCGGCGGCCCGCGATTCTACGAGCGCGCCGAGATCAAGGATGCCATCGCCTACCTCCAGGCGATCGACAACCCGTACGACGCAGTCTCGCTCCAGCGCATCGCGAACAGGCCGCGGCGCGGCATCGGCGATTCGAGCCTGGCCCGGCTGCAGACCTGGGCCGACGCACAGGGAAGATCCCTCTGGGAGGCGACCGAGTTCGCCGAGGAAGCCGGCGTCGGCGCCGCGCCGCTCCGGGCCGTCAATTCGTTCCGGACGCTGATGCAGTCGCTCCAGTCGGGCGCGCTCGAGCTGCCCGTCGCCGAGCTGGTCGAGCGAACATTGGAGCGGAGTGGCTACCTCGAGGCGCTCGAGGCCGAGCGCACGATCGAGGCCCAGGGGCGGATCGAGAACCTCCAGGAGCTCGTCGGCGTCGCGCGCGAGTACCAGGAGTCCGCGGACGAGCCGTCGCTCTCGCACTTCCTGCAGGAGATCTCCCTCTACTCCGATCAGGACGCCATCCGCGGCGACAGCCTCGTGACCCTGATGACACTCCACAACGCGAAGGGCCTCGAGTTCCGCGCCGTGTACCTGCTCGGGATGGAGGAGGGGATTTTCCCGCACGCCCGCTCGATAGAAGAACAGGGGATCGAGGAGGAACGGCGGCTTTGCTACGTCGGGATGACCCGGGCGATGGAGCACCTGACGCTCACGCACGCTTCGTCGCGCTCGCTCTGGGGCTCGCGCGGCTACAACCTGCCCTCGCGCTTCCTCGACGAGCTGCCGCGCTCCGCCGAACGCGAACGGCTTCGGCCGGCTTCCTGGTCGTCGTACGGAGCCGCGGGCGTGGCGCCGCGTGAGGACATTCCGACGCTTTCCACCGGCGATTCGGTGCGCCACGGGACACTGGGGGAAGGCGTGGTGATCCAGATCGAGGCGGGAGGCGTCGTGACGGTTCGCTTCTCGGACGGCAGCGAGCGGCGCCTGATGCTCGATTACGCACCCCTCGAGCGCATCTCGTAGGCTCGCGCGCCGTGGAGATCGACATCCGGAGCCCCGAAGCGGACGACGACCTGCGGAAGGCGATGGGCGCCGCCCTGACCGTCTTCGCGGAAGAGGACCGGGACGACGACTTCGAGCGGCACAGCAAGATGCTCCCTCGCGACCGGTTCCTGGCGGCGTACGCCGACGGACGGCCGGTCGGAACCACGGCGTCCTTCTCGTTTCGGCTGACCGTGCCCGGCGGCGAGCTCGATGCGGGCGGAGTGACCTGGGTCGCAGTCCTCCCGAGCCACCGTCGGCGGGGAGTCCTCACGCGCCTGATGCGCCACCAGCTCGACGACCTCCGCGAGCGCGGCGAGCCGCTCGCGATCCTCTGGGCCTCCGAAGCGGCAATCTACGGCCGGTTCGGCTACGGGATCGCAGCTCCCGACTTCAGCCTGAACGCCGACCGCGCGCGCTTCGCCTTCCGCGACGATCCTGGCCCGATCGGCGCGGCGAGGATCGTCGAGGGAGAGGAGGCGCGCGAGCTCTGCGCGCGCGTCCACGAGCGGGTGAGGCGAGAGGTTCCCGGTTTTCTGGTGCGCACGGACGCCTGGTGGGAGAACTACCGGCTCGCGGATCCAGAGCACTGGCGGCACGGGTCGAGCCCGAAGTACACGGCGGTGATCGAGGTCGACGACGAGCCGGTCGCGTACGCGATCTATCGCATCAAGATGGACTGGGAGGACGGATTCTCGAAGAGCTACGTCCGCATCCTCGAGGTGGTCGCGAGCTCGACCGTGGCGACCCGCGAGATCTGGCGCTACCTCTTCGGCATCGACCTGATCACACGTGTCCGGGGCCCGCACGACCCGGGGTCTCCGCTCTACCTCATGGTCCAGGATCCGCGCAGCCTCCAGCTGCGGGCCTTCGAGGGCTTGTGGCTGCGCTTCGTCGACCTCGGAGCCGCGCTCGCCGGGCGCGCGTATGCGGCGGACGACTCCGTCGTGCTCGAGGTGAGAGACGAGTTCTGTCCGTGGAACGCCGGCCGCTGGCGCGTCGGCGCCGAGGTCGAGCGGACGGACGCCGCCGCCGAGCTCGAGCTCGACTGTGCCGATCTTGCGTCGGCATATCTCGGCGGGTTCGACTTCCATCAACTCGCCGCCGCCGAGCGCGTTCGCGAACTCAAGAGCGGCGCGGTCGATCGCGCATCGGCGCTCTTCCACGTCTCGCGGCGGCCCTACTGCCCCGACGACTTCTGATGGCGTTCGAGGTCAGACCGGTCGAAGACCTCGACGAGTTCACCGCGGCCATTTTCGCGATCGGACAGTACTTCGGCATGACACCGACCGACGACCGCATGCAGCGCTTCGCGGACCAGATGACGTTCGAACGGATGCACGGCGCCTGGGAGGACGGCGCCCTTGTGGGCGGAGCGGGCGCGTTCGCCTTCGATCTCACCGTTCCGGGCGGCACGCTGCCGACCGCAGGGACCACCGTCGTCGGCGTGTTCCCGACGCATCGGCGGCGCGGCGTGCTGCGCTCCCTGATGCGCGCACACCTCGACGCCGCGCACGAGCGCCGCGAGCCCCTGGCCGCTCTCTGGGCGTCGGAGGAGGCGATCTACGGCCGCTTCGGCTACGGCATGGCCTCGTTTTGCGGCGAGATCACGCTCCGGCGCGAACACGCCGCCTTTGCCGACTCCGTCGAGCCGCAGGGGACGGTGCGCCTCGTCGACCCGGACGAAGCGCTCGAGACGTTGCCACCGGCGTACGACCGCGTGCGTACGCAGTGGCCCGGCATGTTCTCCCGCAACCGGATGTGGTGGGAGAACCGTCAGGTCGCCGATCCCGAAGAGCGGCGTGAGGGTGCCGGCCCGAAGCGGTGGGTGGTCTACGAGCGGGGCGGGAAGGTCGAGGGATATGCCTCGTACAGGCACAAGCCGGGCTTCACCGACGGGTCTTCCTCCGCCGAGCTGCGCATTGTCGAGGCCCTCGGGGAAACGCCCGAGGCCCACCGCGAGCTCTGGAGCTACCTGCTCGCGGTCGACCTGGTGGCGACCTTCAACGCTTCGCTGCTTCCTCCCGACCATCCGCTCTTCCTCCTGCTTGCGTCTCCGCGCAGGATGCGCTACCGGTCGGGCGACGGGATCTGGGTGCGTCTGGTCGACGTCGGCGAGGCTCTCTCGGGGAGGACCTACGCGGACGACGGTGCGATCGTCTTCGAGGTCACCGACGACTTCTGCCCGTGGAACGCCGGCCGCTGGAAGCTCGAGAGCGGCGAAGCGGTCCGTACCGAGGCCGCCGCAGACCTGGCTGTACCGGTGGAATCGCTCGGCTCCGCGCTCCTCGGCGGCATCTCGTTCGCGCAGCTCCATCGGGCCGGACGGGTCGACGAGCTGAGGGAAGGCGCCGTCGCGCGGGCGGATTCGCTCTTCCGCTGGGACCGCCATCCCTGGTGCCCCGAGATCTTCTGATCCGGGCCTGTTGCTAGGCTGCCCGCCTCATGAGATGGGCATTGTGCGCCGCGATAGCGGCGTTTCTCTTTCCCGGAGGGGCGGCGGCGCAGACGAACGCCGGCTGGCAGCTCTCGCTGCAGTGGCCGGCAGCCGGCACGGTCACTTCGCCGTTCGGACAAGACGGCTCGCGCTGGCATCCGGGTCTGGACATCGGGATCCTCCGCTCGCTCGACGTGCGCGCCGCCGCCGCGGGCGTGGTCACGCAGGTGGGATATATCCCGGGCTATGACGGCTACGGCAACGTCGTGATCGTCCAGCTGCGGGCGGGGTACTCGACGCTGTACGCACATCTCTCGCAGCCGCTCGCTCACGTCGGACAGCTGGTCCGGCCCGGAGAGCTCATCGGCGTCGCCGGTTGCACGGGGTGGTGCACGGGAACGCATCTGCACTTCGAGCTCCGTTACCGGGACGTCGCGGTCGATCCGACGCTCTTGATGGTCGGCTAGACTTCCCCTCCCGCAGGGGCGGTTAGCTCAGTTGGGAGAGCACCAGCTCGACAAGCTGGGGGTCACTGGTTCGAGCCCAGTACCGCCCATCAGATCCCTGCAGCGCGCGGGGTTCTCTCGTCCGCCCAGGGGCGCCTCGAACCGAATCGGTAGTTGTCCGAGGGCGTCGCTCAGCGCGTCCCCCGATGAGTCACAGCGTTGCCGGGAGAAGATTGTCTTGCCCTGAAGGCGTTCTGTAACTCTGCCTGTGATTCGAGGGAAAGAGGTGACGGAAATGGCTGTCCTGGTCGCAGCAGCGAGTAAGCACGGCGCGACCGACGAGATCGCCGCGCGTATCGGTGCCGACCTCGTCGAGCACGGCGTCGATGCGGAGGTGAAGAGGCTGGAGGACGTGACTGAGATCGGCGGCTACGACGCATTCGTGCTCGGAAGCGGGATTTACCTGGGTAACTGGCTCAAGGAGGCCCGCGCCTTCGTCGACATTCACGCTGTCGAGCTCACCGAGCGCCCGACCTGGCTGTTCGCGAGCGGCTCCATCGTCGGTGATCCACCAGTGGCCGACGACCCAAACGCCCTCCGAACCGGGCTTGCCGAGAGGCTGGTCGAGACGACGCATGCCCGCGAGCACAAGCTCTTCGCCGGCAAGCTCGACAAAAGCAAGCTCGGCCTGATGGAAAAGGCCGCCGTCCGCGGCGCCCACGCAGTCGAAGGCGACTACCGCGACTGGCAGGCCGTCGACGACTGGGCAGCCACGATCGCGCAGGAGCTCCAGAAGACCCGGGAGAAGTAGCCCGACCTCAGTTCGTATGCCCAGTCTGCCGCCCGGCGGACAGCCCGTGCCTGACCGACCGTGCGGTCGATAGCTCGCCGAGTCACTGGCCACGAGAGCCTGGCTACCGAGCGATACTGCTCGTGATGGCGAACGCAGATGAGCACGGCTCCGGGCTGGCCGACGCGGCCGCCCGCGCCGCCTTCTTCCCCGCACGCGCTGCAGCACGTGCCTGGCGCGGACGACTCGAAGAGGCAGCGGACGAGGTTCTGTCGGCGCCAGAGCTCGCCCGCGTCATCGATCGCGCGCTCTCCGGCTCGCTCCCGGAGGAGCTCGCGCGCTCCGTCGTCCGGCACCGTGTCATCGAGCGGTTCGTCGCCGAGCTGGCAGCGAGCGGCGAGTTGGAGCGCCTCGCCGAAGAGGCGCTGAACAGCCCGCAAACGCTCGAGCTCACCGAGCGATTGCTAGCGAGCGAGGGAGCCCGACGGACTCTTCAACGAGTCGCCGCCAGCCCGGAGGTCCGGGAGGTGGTCACCCGGCAGACGACGGGGTTCGCGGAGGAGATGGTAGGGGACGCCCGTGCCGCCGCTGCTCGGCTCGACGACCGAGCCGAGCGGTTCGTCCGCCGCCGCGCTCGAGCGGTCCGCACGACCTATGCCGGGATCGCGACCCGAGCGTTGGCGCTTGCGACCGATGCGGTCGTCACGATCGTTTTGTTCACGTCGATCACCGGAATCCTCTCGGTCGTGGCGTCGCTCGTCGGCGGCGTCCGCCCGCATTGGCTCGTCGGTACGCTCCTCGGCTCCGGTTGGATATTGACGGTCGGCGCGTACTTCGTCCTGTTCTGGTCCACGGCCGGCCAGACACCGGGGATGCGGCTGTTGCGGATCCACGTGAGCGACCTCGCCGGCAACACCCCCTCGATCGGTCGAGCGCTCGTTCGCGTCGTCGGGCTCGTCGTCGCCATCGTTCCACTGTTTGCCGGCTTCGTCCCGGTGCTGTTCACCGAGCGGCGGCGCGGGGTGCCGGATCTCCTCGCCGGGACGGTGGTGAGCTACGACAAAGCGTCGTCATGAGCGCGCGTCCCGAAGAGGAGCGTCGACGAGCACCTTGCTCGCTGAGCGGCTCCACGAACCTCGAGGCCCAGGCGCGGTCGCAGGCTAGGATCCACCCCAAGCGCCGCCGCGTGGGGAGCACGAGGCCGGCGTCCATCCCATGCTCTTGCTGGTCGCATTTGCCCTCCTCTTCGTCCTTCCGGGACCGTGGAACGGCGTCGGCTTCGGGCTCTGTCTCGCGGCGTTTCTCGGCGAGATCCTCTTCTGGAACCGGACGGTCAAGCACCGGCGTGCGTACGTCGGTGCACAGACGCTCATCGGCTCGCAGGGGACGGCGCTCACGGCTTGCAGACCGGAGGGCCAGATCACGCTCTCGGGTGAGATCTGGAAGGCGCGCTGCAAGGCCGGTGTCGGGCCGGGCCAAGTGGTGAAGGTCGTCGGTCGCGATCGCCTGACGCTCCTCGTGGAACCAGTCGTCGAGGCACACCCAGCCCTACAGGCGACGCCGAGCTAGGCGGCTCGGCGCCACCCGGCGGCCCCGGTCGTCGCCCGCCACGATCCTTCGACCGCTCGAGGCGGACGGCTGTTGTCCGAGTGGAATGCAAGCATCCGCACAACCCGTCGGCTGTCGACAGGAAAGGAAGCGGAAATGGAGACACGGCAGGAGATGTCCACCGCCTGGACCGGTTGGGCCAGCTTCGCCGCGATCATGCTGATGATCGTCGGAACCATCTCGTTCTTCGAGGGGCTGATCGCGGTCGTGCGGCGACAGTACTTCGTGGTCTCGGGGTCCCAGGTGATCGTGTTCGACGTGAGGACCTGGGGGTGGCTCACGTTGATCTGGGGCATCGTGCTCATCTGCGTCGCGTTCGCCCTGATCGCGAGATCCGCATGGGCGCGGTGGTTCACGATCATCGTCGTGGCGATCAACCTCATCGGCCAGCTCGGCTTCCTGGGCGCCACCCAGTACCCACTCTGGACTCTCGTCGTAATTGCCCTCGACATCACGGTCCTCTATGCACTGACCGCGCGTTGGGAGCAGGTCGAGATGCGCTGAGCCCGGCTCGAGCCGGGAAGAAGATCGCTCTGACTCGGACTACGGGAGCGGCCGGTTGCCCTCGAGTCGCTCGTGCGTCCTGACCGAGAAGAAGAAAACGCTGATGTCGATCCGCCGGATATTCAGGACTACGAACAGGGCGACGTAGACGACGAGCGCCGCGACGACGAGACGCCGGCCGGTCTAGCTTCGGTCGGCCGGCGTCTCGCTCGGGTCCTTCTTCCGGTCAGCTGACGATGTCGCCGTGGGCCACGGCGACGGCCTG
>DASUXI010000093.1:0-12366 GCA_036377995.1 Gaiellaceae bacterium
GCGCTCGTGGAGGGCGTCCACTTTCGGCTGGAGTGGATCTCGTGGCGTGACCTCGGCTGGCGCGCCGCCGCCGTCAACCTCAGTGACCTGGCGGCGTCCGGCGCGGATCCCGAGGGCCTGGTCGTCGCGCTGGCCGCGCCGGGGGAGACCGAGCTCGCGGACGTCTTCGAGCTCTACGAGGGCATTGCGGAGACGGGTGTGCCGGTGGTGGGAGGCGACACGACCGCTGCAGACAGGTTGGTGCTGAGCGTGGCCGCCGTGGGCCGGTCGGCACGCGTGCCGGGCCGGTCGGGAGCGCTGCCGGGGGACCTGGTCGTGGTTACAGGCCCGCTCGGCGCTGCGGGGGCGGCATTCCGGCGTGACTCCTACACCCGTCCACCTCTGCGACTTCGTGAGGGAAAGGAGCTGGCGGGGCACGCGCACGCGATGCTGGACATCTCGGATGGGATCGCCGTGGACGCCGGTCACATCGCAGCTCGTTCCGGCTGTCGGGTCGTCATCGAGCTCGAGCGGGTGCCGCTGGCCACCGGCGCCGAGCCGGTTGATCTCGGCTTCGGTGAGGACTACGAGTTGCTCGCGGCGGTCGACGAGCCGGGGCGGCACCCGGTCATCGGGCGCTGCGAGGAGGGAGAGGGCGTCCTGATGACTCTCGAGGGCGAGCCGTACGAGCTAGGCGGCTGGGAGCACTTCCGCTAGGGCCCGCTCGTAGTGCGAGCGCGGCCGGGCGCCGATCAGCGTCGACCTCGGCTCTCCCCGGTCGAACAGGATCGCGGTCGGGATGGAGAGAACGTCGTATCGGGCGGCGGTCTGCGGGTTCTCGTCGATGTTCAGCTTCACGAACGTCACGCGCCCCTCGAGCTCGGATGACAGCTGCTCGAGGATCGGGTCGACGGCGCGGCACGGGCCGCACCAGGGCGCCCAGAAGTCGACGACGACCGGCCCGTCCGCCTGCAGGACGTTTTGCTCGAACGTGCCGTCGGTGACCTCGACCATCCCGCTAGCGTAGCCCGGCCGGACAGGTCACAGCCGCCCCCGCAGCGCGGACAGGCGCAGCGCGGGCACCTTCCAGATGGCCTCGGCGAAAATCGCCCGCGACATCTTCGAGCCGCCCGCCTCACGGTCGGAGAACGTGATCGGCACCTCCACGACCGTGAAGCCTGCCCGCAGCGCGCGGTAGGTGGTCTCGATCTGGAATGCGTAACCCTTGGAGTGCACCGCGCCGAGGTCGATCGTCTCGAGCACGCGCCGCCGGTAGCACTTGAACCCGCCGGTGAGATCCCGCACGCGCACTCCGAGCACGATCCGCGCGTACAGCGAGCCGCCGGCCGACACGAACCTCCGCACCAGCCCCCAGTTGCGCACGGCCCCGCCCGCCACGTACCTGGAGCCAAGCACGAGGTCCGCGCCGCCCTCGTCCGCCGCGGCGGCCAGTAGCCGCGGGACGTCTGCCGGGTCGTGCGAGAAGTCGCAGTCCATCTCGAGGACCAGCTCGGCCCCGTCGGTGAGCGCCCGCTGGAAGCCGGCGAGGTACGCGGGTCCCAGGCCCTCTTTCCGCGGGCGGTGCAGGACGTCGACATACGGGAGCTCGGCTGCGAGGCGGTCGGCGAGGTCGCCGGTCCCGTCGGGGGAGCTGTCGTCGATCACGAGCACGCGCACATCCTTGTCCGCGAGGGCGCGCAGCATCGGCTCGAGATTTTCCCGCTCGTTGTAGGTGGGGATGCAAACGACGGCCGTAGCCACCTGCGTATATTCAACGCAGTGACGAGCGACCGGCCCGCTGAACCGCGCGTCCTGCCTCGCAACGCCGATCTCGCCGAGCAGCTGGAGCTGCTCGCCGACCTGCTCGAGCTGGAGGGCGAGGCGTCGTTTCGGGTGCTCGCCTACCGCCGCGCCGCGACCCGCATCCGTGAAACCGCGGGGTCGGTAGCCGAGCTCGCCCTCGCCGGCCGGGCCAAGGATCTCCAGGGGATCGGCAAGACGATCGAGGAGAAGATCGTCCAGGTGGTCGAGGACGGCGAGATGCACGCGCTGACCAGGCGCAAGAATGTGATTCCGCCGGAGGTCGTCACGTTCATGCGGCTGCCGGGCCTCGGCCCGAAAACAGCGGCGAGAATCTGGCGGGAGCTCGACGTGACCACGATCGAGGAGCTCAAGCTCGCGGCAGAGCAGGAGCGGTTGAGGAAGCTCTCCGGCCTCGGGGCGAAGACCGAGGAACGGATTCTCAAGGCGCTCGCCGAGAAGAAGCAGGAACCGTCCGACCGCCGACTGCTCGGCGACGGGCTCGCCACGCTGCTCGCCGTCGTCGCGGAGCTGCGTGAGCACCCCGCGGCGGTAAAGGTCTCCGAAGCCGGCAGCGCGCGCCGCCGGCGCGAGACGTTCCGGGACCTCGACATCATCGCCACGTCGATCGACCCGCAGGCTCTGATCGAACACTTCACCGGCCTGAAGTGGGTCGTGGAGGTCGTCGCCGAGGGGCAAACGAAGGCCACCGTGCTCTCCAATGCCGGCCTCCGCTTCGACCTCCGCGTCGTCCCGCCCGAGTCCTACGGGAACCTGCTGCAGCACTTCACCGGCTCCAAGGATCACAACGTCGCCCTGCGGGAGCGCGCCGTCAAGGACGGGCTCTCCGTGTCCGAGTACTCGGTGACCGTGACCGACACGGGCGAGGAGCTGAAGTTCGCGGACGAGGCTGAGGTGTACGAGCGGCTCGGCTACGAGTACATCCCGCCCGAGCTCCGTGAGAACTCCGGCGAGCTCGAGGCCGCACGCAAGCGGGAGCTGCCGAAGCTCGTCGAGCTCGACGACGTGAGAGGCGATCTCCACTCGCACACGACCTGGTCGGACGGCCGCGCCTCCCTCGAGGAGATGGTTCGCGCCGCTCGCGCGCGCGGCTACGCGTACCTGGCGGTGACCGACCACCCGCGTGGGTCGCTCGCGGAGCAGGACGAGGAGATCGACGCGCTCAACGAGCGGGTCGCGCCGTTCCGGATCCTGAAGGGGATCGAGGTCAACATCCGCGTCGACGGGTCGCTCTCGCTGCCCGAAGACGTGCTCGCGCGGCGAGACTGGGTGATCGCCTCGCTGCACGGAGCCTTCGACCGCAACACAACCGAGCGGGTGGTCGCGGCGATGGAGCACCCTCACGTCCACTGCATCGGACATTTGACGGCACGCAAGATCAACATTCGCCCCCCGGCCGACGTCGACGTCGAGCGCGTCGTGGCGAAGGCGGTGGAGACCGGCACGTTTCTCGAGATCAACTCGCAGCCGAACCGCCTCGACCTGCGCGACACGCATGCCCGGCTGGCGGGCGAGGCCGGCGTGAAGATCGCTGTGACCACCGACGCCCACCAGCTCAGCGCGCTCGACCACATCGAGATGGGGATCGCCCAGGCGCGCCGGGCATGGCTCACGCGCGAGCAGGTGCTGAACACCCGCACGTGGCCGCAGATCGAGAAGCTCCGCAAGTGACCTTTCGCGAGGACGGCGCGGCGGCGCTCGACTGGGCTGCGCGCTATCTCGAGCGTGTCGGCGATCTCCCCGTGCTGGCGCAGGTCGAGCCGGGCGACATTCGCTCACGGCTTCCGGCGTCTCCGCCCGAGCACGGCGAGCCGTTCGCAAACGTGCTGCGGGACCTGGACGAGATTCTCCTCCCGGGAATCACCCACTGGCAGAGCCCGCGCTTCTTCGCCTACTTCGCGGTCAGCGCCGCCGAGCCCGGGATACTCGCGGAGCTGCTCGCGGCGACGCTCAACTCGGTCGGGTTCCTCTGGCGCACGTCGCCGGCGTCGACCGAGCTCGAGGCTCTCACCCTCGACTGGACGGCCCAGCTGCTCGGCCTCCCGTCCGGCTGGCACGGCCACATCGAGGACACCGCGTCGACCTCGACTCTCGCCGCGCTCGCCGCGGCGCGGGAAGCGACGGGGAGAAAGGTCGTCGTCTGCTCCGAGCATGCGCACTCCGCGACGGACAAGGCGGCGAGGATCCTCGGCCTCGAGCTGCGAAAGGTGCAGGCCGACCACGAGTTCCGCCTCCGCCCCGAGCTGCTCGACCTGTCCGACGTCGCCGCGGTCGTCGCCACGGTCGGCACGACGTCGGTCGCCTCCGTCGATCCGGTCCCCACCATTGCCGATGCCTGTGCCGCCGCAGGCGCCTGGCTCCACGTCGACGCGGCGTACGCCGGCTCGGCCTGGGTCTGTCCCGAGCTCCGCTGGTCGCAGGCGGGTGTCGAGCGCGCCGACTCGCTCGTAGTCAACGCTCACAAATGGCTGTTCACGCCGATGGACTGCTCGCTGCTCTGGACGAGTCGGCCCGAGGACTTCCGCCGTGCGTTCAGCCTGGTGCCCGAGTACCTGCGCACGAACGACGAGGTGGACAGCCTGTCCGACTACGGCCCGGCACTCGGGAGGAGGTTCCGCTCGCTGAAGCTGTGGGCCGTGCTCCGCTGCTACGGCCGCGAAGGGCTTCAGAGGCGGATCCGCGAGGCCGTGCGCCTGGCCGAGCTCTTCGAAGGCTGGGTGAAAGCAGAGGACGGCTGGGAGCTGGCCGCGACCCGCCATTTCTCGCTCGTGTGCTTCCGCCACGAGGGCTCGGACGAGGAGAACGAGGCGATCGTCGACCGGGTGAACCGAGGCGGCGAGGTGTTTCTCTCCCACACGCGGCTGGGCGGCCTGTACGTGATCCGCCTCGCGATCGGCAATGAGGGGACGACGGAGGCCGATGTGGAGCGCGCGTGGGACGCGCTCAGGGTCGCCGCCTCGGCTTCATAGGATAGGAAGGTGCGGCTCGTCCTCATCGGCCTCGTCGCCGGAGTGTTCAGCGCACTGTTCGGCGTCGGCGGCGGAGTCCTGATCGTGCCGCTGCTTCTCCTCAGCGGCTGGAGGCCGCGCACCGCCACGGCGACGTCGCTCGCAGCGATCGGGATCACCGCGGTCGCAGGCGTGATCGCCTACGCGTTCCACGGAGACGTCCAGGTCGGATACGCGGCCCTCGTCGGTGTTCCGGCCGCGGTGTCGGTAGCCGGCGCGACAGCGTTTCAGCAGCGTCTGCGCGGCCAGACACTGGAGTACCTGTTCGCGGCGTTCGTCCTCGGCGTTGCGGTCTGGCTCTTCCTCAAGTGACGTACGCGATCGCGATCGCGCTCGGGCTCGTCGCGGGGGTCCTCGCCGGGATGTTCGGGGTTGGCGGCGGGATCTTGTTCGTGCCGACGCTCGTCGCGCTCGGGCTGGATCACCATCACGCGAACGGGACCTCCCTGCTCGCCATCCTCCCGACCGTCCTCGTCGGGACCTGGCGGCAGTCGCGCTACGGGAACGTGCGGTGGCGGTCGGCGCTCCTCATCGGCGCCTTTGCCGCGGCTTCGGCCCAGGGTGGCGTCTTCCTGGCCGTGGCGCTGTCGGACGCGACTCTCCGCCGTCTCTTCGCCGGCTTCCTCGTCCTGGTCGCGGTGCAGATCGCCTGGCGTGCGCGCACCACGGAGAAGTAGGGCCGGAGGGAGCGCGGTCTATCCTGTGACGATGGAGCATCCGGACGAGGCCTGGATTCCGCTCGTCGACGAGCCGGTCGGCAACATTGTCGCGAGGCTCGAACGCGAGGATCCCGAGATCTCGGCACTCGTCGCGTCGCCTCACCGCATCCTGGCGTTTCGAACGTTCGCGTACATCAGGGTCGGCATCAAGCTCGGCGAGCTCCTCTTCGACCAGGACCTCGCGCCGTCCGACGCCGACGAGACGTGGGTCGACACCTTGCTTCGAGAGCCGAAGCACCACGAAGCTCTTCACCGCGAGGTGAAGACCGTCGCCGAGGAGATCGCATCGGATCCGAGGTATGCGGACGAGGGGCCGCTCGGGCCCGACGCCGCAGCGCGCGACCGGTTCCGTGACTTCGCGCGCAAGCAGTTTGCCGCCGACTGACGTCTCCACCTAGCGGTGGGCGTAACTTCGGCGGTCGGCGAGCCCTCAGAGGGCTACGACTTCGCGGTCGCGCCGCGAAGCAAGTGGCAGCGGGGTCGGGACCGGTTTCTCCGGCATCGGCCGGCCACTCTCAGCCTGCTCGTCCTGTTCGGGCTCTTCGCCGTCGGCCTTCTCTCCCGGCACATCGCACCGTACGGGTATCTCGACGTGAACATCCATGCGCTCAGCGCAGGCCCCAGCTGGGCTCATCCGTTCGGGACCGACCAGGTCGGGCGCGACTACTTCAGCGCGGTCATGATCGGGCTCGGCACCGAGGCGAAGATCGCGCTGATCGTCGGTCTCGTCGGCTCGCTGATCGGGTTGGCGACCGGGGCGATGGCCGGCTACTTCGGCGGCGCGCTCGACAACGTCGTCATGCGCACCACGGACGTCTTTCTGGCGCTGCCGGGCTTCGTCATGGTCCTGGTCGCCCGTACGTACCTGAACGCGAGCACGCCGTTCGAGGTGTCCCTCGTTCTCGCGGCGGTGTTCTGGACCGGAGTGGCCCGGGTCGTGCGCGCGACCTGTCTGTCGCTGCGCGAGCAGGAATACGTCGAGGCTGCCAGGGCCGTCGGGGCCGGCGACACGCGCATTATCCTCAAGCACGTCCTCCCCAACGCGATCGGGCCGATGGCCGTGGCCGCGAGCCTGATGACCGGGGCCGCGGTGATCGCCGAGACGACACTCGCGTTTCTCGGCTTCGGCCTCTTTCGCTTCACGGCGGAGAACCGCACCCCGAGCATCGGCGACGTGCTCGCGAACGCACAGAACGAGGGGCTCTTCCACTGGTGGGGGGTGGTGTTTCCGGGGCTCACCATCATCGTGCTCGTCTCCGCGATCGTCTTCGTGGGCGACGGCGTCCGGGACGCCCTCGACCCGACCGGCTACAGACATGCGGGAGCGGTCGGAAGGCGCAGGAGGCGGCTGCTGCCGCGAGCGATGTCGCGCCGACTGGCCGCGCTGCCACGCCCGCACGTTCCTGCCATCGGCCTGCGACGCCTGCCCACGCCGAGCCTGCGGCTCGAGTTGCCGCTGCCGGAACGGTTCGCCGCGCGACTCTCTCGCTCCCGTCGCAGATCCGGACGACGCCGGCTCGCTCTCGAGGCCATGGCGGTGCTCCTCCTTTCCGCCGCGGCGGCCGGAGCGGTCTTCGTCTTCGGCATCCACCACGTCGCCGGACGCTGGAGCGTGGCGGGCTCGGACGTGCAGAACATCTCCCGGGCGCGGGGCGCGCAGACGGAAGTCGCGGTTGCGGCCGCACCCCGGCACCCCCAGATCCTCTTCGCGGCCTCGAACGATTCGCTGCTACGGACGATCCGCGTTCTGTCGTCGACGGACGGTGGGCGAACGTGGACTTCCCGCCCGGGGCCGCAGCTGGGCGAGTCGTGTGCACGCGGCGAGCCGGCCGTCACCGTCGCGCCTGACGGGCGTCAGTACGTCGCCTTCATCGTGAACAGGTTCTGCCTTCGGGAGGATCCCTGGCCTCACCTCGTCGTGGCGAGCCGCGCCGGCCCGGATGCGCCGTGGCGTTCTCACGCGATGACCCGCCTCGACACGAACTCCTTCGACGCCAAGCCGGCGATCGCCGCGGCAGCGGACGGCCGGGTGTACGTCGCCTGGTCGCATCTGCTTCGGCTGACCTACGCGACCATCGTCGCCAGCTCCACCAGCGACGGCGGCCGCACCTGGTCGCCGGCGAGGATCGTAAGTCCACTTCTCGTCCGCCCTCAGCACACCACGTTGACGGTCGCCGCGAGCGGCGCCGTCTATGTCGCGGGGATCGACGCGCGCCACGGCGTCTGGGCGGCACGTTCGGTCGATGACGGCCGCACGTTCTTGCTTCGCCGCGTCGCTGGGCTCCCCGGCAACCAGGCCGCCACCTGCGCGGCTGCGGGGAGATTCCCGACCGCGACCGAGGGGAACCGCTGCGTGGGTCCCAACCCGACCATCGCGGTCGCGGGTAGTCGCGTTTACGTCACCTACTCGCCCGTGAAGCCGAACGGGACCTGGGGAGTCTCGGTCGCCACGCTCGACGGGACCCTGAATCCTCTCTGGCGAGCCCGGCCCGGCCCTGCCGAGCAGGTGAAGGGAGATCAGTTCTGGCCGGCCTCGGCGGTCGATCCTCGTACGGGACGCCTCTGGGTCTGTTACTACGATACGACGGGTGATCCGAGCCGCACCAGGGCCTGGTTCTCGTGCTCCGCTTCCCGCGACGGGCGGAACTGGGCGACCCCGGTGCGTGTGGCGCGCGCCTCGGCCGACTCCAACACTCTCTGGGAGGACGCGCGGATCTTCGGCTTCCTCGACATGATCGGCTACGGCGGCTATACAGGCCTCGCCGTGTCCGGCGGCGTGCTGTACCCGCTCTGGATCGATACGAGCGATTCCGCCGGGCGCCTGCAGGAGGTCTTCGGCGCCCGGCTCGCGGAGAGCTCCGTCGCAGGCTGACGGCCTTTCCTTGTCTGCCGGCGTCTAAGTACGCGTGGCCGCTCAAGACGTCCTCGAACGACGGGCGCGCCGCCGCTCGCGCCGAAAGTTCGCGCTCGAGGCGGCCGCCGTCCTGGGCGTGACCGTGGGGGCGATCGCCGCCGTCTATTTCCTCAACACCAAGAAGGTCGCGAGCCCCTGGGCTGTCGCGGGGACGAACGAGCAGAACGTCTCGCATGCCCCCGGGGTTCAGACCGAAGTTTCGGTCGCGGTCGACCGCGCGAACCCGCGCGTTCTCGTCGCCGCCTCGAACGACTCGATCGAGACGGCAATCCGCGTGTACGTGTCGGCAAACGGCGGCAAGACGTGGAAATCAGAGCACGGCCCCGTGTTCGACAGCGGCACTTGTGCGTGGGGGGACCCTGCTGTCGCGGTGGGCCCGGGGGGTCGCCAGTACGTCGCCTACACCGAGAAGTCCGTGTGTACGAGCGGTCCCGCTCTCACGCCTTACCTCGTCGTCGCGTCACGCGCAGGGCCGACCTCGCCATGGCAAATGCGGCGGGTGGCCCATCCCGCCGTCGAGTTCGGCTTCGACGACAAGCCCGCGCTCACCGTCGCGGGAAGCGGCCGCGTCTACGTCGCGTGGTCGAGGCTGATCGGGCGGTCGTACCAGACGACGGTCGTCAGCTCGAGCGACGACGGCGGCAGGACCTGGTCCAAGCCTCGCCCCGTCGATCGTGCGCTCGTCCAGCCGCAGCTGGTGTCGGTCGCGACCGGCCGCGAGGGCTCGCTCTACGTCGCGGGTGTCGACGCGACCCGCGGCGTCTGGATCGCGCGGTCGACCGACGGCGGCCACTCGTTCGCCGTCCGGCAGGTCGCCCGGCTTCCCGGGAACCAGGCGCGGACATGCGTCGTGTTCGGCAAGGACGTGCTGCCGCAGCAGTCCCTGCGCTGCCTCGGCCCGAACCCGACCGTGACGACACGGACAGACGGACGCGTCTACGTCACGTACGGGACGACGGGCGCGAACGGCACCGAGGACGTCGCGAACGCGGTCTTCGACGCGAGCCTGTCTCCGATTGGTCGGAACGTCGTCGGACCGGCCGAGAAGAAGAAGGCCGATCAGTTCTGGCCCGCGGCCACGGTCGACCCGCGCACGGGCGATCTCTGGGCCTGCTACTACGACACCACCGGCGACGCGGGGCGGAAGAACGCATGGTTCACCTGCACCGTCTCTCGCGACGGGCTCCGCTGGTCGAAGCCCGTTCGGGCCGGAGCGCACGCGGCGAGCCCCGACGTCCTCTGGGCGGACGCCGAGATCTACGGCTTCGGCGACTCGGGCGGTTGGGGTGGCTACCCCGGGGTGGCCGCCGACGACGGCATCGCACACCCGCTCTGGATCGACACGCGCAATCTCGACGCGAACGGCGAGGAGATCCTTGCGTCGCGGCTGGCCCGCCGCTCGCTCGGGCGCTGAGGCAGGTGGCGTTCACGGAGGGTTGCACGAAGACCCTGCATAATGCGGGGAAGGTGTTCAAGCGCGCGCCTGTCGCTCTCCTCGCTGTCCTCTTCCTCCTCGCCGCCTCCTCTGCGGGCGCCGAGCAACCTGCGGCCGTACCCGAGGGCGCGAGCGCTCACGCCTTTGCGGTCCGGGTGACCGTCCCCGGCCAGCCGGCAGCGGGCACGCCAACGGTCAACGCGCCGGACGACTCCGTCCAGTTCAGCGGCAGCTTCACGTACGGCACTGACCCTGTCACCGGCGCTCCGATCGTCAGCACCGGCTCGGCCAACGCGAGCGCGTCGGCGCTGGCCGGCCCCTCTGCCCAGTCGAGCGCGTCGGCTCAGGTGAGCACGCTGTCCGTCTTCGGCGGGGAGATCACGGCGACGACGGTGGCGGCGGCGGCGCACGCCGAGCACCGCGCAGGCGCGGGCAAGGGGAACGTCGACGGGACGACGGTCACCGGGCTGGTCGCGCTGGGCCAGCCGGTCACCGGCGCGACGAACGTGGCACTTGCGGACTGGGGCTCGCTGACGACAACGGCGGGCGGCGTCGCAGGCACGGCTGTCGCGGGCTACGGCGGTCACGTGACGGCGCTCGAGATCAAGCTCACACTCGACCACGGCGGGCTCCTGGCCGGGACGACGATCGACGTCGGCTTCGCCGAGGTCGCGGCGAAGGCCTCGCCGCTCGAGCCCCTGCCGGCAAAGCCAAAGAAGGTCAAGGCGAAGGCGCCGGAGCCGCTTCCGGGTTTTCCGCCGATCCACGCACCGCCTACCGTCACGCCGAGGCTGACCGCGGGGGGCTACGTGTTCCCGGTGTACGGGCCGTCCTCGTTCGTCGACACCTTCGGAGCGGCACGCGGCGACATCTCCAGCGGCTGGCACCACGGCGACGACATCTTCGCCCCACTCGGCGCGCCCATCCTCGCGGTTGCCGCGGGCACGGTCTTCTCCGTCGGCTGGAACCCCATCGGCGGCAACCGGCTCTGGCTGCGCGACGGAAAGGGCAACCTCTTCTACTTCGCCCATCTCTCCGCTTTCACGCCGCTCGCCGTGAACGGGAGCAAGGTCAATGCCGGGGACGTCCTCGGCTTCGTCGGGAACACGGGCGACGCACAGGGGACGCCGTTCCACCTCCACTTCGAGATCCACCCGGTCGGCCTCCTGGGTGAGGGGTACGACGGCGCCGTGAACCCGACGTCGTATCTCCTAGCGTGGAAGCACCTCCAGGACGTCAGCTTCAGCGGCGGAGGAGCCTGGGCTCCCGGCCAGAGCCTCGGCAACGCGCCCAAGCCGGGGGCGATCCTCCTCTCGGCGTCCGACATCTCGACCGCGGACGGCCTCGTCCCCGGGTCGCTGCAACGCGCCGTCCGCCCCCGGTCAGGGGCGGGCGACGGCTACGGGTCGAAGTGAGCGGCGCCTAGTTCGAGCTGGGCGTCGAGTTGCCCTGGTACGTGAAGTCGTCGCTCGGGCCGAACAGCTTGTCGGAGAGCCACTTGCGGGTCTGCGCGCCGGAGACCGGGTTGAAGAGGAGCCCAAGCGCGATGCCGGTCAGGAGCAGCATCGTGTTGCGACCCCCGTGCTCGTCCTGCTTGCCCTGAACCCTGTCGGACGCCTGCCGTAGCTCGTCGACGGCTTCCCGGAGCCGCTCCTGGATGTCCTTGTCGGTCGCGACGCGGGCCGCCACCGGGATCGCTCCGCGCTTCCCGATCAGCTCGTCGTAGATCTCCCGCGCGGCTGCGTACGCATTTCGCACGTTAATGCGGATGTCCTCATCCGTCATTGCGCGCTCGATGTACGGCCTCGCGCTGCCCGCCCGGTCCAATACCTTGTCCTTCGCCTTCATCATGCGTGGATCGTCCTTTCTGTCGTCGTCGTGTCGGTTCTCTCCGAAGGGTAATCCTCGCAAACGGGCGGCCGTCGCCGTGGGGATACTGCTCCTTGCTGGCTGCGGGGGCGGACGGGGCAAGATCCCTGAGCGCTCGGTGCAGGGAACCGGGTACGCGTTCTCAGCTCCGTCGGACTGGCCCGTCGACCGGAGCGCTCGTGAGGTGAGCGTCTCGAAAGGGGTCGGAGTGGTGTCCGTGACCCGGTTTCGGCTCCAGCACCCATTCCGTCCGGCGCTCTGGTCCAAGGTGGTGACGGAGTCGGACCGCACCGCGGCGGCGGTCGCGACGCAGCAGGCCGGATCCCTCGTGAGCTCCCGGACTGTGACGGTCGCCGGGCGTCGCGCCCGGCAATACGACATCGCGTACGAGCAGAAGGGGAAGAAGCTCGTCGAGCGGCTCGTGTTCCTGCTCCGCGCGAAGACGGAGTACCTGCTCCTCTGCCGCTACGAGCGGGGTGGCGACACGCGTGCTTGTGCGCTGCTGCTCGCGACCTTCAGGTTGACCTGACGGTCGGGCCGGCGAGGCGCGCTGTCGAACGCCGCCTCGAGCACCTCGTCGATCGAGCTCACCGGGACGAACTCGAGCTCGCGCCGGGTCTC
>DASUXI010000094.1:0-3306 GCA_036377995.1 Gaiellaceae bacterium
ACGGAGTCGCTGTCACGACCCTCACCGGCTGGTACGCGCAGCGCTTTGCGTGGGCTCGCAGGCCTCTCGCAGAGGCCGGTCTCGTTTCCTCTTCGTAAGCGGTAATCCGTGAATCCCCCCATGGAGGGATACGCCTCGAAAGCGGCACGCGGGACAATGGCGCAAGTCTCGGCGTCTTCTCGGAGGTACTGCTGCAATGCTGCAATGGAAGCCAAAGCTCGTCGCCCTCCTGTTCGTCCTGGTGATGCTGGCCGCGTTCATCGGACAGTTCACGTGGGCAGATCAATTCACCTGGTAGCAGCCCTGACGTGAGCTCCCAGGCGGTCACGCCCCGCCGGCTAACCGCCCTTCTCCTTCCTGTTTGCCTGGCGGGCCTCGGTGTCCTTGCGGCGGCGGGCTACGTCTTCGCGACGTCGCACCACGGCGCACGGACGCTGCTGAGCCTGGTTGCGCTGACGGCGGCGGCGACGCTCGCCGAGCGCTTCCCGGTGCCGATCAACTCGGAGTCGGGAGGCGGCGTCATCTCGCTGACGTTCGTCTTCGCGGTCGCGGCGATCGTGCTGTTCGGCTGGGCCGCCGGCGCGCTCCTCCTGCTCGCGGCAACGTCGGTGATCCAACTCGCGGAGCATCGCCCGCTGCAGCGGATCGCCTTCAACGTCGCGGTGCTCGCCCTCGTCGCGCTGGCGGCCGGAGCCCTGATCGCCCCGATCCACGGCGAGAGCGTCGGCGCGGTCTTCGCCCGCGTGACGGTCGCGGCGACCGCGGACTACTGGGTCAACATGATCCTGATCTCAGGAGCGATCGCGCTCAGCACCCGGCAGAGCTACCCCCGTCTGATCCGGGCCCACGTCGGCGCCACGATCGTTCCGTTCGCGTTCATGGCATCCGCGGCGCTCATGCTGGTCGTCCTCTGGCAGCGCTCCCCCGTGCTCTCGGTCGCGCTGGTCGGACCGCTGCTCGCCATCTCGCTCTACCAGCGCTCGACCCATCGCGCTCTCAACGCGATGCGTCTGGCGCTGACCGATCCGCTCACCGAGCTCGGAAACCATCGGCACTTCCACGAGCGGCTCCAACGCGAGTTGCTGCGAGCGGATGATCAGGACACCCCGTTGACCCTCTGCTTCGTCGACATCGACGACTTCAAGACCGTCAACGACCGCTTCGGCCACCCCTCGGGTGACCGGGTCCTCTCGCAGGTCGCGGCACGGCTGCGA
Source organism: Gaiellaceae bacterium (assembly GCA_036377995.1). Taxonomy (GTDB): domain Bacteria; phylum Actinomycetota; class Thermoleophilia; order Gaiellales; family Gaiellaceae; genus 3-1-20CM-4-69-9. The sequence continues at coordinate 1,215 of DASUXI010000094.1, forward strand.
CAGGGTGGCGAGGCCTTCCGGCTCGGCGGCGACGAATTCGCGCTTCTCCTCGTCGGCCAGGACGAGGGCATGGCCCTCGCGACGGCGAACTCGATCGTCGAGCGGATCGGCTCCGTCGACTTCGAGCACATCGGGCGGGTCACCGTGAGCGCCGGCATCGCGACGTTCCCGCTGCAGGGGCACGGGCGCGACGAGCTCATCCGGCTCGCCGACAGCGCTCTGTACTGGGCGAAGGAGCACGGCAAGAACCGGGTGCGGCTCTACCGGCCGGCTGTCGTCGAGCTTGCCGAGCTCAAGCGGCTCGCCGCGGGGCCCGACAAGGCGGCCCGCTACCGGGCGGCCGCGTCGCTCGCGAAAGCAGTCGACGCGCGCGATACGTACACGGGCAGCCACTCGGAGCGTGTCGGCGAGCTCGCAGCCCGGGTGGCGACGCAGATCGGGCTCGACCCCGAGCAGGTCGAGCTGACGCGACTGGCAGCCAATCTCCACGACCTCGGCAAGCTCGCGATTCCCGAGGAGATCCTGCGCAAGCCGGGAACGCTGACGGACTCCGAGCGCCTGGTCCTCGAGCGCCATCCCCAGATCGGCTACCGCATGCTCGAGAGCCTCGGCGTCGATCCCGTCGCGGACCTCGTCCTCCATCATCACGAGCGCTGGGACGGCGCCGGTTACCCGGACCGTTTGCGCGGCGAGCAGATCCCTCTGGCCGCCCGCATCATCTTCGTCGCCGACGCATTCGACGCGATGACCTCCGACCGGGTCTATCGGTCGAAGCGGTCCGCTGCGGCGGCTCTGGCCGAGCTGGAGCGCTGCTCGGGCACGCAGTTCGACCCGGGCATCGTCACCGCGCTCGCCGAGGAGCTCGCCTGTTCGGAGCTCTCGGCCGACGTGGCAGCGCCCGCGCTCGCCTCCTAGCCCCTAGCTGCCGCCGGCGACGTCAGAGCGGGATGTTGCCGTGCTTGCGGCGCGGGCGCGGCTCCTGCTTCGTCAGCGCGGTCTGCAGCGCATCGATCAGCACGGGACGCGTCCGGCGAGGCTCGATCACCTCGTCGACGTAGCCGCGCTCGGCAGCGCTGTACGGGTTGGCGAAACGCTCCCGGTACTCCTCGATCAGCTCGGACCGCCGGGACTCGGCGTCACCGCTCTCCTCGAGCTCGGAGCGGAAGATGATGTTGACCGCTCCTTCGGGCCCCATGACGGCCACCTCCGCCGTCGGCCAGGCGAAATTGAAGTCGGCCCGGATGTGTTTCGAGCTCATGACGTCGTAGGCACCGCCGTACGCCTTGCGCGTGATCACCGTCAGCTTCGGGACGGTCGCCTCGGCAAACGCATAGAGGAGTTTGGCTCCGTGTCGGATGATGCCGCCCCACTCCTGCTGCGTCCCCGGCAGGAAGCCAGGCACGTCCACGAACGTGACGAGGGGGATGTTGAAGGCGTCACAGAAACGGACGAACCGAGCCGCCTTCACCGAGGAGTCGATGTCGAGCACGCCGGCGAGCGAACGCGGCTGGTTCCCGACGATGCCGACCGGCTGGCCGCCGAGCCGCGCAAGCCCGCAGATCACGTTCTCGGCCCACGACTCGTGTACTTCGAGGAAGTCGCCGTCATCGACCACCCGCCGGACGACGTCGTGCATGTCGTAGGGCTTGTTCGGGTGGTCGGGGATCAACGCGTCGAGCCCGGCGTCCTCTCGGTCGGGCGGATCGGAAGCCTCGACGAACGGCGGCGGGTCGAGATTGTTCTGGGGCAGGAACGAGAGGAGGTAGCGCGCGTCCTCGAGGCAGGCCTTCTCGTCGGGCGCGATGAAGTGCGCGACGCCCGATTTCGATGCGTGGGTCGTCGCGCCTCCGAGCTCCTCGAAGGTGACCTCCTCGCCCGTGACCGTCTTCACGACGTCGGGGCCCGTGATGAACATGTACGACGTGCCCTCGACCATGAACACGAAGTCGGTGATGGCTGGCGAGTACACGGCACCGCCGGCGGAGGGCCCCATCACGAGTGAGAGCTGCGGGATCACGCCGGAGCACTGGACGTTGCGCCAGAAGATCTCCGCGTAGCCGGCGAGCGAGACGACCCCCTCCTGGATGCGGGC
>DASUXI010000095.1:0-2502 GCA_036377995.1 Gaiellaceae bacterium
CGAGTGTCAGCTCGAGGGCGAGAAGCGCTCCGTTCCAGTAGGGCCTGGAAGAGAGCGCTTCCCAGAAGATGTGGGTGTCGAAGCTCGCGAGCACCCGCGGACGGGCCTACTTCACGTCGGACACGGGAATCTGATGCTTGGCGGCGATCTTCTTGAGCGTCCCGTTCTTCTTCAACTTCGCGATCGCGGCCCGGAGCCCGGTGCCCAGCTTCTTGTCGGACGGCCGGTAGTAGATGCCGAAGGTGTCGGTCTCCGGGAACAGGTAGGCGATCGCCAGGTTGCCGGGATGCTGCTTCTTCTGAAATGCGCCCGAGGTGTCCTGGGTGAGCACCGCGTCGGCCCGCCCGATCAGGATCTGCGCGACCGCGTCGGTGTCGCCGGGATAGCTCTGCAGGGTGAACTGTGCCTTCCCCGCCGACTTGAACTGGTCGTTCAACGTCTTGAGGTACTCCTCGTACTTCGTCCCCGCCTGCACGGCCACGACCTTTCCGGACAGGTCGTCCGGCCCCTTGATCTTCTTCGGGTTGCCCGCCGCGACCACGAGCGCGCGATGCGTCTTCATGTACGCCACCGCCGGAAACTGCTTGGTGCGATCAGGCGTGATGAAGATGCCGCTGATCACCATGTTGCACTTCTTGGCCGCGAGGCCCGGCAGCAGCCCCGGAAAGGCGGTCTGCACGAAGTTCGCCTTCACCTTCCAGAGCTTCCCGATCGCGTTCGCCATGTCGATGTCGAAGCCGATCGGCTTGCCCGAAGTCGTCGTCGACTCCATGGGCGGGAACGTCGGATCGCTGCAGTACTTGAAAGAGCCCTTCACGGGCGATGTGATCGCGTGACTCGCTCCGGCTGTCCCGACCAGGGCCAGAACCGCCAGCAAGGCGAGCACGACTGTGGCGGCGCGGCGCTTCATCGTTCCTCCTTGGACGGGAGCTACGACCCTAACGGGAATGCGACGGGTTAGCCAACGCCCGCGAGCAGGAACGCGCGCTGCTCCTTGAGCATCTCGCGCGCAATCACCAGTCGCTGGATCTGGTTCGTGCCCTCGTAGATCTGGGTGATCTTCGCGTCGCGCATCATGCGCTCGAGCGGATACTCGGAGATGTACCCGTACCCGCCGAGCACCTGCACCGCGTCGGTCGAGACCTCCATCGCCACGTCGGTGCAGTAGAGCTTCGTCATCGCAGACAGCTTGGTCAGCTCCGAGCCCTCGACGCCCTCGTCGACGGCGGACCCGAACCTGTAGAGGAGCCCGCGGGCCGCCTCGCACTTCGTCTCCATGTCCGCGAGCATCGCCGCCACGAGCTGATGCTGCGCGATCGGCTGCCCCATCGTCTCTCGCGTCTTCGCGTACTCGAGGGCGTAGTCCGTAGCGCCCTGCGCGATTCCGAGCCCCTGGGCCGCCACACCCGGCCGGGAGCGGTCGAGGATGCGCATCGCGATCTTGAAACCCTCGCCCTCCTCGCCGAGGAGGTTCTCGGCCGGGACGCGACACTCCTCGAACACGAGCTCACCCGTGGTCGACCCCTTGATCCCCATCTTCGGCTCGACCCTCGCGACCTCGAAGCCCGGCGTGTCGGCCTCGACGACGAAGGCCGAGATACCGGCATGGCCGGCGTCGACATCGGTCTTCGCGAAGACGGTGTACAGCTGCGCGACGCCGGCATTCGTGATGAACCGCTTCGAGCCGTTGAGGACGTAGTCCCCGCCCTCCCGCCGCGCGCTCGACCTCATCGCGGCGGAGTCGGATCCCGAGCCCGACTCCGTGAGCGCATAGGCGCAGAGCCACTCTCCCGACGCCAGCCGCGGCAGGTAGCGCCGCTTCTGATCCTCGTCGCCTGCGAGCTTCAGCCCGAGCGACCCGAGCTCCTGGACGGCGAGGATCAGGCCGCTCGTGGCGCAGACCTTCGAGACCTCCTCGATCGCGACGAGCGAGAGCAAGGTCCCCGTCCCGAGGCCGCCGTACTCCTCGCCGAAGAAGAGCCCGAAGATGTCGTTCTCGCGGAAGAGCTCGACGGCGTCCCACGGAAACTCGTGGCTCTCGTCGATCTCCGCCGCACGCGGTGCGATTCGCTCGCGCGCGAGCTGACGGACGAGATCGCGGATCTCGCGCTGCTCGTCGCTCAGCGGCTCGAATGCCACGACCGAAGCCTAACCCCGCGCACTCGTGGCCGAGAGTCCGGCTACGGTCCGAGGGTGATCTTCGAGAACGGCGTCATCCGCACCATGGACCCGTCCCTGCCCGTCGCGCGCGCGCTGGCGATCGCGGGCGACCGGATCGCCGGAGGGGTGGGAACACACGAGACGGCGCTCGCGAGCCCGGAGCGGATCGACCTCGGCGGGCGATGTGTCCTGCCCGGCTTCAACGATGCGCACGTGCACTTCCCCAGCTGGGCACTCGCGCAAGAGCAAGTGCGGTTGGAAGGGACGAAGTCGCTCGAGGAGACGCTGGCCCGCATCGCCGCGGCCACGAAGGACGTCCCGCCCGGTCGCTGGCTGCGTGGG
>DASUXI010000096.1:0-18273 GCA_036377995.1 Gaiellaceae bacterium
AGCTCCTCGGTCAGATGCTCCGGGTAGACGACGGGCTCGTCGGGCCCGACGATCGCGTCGACGTTCTGGAAGAAGACGATCCACGGCGCGATCTCGTGCGACCAGCCGACGCGCTTCGACTCCTCCTCGTGCTCACGTCCGGTCGGAGCTGCCCTCGCTCCCTGCTCGAAGTACGCCCGCATGCTCGGAGCGTCGAGCTCGAGAACCCGGCCATTGCGCAGCTCGCCGACCTTCCCGTCGTCGAAGGTGACGAGCCTCACGCCGGCTCGCACGCCCGCTCGGCTACGCGCGCGTAGACGTTCGCGATCTTCACGAGGCCCTCGATCTCGAGATTCTCGCCGAGGACCGGGTCCGGCAGCCCGCTGGAGGTGCCGTAGTTCACGCTCTCGATTCCGTAGCGCGTCAACGCCGAGGCGTCCGAGAACCACCTGACCGTGTCGCGCTCGGGATGCTCGCCGAAGACCTCGGCGTGCGCGGCGTCGATCGCGGCAACCAGCGGGTGGTCCTCCGCGATCTCGGAGCCGGGAGCGGTGACGTAGATCTCGGACTCGATCCCGTGGTCGGGGAAGCGGCGGCGGAGCTCGCGCGCGAAGTCGCCGAGCTCGGCCCGCGCACGGGCCATCGGCATCGTCGGCGGCACGCGGAAGTCGACGAAGAGATCCGTGCGATGAGGCGTCCGGGAGACACGCCACGCGAAGCCGCCGTTGATCGCGCCGATGTTGACGATTCCCGGCTTGCCCCTGTAGGACGTGCGCTGCTCCCATTCCGGCGCGAACTCGAGCACTGCGTCGAGAACGTCGCGCATGCGGACGATCGACGTCTCGTCACGGCGGCCTTCGCTGAAGGCCGTGTGGATGAACGGGCCCGAGGTCGACAGGCGCATCCAGACCGCCCCGTAATGACCGAGCACGATCTTGTGCTCGGTCGGCTCGCCCAGAATGCACATGTGGGTGACGCCGCCGTGCGACGGGAGGAAGCGCGACCCCGCGGCATAGCCGCGGTATTCGCGACCGACGAAGTCGGGATGCCACTGGGTCTTCTCGATCTCACCCGCGACGCAGGCGATCATCACGTCGCCGCGCAGCCGGACGCCGGCCTCACGGAGCGTGCGAGTCGCCTCCAGATAGCACGCGAGCGCGCCCTTCATGTTCGAGATCCCGAGGCCGTAAACGCGGCCGTCCTGCACGAAGCCTTCCGGCTGGAAGCCGCGGATCCCGGCGAGCCAGGGCTCGCGCCCCGAGTACGAGGTGTCCATGTGGCCGTTGAACATGAGCGAAGGGCCGCCCCCCTGCCCCTCCCAGAGGCCGACGACGTTCGGACGGCCCTCCTCGACCTCCTGCCACTGCACCTGGAGCCCGATGTCCTCGAGCTCCTCGCGGACCCGTTCCCCCATCGCCTGCTCGTCCCCGGTCGGGCTCGGGATGGACACCAGGTCGACCGCGAGCCTCACCAGCCGGTCTGCGTCGACCTCAACGGAAATGGGGCAGCACCTCCCGTCCGAACAGCTCGATCTGCTCGTGCCGCCTGTCTCCCCACAGCTCGAGCATCACGTGCGAGCAGCCGGCGTCGCGATACTCCTCGATCGCGGCGATGCAGTCCGCCGGAGTGCCGGCGATCGGTCTGCACTTGTCGAGGATCTCGTCTGTCACCTGGGCCTTGGCAGCCAGCCGGCCGCCCGCTTCCATGGCATCCGCAACCGGCCGGATCTCGTCCTGGGTCAGGCCCGCGAGGTCGAGCAGCGTGTCGGCCGCGCCACGGATGTTCTGCACCTTGTTGGCCAGATACATGCCGGCGATCTCCCGTGCACCGTCCCGGCCGGCCGCCCGGTCGGATGCGTCGATCGAAGCGACCACCGTGCAGCCGATGTCGATGTCGGCGGCGACGTTCTCGCGTGTGTAGCGCACGAAGGCCGGCGTCGTGATGGACGGCGTCAGGCAGCCGTCCGCGATCTCGCCCGCCAGCGCCTGCATCTTCGGCGCTGTGGCGGCAACGTAGACCGGCGGCACCCCACGTGGTGTCTGCGCCTCGTCGCGCAACGCGGGCACGTCGGCGCCGAACGTCTGGCCTTCGTAATGGAACGGCCCGCCTGCGAGGACGCCGCGGACGATCTCCACCGCCTCGCGCATCGGCCCGAGGGTCCGCTTCGTCTCGATGCGGGCGTTGTTGAGGAAGATCTTGGAGGTTCCGAACCCGAGCAGGAACCGGCCGGGCCCGGCGGCTTCCTGAACGACCCGGGCGTCCATCGCCACCTGTACCGGATGGCGCGTGAACGGGGAGATGATCCCCCAGCCCACGGCGAGTCGCTCGGTCTCGCGCGCAACCAGTGCCGACACCACTGTGGAGGAGCGGGCCTCCATCCCGTGCTTGCGCCACCACGGATACGCCTCGGCCAGCCAGATCGTGTCCATCCCCGCCCGGTCCATGACCCTGGCCGACTCGAGCATCTCCTCGAGCGGCTCCATGGTCAGCTGCATGACGCCGATGCGGAACGGCTGTGCCATCAGCTCGATCCTCTCATGTCACGAGCCGGCGGAAATAGAACGCGCCCGGCCAGAGCGTCCCGTCCGGACGCCGCGAGTAGTCCGGCATCACGCCGAGCTTCGTGTATCCGACCGACTCGTAGAAGCGGCAGGCGTCGGTGCCGTCATGCGTCGTCAGCCAGAGGAGCGTGACGCCGTGCTCGCGGGCGGCCGTCTCGACGGCCGACATCAGCCCGCGGCCGACTCCGGCGCCCCGTGACTCGATGCCGACTGCCACACGTTGCACCTCCGCCCGGTGATCGGCGTTCGTCTCCCGGCTGAAGGCGAGCTGCGCCATGGCGACGAGCACCTCGCCGTCCTCTCCGACGAGTAGGAGGCGCCGCGTGTCGTCGAGCCCCGCGACGACGTCACGGTAGGAGCGCTCGAGCGAGGCTTGCACCTTCTCGAGCGAGCCGAGAGCCATGCCGGATCGAAGCGCCTCGCGGTGAAGCCTCGCCAGGCTCGCGCAGATCTCGTCGGCCTCCGCCGGTCGAACTGTGCGAAAGCGTCGACGCTACTACGAGCCCTCGGCCTTGGCCGCGCGGGCCTCCTGGACCTGCTGATCGAGGGCGCCAAGGACCTGTGACACCTGCTGGTTCACGATCGGCTGCAGGACGCGCTGGCCCATCGACGCGACGGGGCCGAGGATGTGGACCTCCGCCTCCCAGTGCATGTTCGTGCCGCTGCCTTCGTCGCTCAGACGGAAGGAGGTGTCCATGTTCATGATCGCCCCGACCCCGTTCCCCTTCGCGTGGAGCTTGGCGAACTCCGGCTCGCGCTCCTCCGTCTTCTCGAAGTCGATCGACATCCGCAGGCCGCCGAGGCCGAGGGGGATCTTCACGTGCGCGCGCCAGTGTCTGTCGTCCTGGATGTCGAACGACTCCACCCCGGGCATCGTCTTCGCCATCTGGGACGGGTCGTTGAGCACCTCCCAGACGATGGCTACCGGAGCATCGAACACCCGCTCACCGGTGACCTTCATCGGCTCTCCACCGTGACGAGTCTGCGAGTGTCACCGGGGCGCTGCAGGAGCTCCCACACGCGGTGGTACGGGTTGCAGCTACGCCAGACGATGGGACCCTCGCCCCGCCGTCCCACCGCGTCCTGCAGCGCGGCGCACACCGCGTGGATGCCGGCGCCGCCGCCCTCCCCCATCCCTTTCGTCCCGAGCGGGCTGAACGGCGACTCGGACTCGATATAGCCGGTCTTCAGGGGCGGCATGTCGAGCGCGTGCGGCACGTGGTAGTCGTAGAAGTTGGGCGTCAGCAGGTTGCCCTCCTCGTCGTAGGTGAAGATCTCGTGCGTCGCCGCCCCGAGCGCGTGAGCCGTCGCCCCGTGCACCTGGCCCTCGACGATCTGCGGGTTGATCCGCTTGCCGCAGTCGTCGACCGCAGCGTAGTCGACGAGCTCGTAGACGCCCGTCTCCGGATCGACCTCGACCACGCAGGCGTGGATCTGGGTCGCGTAGGTGAGCGTGAGGTTCCCGAACTTTCGCTCGAGATCGGGCTTCTCGAACGGAGGCCGGTAGACATGGCGGACGTTGAGCGTGATGTCGAGCTCTGGCGGCAGGCCCGCGTTGTTCGCGTTCATGATCGCGCCGAGAGCCATGAACGGCAGCGCGGCCTCCGGATTCCCCTTGATGCGCGCCTGACTCTCTGCGAGCTCGATGTCGTCGGCCGAGCAGCCGAAGACCGCCGACGCGAGGAGCTTCATCTCGTTGGCGAGCTTGTCGGCGGCGCCCTTCACCGCACCGAGCCCGCTGACTGCGAACTGCGACGCGTACGTCCCGGAGAAACCCGCGTGTGAGTTCCAGTAGCTGTCGTGGCCGGCGCGGACGTTCACGTCGTCCGTGCTGCAGCCCAGGATGTCGGACACGACCTGCGCAGTCGTGGTCTCGTGCCCCTGGCCCTGCGGCACCGTCCCGAGCGTGACGACGACCTCGCCGAAGATGTCGAGCTTGACGGTGGCGACCTCGTTGTTCCCTGAGAACTGCAGCTCGGGGTTCAGGATCATCGACTGGCCGAAGTTGTTCGTCCCCGAGTCGAGCGTCGATCCGATCCCGACGCCGAGCAGCTTGCCGCGCGCCTCCGCGTCCGCGCGCTTCTCCTCGATCGAGTCGTAACCGATCAGCTCGAGGGCCAGGTCGAGGCAGCGCGCGTAGTCGCCGGAGTCGTAGACGCAGCCGTTGGGCGTCTCGTACGGAAACTCCTCCTGCTTGACGTAGTTGCGCTTGCGGACGTCGACCGGGTCGAGGCCGAGCTCCCTCGCGACGATGTCGACGATCCGCTCGGTCAGCCAGAGGTGCTGCATCCGGGAGTAGCCGCGGTTCGGCGCCACCGGCGACTTGTTCGTGCAGACCTGCGTGAAATCGACGCGGACGTTCCGCCACCGGTAGCAGCCCGGCGTCACCTGCGCCCAGATGATGCACCCGAGCGGCTCGTAACGCGGGAACGCGCCGCAGTCGTCGATAGCACGCACCGAAAAACCGAGCATCGTTCCGTCGGCCTTCACGGGAACGGTCACGTCGAGGAACGTCCGCTCGTTCCCGTGTGTGTTCGCCGTGTGCTGGTCGGTTCGCCACTCGGTCCACTGCACCGGCCGGTTGAGCTTCCGCGCCAGCAGGCAGCACGCCGTGAACTGCGGATGCAGCGTGATCTTGTTGCCGAAGCCACCGCCGATGTCCTGGCTGACGAAGCGGAGCTTGTCGATGCCCACGCGAAGCGCCGGCGCCATCCAGATCGCACCGACGCCCGGCATCTGGTGCGTCCCGTTGATCGTCCACTGGCCCGTGCCGCGGTTGTACTCGACGAGGCAGCCCGAGCACTCGAGCGGCGTCGACGAGAACCGGTCGAAATGCAGGCGCTCGATCCTCACCACGTGGTCGGCGTCCGCCAGCGCCGCGTCGAAGTCGCCCCAGTCGAAGACGCCCGACCACACGGTGTTCGAGCCGGCGTCCTCGTGCAGGATCACTTCGTCCGTCAGCGCGTCCTCGCTGTCGAGCACGACGGGCAGCGGCTCGTAGTCGACCTCGACGAGCTCCGCCGCGTCGCGCGCCAGATCTCGCGTGCGCGCCACGACGGCGGCGACCGGATCACCGACGTGCCGCACCTTGCCTACCGCCAGGGCGTAGTCCTTGATGTTCGCCCCGGGCGGCGTCGAGAGCTCGAAGAACGGGTCGGTCAGGATCGCGACCTCGTCGCCGGTGAGCGTGCCGTAGACGCCGTCGAGCTCGAGGGCCTTGGAGACGTCCACCGACTTGATGCGCGCGTGCGCGTACGGCGAGCGGACGAAGTGGACGAACCCCATCTCGTGCCGTTTGATGTCGTCGAAGAAGACCCCATCGCCCTGCACGAGGCGCTTGTCCTCCTTGCGGCGGACGCTCTGCCCGATGAAACCTCGTTGCGCCTCGCCTTCCTCGACGACCAGAGGCCGCTCCGGGCTGACAGTCGTCTCGGTCACTCCGAGGCCGCCTTGATCGCCTCGACGATGTTGACGTACCCGGTGCAGCGACAGATGTTCCCTTGAATCCCCTTCCGGATCTCCGGCTCCGACGGGTGCGGGTTGGCGCGCAGCAAAGCCGTAGCGCTCATCAGCATCCCGGGCGTGCAGTAGCCGCATTGCAGCGCGTGGTGGTCCGAGAACGACTGCTGGAGCGCCGTGAGCTCCCCGTCCTGGGCCAGGCCCTCGACGGTTTCGACCCTTGCCCCGTCGGCCTGGATCGCGAGCATCATGCAACTCTTCACGAGCACGCCGTCCACGAGGACGGAGCAGGCGCCGCAGTTGCCGGTGTCGCAGCCGATGTGGCTGCCGGTCAGGTCGAGCTCGTCGCGCAGGAAGTGGATCAGCAGGCGGCGCGCGTCGACCTCGCGTTCGTAGGTCTCGCCGTTGACCGCGACGCTGATCGTCGTGCTCGAGACGGGCTCCACTACTTCGCTCCCGACGAGGCCTGGGCGACGGCGCGCGCGGCGACCACGCCGGCAAGGTGGCGGCGATAGTCCGCCGACGCGTGGACGTCCGAGGGGGGATCGAGGGTGGCCGCCTTCACGGCGGCGCGCACGGCGTCCGCATCGGCCGATTCCGGCCGGACGACGACGGGAACGGCGTCGACGCATCCCAGCGCGACCCTCGGGGAGCCGTCCTCCAGAGAGGCGGCCGCGTTCACGATGCACGTTCCCTCCGCGCCGATCGTGATCGAGGCGAAGCCGTCCTTCTTGCCCGGCGGCACGGAAACCTTCGTCAACAGCTCGCCGGGCCCGGCGGCGGTCATGTAGACGCCGAGGAAGAACTCGCCGGCGGGGACGGTTCGCTCCCCTCCGGCCCCCAGGATCGTCATCGACGCGCCGACCGCGACGAGGAGCGGCGGCAGGTGGTTCGTCGGATCGTTCGAGCACACGTTGCCGCCGATCGTGCCCCGATTGCGCACCTGGACGTCCGCGATCTGCGAGCACACCTCTCCGAGGATCGGCCTGGCGCGGGCCTCCGCGGAGGCCATCACGTCGGAGTACGTCGCCATGGCCCCGAGATCGAGGGTCCCGTCGGCGAGGAGGTCGATCGCCTTCAGGTCGCCGAGGGAGTTGAGGTCGACGAGGACGTCGGGCGAGGCGGCCCGTGCCTTCATGACGTTGATCAGCGTCTGGCCCCCGGCGAGCGCACGGGCGCCGTCCTGCTGCCCCAACAGGCGCACCGCATCCTCGACGCTCGCCGGGCGAGCGTACTCGACCTCCCTCAGGAGCATGCGCTATTTGCCCAAATGCCGCTGGCCACTGTCGAGAACGTAACGCATCTCGCGACCCTGGCCCGGAGCAAGATGCGGCGAGAGGAAACCTGACAGAAGGACTAGTTGTTTCGGCGGCTCTGCTGTGAGAGCGTCATCTGCGTCTGGCGGCTCGAGGAGATCGGCCGCCTGAGAAATTGCGGCGCTCGGGCACCGGCTCTTGGCTACCGCCTCCAGCGAATTCGGATGCGCCGCGAAGAAGGACTACTCAGTGAAGCCCGTGACCGACCCGAGTGCCGGGTGCGCTACTGGCAGGGATACGTCACGGGCCAGTTCTACGCCTACACGTCTGACCCTGGCGTGGCAATTCGGTGCTCACCCGTGTTCCGTACGTGGACGCTCCGCCGAGGCAGGATCCCAGTGAGTGAGCTGCCCGCGGCAAGAGCGGCGCTCGCCGATCTCGTCGACGACCTCGTCCAAAACGGCTGGCGAGTCGTCGGGCCGGTGCTGGCCCGCTACGAAGGAGACCCGGCCGAACCAGCCGCGGTCCGAGTGTCGGGGGAGAGCCCGCAGCCGTCTGCGATCGCTGCGATCACGGAGGAAGCGCTCCTCGGGGCTCTGGATCGTCTGGGCGGCGATAGCGGAGCCACCGCAGCAGAGGTCGGGCGCGAGCTACTCGGCGAGCGAGCAGCGACGGTTCGGAACCTCCCGCAGAGGGTCGGCACCAAGCTTCGGTCTCTTCAGCTTCAAGGCAAGGTCGAACGTCGCGAGAACGAGGGCGCCTGCCGCTGGTTCGTGACGTCGCGCTAGCCTTTCTGCGTTGGTCGCCGGGATGGCTGGGCCGGGTTTTGACGGCCGACTGATCAGTCAATCAATAGCTCTTGGAGAAGTTGTTGCGGGAGTGGGTGACGCTTACACCGGAGGGTCGGCGCCTGGTCGTACGACGCAGTGAGACACTCTGGGTCGTCAGGTGCGGTGAGGCGGGGGTGGGACGGAGCGCGGTGCTCGATGTTGCCCTGGCAGAGGCGGTTCGCGGGGACACTGACCTTGTTGCGCACTCGTCGGGTGTCGATTACGGAGCATGGGTGCGGACTCTTGCTGATCGAATCGAGATGGAATTTCGGCAGCAGAGCGAGGGTGAAGAGCTGGGCGAGTCTCGCTGACGGCGGAGCATCCGCCAGAGAGGCGACACCCGTTCGAAGTGTCGAACCGCCGAGTGACCGGAAGGCGGCGGCCCACCATCGGCACGCCCGGCGGTTCGAGATACGGGCATCTCTGCCCGATGTAGACCGTCTGGCAGCCTACGACCGGTGCGACCTTGCTCCTATGGCCGTTCGTCTAGGTCGTTTCGAATTCGCGCAGGTGGGCGCGGCACGAGGCCGTGAGGTCGCGTGGCTACCCGCGTTACGTCGACTCGTGCGCCAGCGTCCAGAGCACCCAGACGACGAAGGCAAGCGGGAGCATCATTACCACGCCCACGATCAGCGTCGCCGCACGTGACCATGGTCGCGTCGCCGCGCTCAGCCCAACGAGAACTCCGCCGACGATCGATCCAATGCCAACCGCGATCAGCGGATTCTCGACGAACAGCACGCCGTAGGTAAAGGCGCAGACTCCGACCAGGCCGAGCATCGATCCGAGGAGCGCGAGTCCAATGCGACGGTTCCCCACTCGTATTCCATCGGCACGGCGGCGGTTTTCTTGAAGGAGGTTACGGCGATCTCGGCGGACGGCAGCACCCTCTCGTGAAGCAAGCCTTTGAGCTCCCCAGGTTGGACTCGAACCAACAACCCTCCGGTTAACAGCCGGATGCTCTGCCAATTGAGCTACTGGGGACGGCAGCGGGGCTAGTGTAGCCGCTGCTCTCGAGCGCCAATCAGCGCGACAGAGGCTGCGCAGTCGAGATTTCCTCCATCGCGCGCACGATCTTCGCCAGGGCCGCCTGGAGCTCCAGGGTGCGGCTCGGATCAGCTTCGCCGAGCTCCCGGCGAAGGCGCCGTTCGCGCAGGCGCAGGAGCAGCTCCTCGGCCGTGCGCTCGTCGATCCCTTCGGAGGTCGCGCGCGCGTCCAGCTCGGCGAGCAGGCCGACGAGCTCGCCTTGCGGCTCGCCCTCGGACACGAGCTGCTCGCGCACCCTCCGATACGTCTCGGAGTCGAAGTGCTCCGGCCCGAGCTCGACGAGAATCCGCACCAGCGAGCGGTGCGCCGCCACTCCGGCGAGGGCGTCGCGCTCCAGCCGCTCGCCCGCGTCGAGCAGGCGAGGAGAGACGGTGCCGGTCGCATGCGCCCCGAGGCGCGGAGCCAGGCCCGCCTGCGTCTCTCTGGGCAGGTCGAGCTTGTCGGCGGCGAAGCGAATCGCGTCCTGGCGCTCCGGCGAGTCGTCGAAGCGCGACAAGACGTCGCGGACGCGGACGAACGCCTCCTGACGGTCCGCCGCTCGCTCGATCTCCAGCCGAACCCTGTAGCCGAGGTAGCTCTCGGCGCGCGCGAGCCGCTGGTCGAAGCCGTCGGCCAGGTCGGCGGGATCGAAGCCGGACGGCAGCGCCACCACCCGCACGTCGAGACCCTGCGCAGCCGCGAGCTCCATCCCGCGAAGCGTCGCGGCCTCCCCGGCAGCGTCGCCGTCGAAGCAGAGCCAGACCCGTTTCGTCAGCCGGCCGAGCTCCTTGAGCTGGCGCTCTGTCAGGGCGGTCCCCATCGATGCGACCACGGGCTCGAGGGCCGCCTGGTGCAACGCGAGCACGTCGGTGTTCCCCTCGACGACGATCGCGCGCTCCTGTTTGGCGATCGCGGCGCGAGCCTTGTCGAGGCCGTAAAGGAGGTCGCCCTTCCGGAAGAGCTCGCCCTCCGGCGAGTTGACGTACTTCGCCCGGAGCGGATCGTCCTCGCGCAGCTTCCGGGCCTGGAAACCGAGCACGCGGCCCCGCGCATCCCCGAGCGGAAACAGCAGCCGGCCGGAGAAGTAGTCGTTTCCGCGTCGGTTGAGCAGGCCGGCCGCGAGCAGCTCCTCCCGCGTGAATCCCCGCTCGACCGCCTTGCGGGCGAGAGTCGTCCCGCCGAGGGCCAGGCCGAGCCGGTATTCGCGGCAGACCTGCTCCCCGAGACCACGCCCCGCGAGGTAGTCACGCGCGAGCGAGCCCGCCTGCGAGTCCCACAGGTAGCGCTCGTAGAACGACGCGGCGGCGTCGAGCAGCTCGAGCAGGCGCTCGCGGCGGCGGCGGCGCGCGTCCTGAGCCGGTGAGGTCTCCTCGTATTCGATCGGGACGTTGAACCGGTCCGCGAGCCACTCGATCGCGCCGGCGAAGTCGAGCTGCTCGGTCTCGCGCACGAACGTGATCAGGTCGCCCTTCGCGCCGCAGCCGAAGCAGTAGTAGAGCTTGTCCGTCGGGTTCACGGAAAAGCTCGGCGTCCGCTCCTCGTGGAACGGGCAGCGACCGAGGTAGCGCGCGCCTGCCTTGCGCAGCTGGGTCCGCCCGGAGACGACCGCGACCATGTCCGCGGCGGCCTTGACCTCTTCGACCGACGCGTCCTTGATGCGGGCCACTACTCGAGCTCCGCGACGTACGTCAGAGCGAAGCGATCCGTCATCCCTGCGATGAAGTCGGCGATCTGCTCCGGCTCGTCGCCGCGTCCGGCGAGATGGTCGAAGATCCGGCAGATGGTGACGCGCGCGCGCGCATGCTCGAGTCGCGCGTGAGGGCCGAGATAGACGTGGTCGAACATGAACGCGCGAAGGGCGTGCATCGCCCGGCCGATCTCCTCGCTCTGGACGATGTCGCCGGCGCGCTCGGAGCTCTCGACCAGATCGTGGACGAGCGTGTCGATCCTCCGGGACCCCCGCTCGCCGAGCAGTGCGACCTCGGCCTGCGGCAGGTCGGCGGGGTCGAGGATCCCGAAACGCACGGCGTCGTCGATGTCGTGGTTGATGTAGGCGACGCGGTCGACGATGCGGACGATCTTGCCCTCGAGCGTCGAGGGCTCGAGCGAGCCTGTGTGGGTGAGGATGCCGTCGCGGACCTCCTCGGTGAGGTTCAGGGACTCTGCAATTCGAAGCGACTGCTCGTTGTGCCGAAAGTGGCGGCCGAAGCGCTCGTTCAGCGCGTCGTCGAGTGCCTCTTCGCCCGCGTGCCCGAAGGGCGGATGGCCCGTGTCGTGCCCGAGCCCGATCGCCTCGACGAGATCCTCGTTCAGCCGGAGCGCACGCGCGACGCCGCGCGCAATGGCGCTGGTCTCGAGCGTGTGCGTCATCCGCGTCCGGTAGTGGTCGCCGGCGGGATCGATGAAGACCTGCGTCTTCCCCTTGAGGCGGCGGAACGGCTTCGAGTGCAGGATCCGGTCCCGGTCGCGCTGAAACGGAGTCCGCAGCCTGCAGTCGTCCTCCTCCCGGAGCCGTCCCCCGGTTTCGTACGACCGAATCGCGAGCGGAGACAGCCAGCGCTCCTCGTGCTCTCGCACCCGCGCCTCGAAGGCTTCCGCGACCTTTCCCGCAACTTCGGACGGCATGAGCCCAGGCTAGATGATGATCGGGACGGTTCCGCCGTCCGCGCTCCACGCGGCTCCGGTGACGTACGACGCTCGATCCGAACAGAGGAACACGATCACAGACGCGATCTCCCCCGGCTCGGCAAGGCGTCCGAGGGGGCGGCCGGAGCCGACCGCGTCGAGCACCTCGTCGCGAGTCTTGGACGAGCGTGCCGCCTGCTGGTCGGCCAACCCGCCGGCCCCGAGCCAGGCGTTGGTCGCCGTCGGCCCCGGCGTGACGGCATTGCAGCGGATCCCGTTTTTCGAGTAGAGGTCTGCCACGAGGCGCGAGAGCGACAGAACCGCCGCCTTGGTCACGGAGTAGTTCGGCATTCCCGTGGACGGCCGCTTCCCCGCTGTCGACGACACGTTGACGATCACGCCCGTTCCCGCGGCTTTCATGGCCGGGAGCACGGCACGGATGCAGCGCACGTGGCTCATGACGTTGAGCTGCCACATCGCGTCCCACTGCTCGTCCGTCAGTTCCTCGAAGGAGGCCTGGTAGGCCTCGCCGACGTTGTTCACGAGACAGGCGACCGGCCCGAGCTCATGCACGGCCCGCTCGACGAGGGCGGCGGCCGCCGACTGATCGGAGAGGTCGCAGGCGACCCCGAGGGCGGCGCCCGCCTCGAGGCGAGCCGCCTCGACCCGTTCCGGGTCGCGCCCGGTGACGGCGACGCGCGCTCCTTCGGCGGCGAGAAGCCGGGCAACCTCGAGCCCGATCCCGGAGGTCGACCCGGTGACGAGGCAGACGCGGTCGCGAAGGCCGAGATCCATCGGCTCGCTAGCCTAGTTGCAATGACGACGCTCCTTCTCGTCCGCCACGGCGAGACCGACTGGAACCGTGAGGGGCGCTGGCAGGGCGGATCGGACACGCACCTCAACGAGTTCGGCCGGGAGCAGGCCGGCGTGCTCGCCGCGCAGCTCGACGGCTCGATCGGCGTCCTCTATTCCAGCGATCTCGCCCGGGCACGCGAGACGGCGGAGATCGTCGCAGAGCGGCTCGGGCTCGCGATCCATCTCGACCCGAGGCTCCGCGAGCGGCGCTTCGGCAGCTGGGAGGGTCTCACCTCGGCCGAGATCGCGGAGCGATTCCCCGACGCCCACCGCCGCTGGCGCGCCGGCGACGGCCCGGGAGCGGACGACGCCGAGCCGTTCGACGAGTTCGCCGCGCGAGTGAACGGCTTCGTCGCGGACGTCCTCGAGCGGCATCCGGCCCAGGAGGTTCTCGTCGTCTCCCACGGCGGTTCCATCCGGGTGATCCATGCGCTCGTCGCGGGCCTCGACTACGTCCGTGACCACCGGTCGATACCGGCTGTGCCCAACTGCGCCGTGGCGCGTTACGCGGTCCGGGACGGGAAACTCGGGCCGGTAGACTGACCCCTCGTGGAGGACTACACGAACAAGTACAAGGGCGAGCAGGTCGACGTGGCGCTCTTCGGAGGGGAGTACCAGGAAGGCGTCCTGACCGCCTACTGCTACGTGGAGGACGTCGCCCACATCGAGCTGAACGGGCACATCCTCGTTCCGCTCCAGAACATCGCTTCACTCCACTGCTCGAGCCGCTGCGACGCACCAGACGACGATTGGCCTCCGCGCGGGCTCGAGCAGGAAGACGGCAACAACTAGTCCCTCTGGCATGGGCGGCCGGCTCCTCGTCGTTCGGAACGTTGCGAAGGCGTGGGCCCTGCTGCTTGGCACCTGCGCGGTGCTCGGCGCCCTGGGCTGGGCGCTCGGCGGGTACCAGCTCCTCTCCATCTTCGTCTTCTGCGGCGTGCTCCTCGCCGGCGCGCTCTACTGGTATGCCGATCGGGCCGCCGTCGGGCTCGTCGGGGCCCGGGAGCTTCCGGTCGGCCAGGCCCCCGGACTTCATTCGACCGTCGAGCGTCTCGCCGCGGTGGCAGGTGTCGCGAAGCCGCGGCTCTACCTGATCGACGACGGCCTGCCGCGGGCGCTCGCGGCGGGGCGCGGCCCGGGTGGCTCGACCCTCGCGGTCAGCTCCGGGCTCCTCTCGGTCGCCACACCCGCCGAGCTCGAGGCCGTGCTCGCCCACGAGCTTGCGCACGTCCGTCACCGCGACGTCGTCGTCCAGACGTCCGTCGCCGTCCTCGCCGCGACGCTGCTCGAGCTCACCCGCGCGGGTGGCTGGTTCTCGCGCGCCCTGCTCTTCGTCATCGGCCCGATAGCGGCGGCCTTCGTCCACCTGATGCTCTCGCCGAAGCGCGAGTTTCTCGCCGATCGCGCCGCCGCGGTGATGTGCGACACCCCGCACCCGATGGCGGACGCCCTCCTTCGCCTCGACCAAGCGTCCGAGCTCGTATCGTTCGCGGGCAGCCCCGCGACGGAGCCCCTGTACACGATCAACCCCTTCATGGAGGAGGGGCTCGCGGCATTGTTCGTTACCCACCCGCCGGTGGGGCAGCGTGTTCGCCGGCTGCGCGAGCTCGACCCCGAGTGGCGTGAGAGGCTCCGCGCGGCGTGAGCCTCGCGATCGAGCAGGCCGAGTACGAGCAGCGGACTGCCGCGCTGGCCGCCGGTCTCGCGGAGCGAGAGCTCGCCGGCGCCGTGCTCTTCGATCCGGCGTACGTCCTCTACTACGTCGGCTTCGCCTTCGTACCGACGGAACGGCCGATGGCGTTCGTGCTCACGTCGGACGGCGAGGGAGGGATGCTGGTGCCGCGACTGGAGCGCGAGCACGCACAGGCGAATGCGCTCGTCCGCGAGGTCGCCGACTACCCCGAGTACCCGTCCGAGACCCACCCGATGGAGTCGCTGCGGAAGCTGCTGGGCACGATGAAGCTCGACGGCTGCCGGCTCGGGTCCGACCAGGACGGCTATCCCTGGATCTTCGGCTATCGCGGGCCGTCGCTCACGGAGCTGACGGGGACCGCGCCGGAGAAGATCACCGCTCTGGTCGAGGACCAGCTCGCGGTCAAGAGCCCGGCCGAGATCGCGCTGATCCGCGAGAGCGCGAAGTGGGGAAACCTGGCGCACACGCTGTTGCAGCGGTACACGCGCCCCGGCTTGACCGAGGTCGAGGTGTCGCAGCGCGCGACGAACGAGGCGACCCGTGCGATGCTCGACGCGATCGGCCCGATCTACCGAGCCCAGAATCCCTTCTTCGAGGGCGCGAGCGCCGGTTACCGCGGACAGATCGGGCGGAACGCCGCCATTCCGCACGCGTTGACGGCGAACATCACCTTTCAGCGGGGCGACGTGCTCGTCACCGGGGCGAGCGCACCCGTGTGGGGCTACCTCTCGGAGCTCGAGCGCACGATGGTGATCGGGGAGCCCTCGACCGAGCAGCGCGAGCTGTTCGGCCACATGGTCGCACTGCAGGACACGGCCCTCGACGCCATCAAGCCGGGGGCGCGATGCGCGGACGTCGACCGCGCCGTGCGGGCGTACTACGACGCGAACCACCTGTGGGACGCATGGAAGCACCACGTCGGGCACTGCATCGGCCTCCGCTACCACGAGGGGCCGTTCCTCGACATCGGCGACGAGACGGAGATCAGGCCCGGGATGGTGTTCACCGTCGAGCCGGGCCTCTACGCCGCCGGTCTTGGGGGCTTCCGGCATTCGGACACCGTCGCAGTGACCGCCGACGGCATCGAGTTCCTCACGTACTACCCGCGTGACCTCGAGAGCCTGACGTTGCCCGTCTAGGGGCTCGCTTTCGTCTGACGGTCACGTTAGCGTCGGCGGGGAGTGCAGCTGGCCTCTGCTCGTCCGCTCGGAAAACGTCCCGCTCTCACGGGCCTGCGCGCGGTCGCGATCGCGATCGTGGTCGCGCGACATGCAGGCGAAGCTGCGGGAGTCGGCGCGTTCAGCTTCGGCTTCGCGGGCGTGGACATCTTCTTCGTCCTCAGCGGCTTCCTGATCACCTCGCTCCTCGTCGGCGAGCACTCGCGAACGGGCAGGGTCTCACTGCCCGAGTTCTACGTCCGGCGGGCGTTCCGGTTGTTGCCGGCGCTCGCAGCCTTCCTCGTCGCCATGCTCGCGCTGGCGACGATCGTTCAGCCGGCCTCGCTCCGCCGTCCGCTGCTGCATGCGGTCTGGATTTCGGCGCTCTTCGTCGGGAACATCGCGAAGACACTGCACCGGTCGGAATTCGTGCTCCCCCACATGTGGTCACTCGGGATGGAGGAGCAGTTCTATCTCGTCTGGCCGGTGCTTCTTGTCGCGCTGCTCTGGTTGAGGGCGCCGCGATCTCTCGTCCTGACGGTCGCAGTCGCGGGAGCTGCTCTTGTTGCCGGGACCCGTATCGCCCTCTCCGTCTCTGGCTCGGCGTCCGCGAAGACGCTCTTCTACAGCCCCTTGCACTCGGACGGCCTGCTGCTCGGGTGTGCGCTCGGCCTGGCCTATGCGTGGCGGATCCTCCCCAGGCCGGAGACCGTCCGCCGACTTCTACTTCCCGCTGTCCCGATCGCGGCGGCGGTCCTCCTACTCGTCTCGATTCGCGGCGCGCCCTACTCGGGCTGGGGAATGACGGTGGGTCTGTTCGTGATTGCGGCGGCGGGGGTCGTGCTCGTCTACGCCGCGATCGACGAGCGTCCCGTCCTGCCGATCCGGTTCCTGATCTGGCGCCCCGTGATCTACCTCGGAGAGATCTCCTATGCCCTCTACATCTGGCACTTCGCGGTTCTGACGCTGTGGCCGGCAACTCGCTTCTCCGTTCTGACGCGCATAGTCATCTCGCTCGTGCTGGCGGTGGCCTCGTACGAGCTCGTCGAGAAGCCGTTTCTCCGCCGTAAGCGTCGTCACACACCGGCGGGGACCGACGAGACCGCCTCGGTCGAGGATGGCGTCGTCGCCGCCGGGGAGCCGGCGGGGCTTCGGTCCCGCTAGAGGGGCTCGCGTGAAATCCCGCAGGGGCGATCCGGTTCTTCCCGGATGTTTTGACTCCGCCGGCCCGTAATGCTTGGAAAGCTCAGGAGGAGGTGATTTGTCGATGCCCACTGAGGCCTTCACCAAGAACGGGCGGGTGACTCCGAAGCTGGTTCCTGTGATCGGGAAACCGGAAGGGGAGTCCGACCGCGAGGCGCTGGCAATCGAGCGGATACACAGGCTGCGCAGGTTCAAGCTCCACCTGGTCGTTTTCGCGCTCGGGCTTCCGACCCTCGGAGCCGTGTGGGTTCTGACGGAGTACTACGAGGAGCACACCTGGCCGAGCCGGTTCGCCTCCGCCCCCGATGTGGCTGGGACGTGGGATCCGTGGTTCTTCTTCGTCGCGGGGATCTGGTTCATCATCCTCGCCGTCCACGCACTCAGGACGTACTTCGGGCCGGAGATCGGGCCCATCGGACGGTACATCCGTCGTCCGGTGTCGCAGTCGGAGTTGGATCGCGAGGTCGCGCGGCAGCAGTCCCGCCGCTGATCGACGGCCGCAGGCATGCCAAAGCAGCGGGAGCCGCCATGCGGCTCCCGCTGCGACATTAATCGGCGGCTACCTACTCTCCCGGGAGGTTGCCCTCCGAGTACCATCGGCGCAAGCGGGCTTAACTTCTCTGTTCGGAATGGGAAGAGGTGTTTCCCCGCCGCTTTGACCGCCGAAGCTTTACCGCACTCCGGTGCCAGACTTGGGTCTGGCTTCAGCGTGCAATTTTCAAGAATGCTGCGGGTTTCCGCGCACCCTCAAAACTCCATAGCTCCACACTCGGTGTTCAAAATCAAGACCTCGAGCAATTAGTACGGGTCCGCTAAACGCGTTGCCACGCTTGCACGTCCCGCCTATCAACGTGGTGGTCTCCCACGGCTCTTACTCCCTCGAGGGGATGGGAAGCCTCATCTCGAGGTGGGCTTCCCGCTTAGATGCTTTCAGCGGTTATCCCATCCAGACGTGGCTAATCAGCAGCGCCGTTGGCACGACGACTGATACACCAGAGGTCTGTTCGCTCCGGTCCTCTCGTACTAGGAGCGACTCCTCTCAAGCTTCCAGCGCCCATGGTGGATAGGGACCGACAGTTTTGTTACTCCCGCGCGTGACGCGCGAGGGTCAGGTCATTTCTGCCTGACTCTGCATGTCGCCATGCAGCTCGGACTGTATCTTCCAGGCCCCGTCGGGCCCTGTCTGGCGTGCAGTCTCTGAGGGGTCATGGCGCCGCCGGCGCCAGAGGACTTCCCTGCTGATTGTCCGCACCCGATGCATTCTCACTGCCGCATTGCGCGGCGAGTAGCACGGGATACTCGGAGTTTCCAGCAAACAGCCAGATTTACAGACAGCAAGGTTTTACTGTCTCACGACGTTCTGAACCCAGCTCGCGTACCGCTTTAACGGGCGAACAGCCCGACCCTTGGGACCTGCTCCAGCCCCAGGATGCGACGAGCCGACATCGAGGTGCCAAACCATCCCGTCGATATGGACTCTTGGGGAAGATCAGCCTGTTATCCCCGGGGTACCTTTTATCCGTTGAGCGACGGCGCTTCCACAAGCCACCGCCGGATCACTAGTCCCGACTTTCGTCCCTGCTCGACCCGTCGGTCTCACAGTCAAGCTCCCTTGTGCACTTACACTCA
>DASUXI010000097.1:0-15486 GCA_036377995.1 Gaiellaceae bacterium
TCCACTTCACCCGCGAGAACCTGCAATGGGTCATCACGGCCTACGCGATCACGTTCGGCGGCTTCCTCCTGCTCGGTGGGCGCGCTGCTGATCTTCTGGGCCGGCGAAGGGTCTTCATCGTCGGCGTCGTCCTCTTCACAGCCGCGTCGCTCGTCTGCGGGCTCGCGCAGGGAGAAGCGATGCTGATCGCGGCCCGTGCAGTGCAGGGACTGGGAGCGGCAATCATCTCGCCCGCCGCTCTGTCGATCGTGATGACGAGTTTCGAGGAGGGCCCGGAGCGCAACAAGGCTCTCGGCATCTGGGGCGCTCTCGGCGGCAGCGGCGCTGCCGTCGGCGTCCTGACGGGAGGCTTGCTAACCAAGTACCTCGGCTGGGAGTGGATCTTCTTCGTCAACGTCCCCGTCGGGGCGACGGTGCTGGTGTTGGCGCCGAGGATCGTGCCGGAGAGTCGTGGCGAGATCGCGACCCGAAGCTTCGATCCGTTCGGCGCAGTGTCGGTGACGTCCGGGCTCGCGCTGTTCGTCTACACGATCTCCAAGGCGCCCGACGTCGGCTGGGGAACGGCGCGGACGATCCTCTTGCTGTTCGCGTCCGGCGCTCTCCTCGTTGCGTTTCTCGTCAACGAGCGGCGGGTCAAGAGCCCGTTGATGCCCTTCCAGATCTTCCGCGTGCGAACACTCGCGGGCGCGAACGCGGTGGGCGCGCTGCTCGGGGCAGCCCTCTTCGCGAACTTCTTCGTGCTCACCCTCTACGTCCAGAACGTCCTGGGTTTCTCGGCGCTAAAGACGGGCGTCACGTTCGTCGCGACCGCCGGCACCGCCGTCGTCGCCGCCGGAGTCGCACAGGCGCTGACCACGAAGCTCGGTGCGAAGCCGGTCATGGCCGTCGGGCTCGCGCTCCTGACCGGTGCGATGATCTGGTACGCGCAGATTCCGGTGAACGGGCACTATGCGTCCGATCTCCTGCCGGGCTACCTGATGGTCGGCGTCGGTATTGCTTTCGCTTTCGTGCCGGTCTCGATCGCCGCACTCGCCGGTGTCTCCGAGCACGAAGCCGGGTTGGCGTCCGGGCTGATCAACACCTCCCAGCAGATCGGCGGCGCGATCGGCGTCGCCGTTTCCTCGACGGTCTTCACGACCCGCTTCAACACTCTGGTGCGGGAGGGCAAGCCGGTCAGCGTCGCATTGACCTCCGGCTACGCCTGGGCGTTCTGGGCACTCGCCGCGATCTCCTTCGCCGCGTTCGTCGCCTCGCTCACGCTGATCCGGCGGGAGGAGCTGGCCGAGACGCCCGCCGAAATCACGGCCATCGGCTGAGAGACTCGCTAGATCGGGGCGTCGAGCGCGTCCTGCACGGACTCGCGCAGCGTGAAGTGCCGGTCGAGCCCGGAGATCTCGAGCGCGCGCCGAGTCGCGAGGCCCGGCGCGGCGAGGACGAGCGCGCGGGGGTCGCCCAGCTTCCTCCCCGCCTCGATCAGCACGCCGAGGGCGGTCGAGTCGATGAAGCCGACCTCACCGAGGTCGATGACGACCCGCTCGGGATCACCGGCGCACGCCTCGTCGAGGCCGTCCTGGACGCGGGAAGAGTTGTAGACGTCGAGCTCCCCGCGCAGGGTCACGACGCGGGCCCGTCCGACGACGGCGACTCCGGAGACGGGATCCTCGTGCATGCCACTCGGCCCGGTGCTGTGGCGATCTGTCAACACGGCTCCCTCCTCTACTGCGAGCACGACGCGCGCTCAGGGATGGCAACACGGATTGAACCACCTGCGGGGCATCGACTGCAATGCGGCCATTTGACCGCGGGGCGCCGGGCAGGTGATCTTTCCCGGATGGATGTCGCCGTCGTGGCGCGCCGCGCGCGCACCGAGAACTTCCCGGTCGCCTCGATCCTCTTTCCGCGGCACCTTCGCCCGCATCTCCGGGCCGTCTACGGCTTCGCGCGCCTGGTCGACATCCTCGGTGACGAGATCGAGGGAGACCGCCTGGCCGCGCTGGACGAGCTCGAGCGAGAGCTCGAGGCCTGCTACTCGGGACGTCCCTCGTGGCCGGTGATGGCCGCCCTGCAACCGACCATCGAGGAGTTCACGCTGCCAAGGGAGCCGTTCCTGCGGCTGATCGAGGCAAACCGGATGGATCAGCGCATCAGCGAGTACGAGAGCTGGGTGGATCTTCGCGAGTACTGCCGGCACTCCGCCGACCCGGTCGGACGGCTCGTGCTCGGGCTCGTGCGCCTCGACCGGGAGCCAGAGCTCGTCGCCGCGAGCGACGATGTCTGCACGGGCCTCCAGCTCGTGAACTTCCTCCAGGACGTGCCGCGCGACCTCGAGCTCGGCCGGATCTACCTCCCGGTCGAGGACCGGGCGCGCTTCGGCGTGAGCGCTCTCGACCGGCCGAGCCCGGAGCTTCTCGCCGTGTTGCGCTTCGAGGCCGAGCGAGCTCGGGGCCTACTCGCCCCGGGAAGGCTGCTGCGGCAGCGGATCGGCGGCCGGACCGGACGTGCGATCGGCCTGTTCGCCCGCGGCGGGCTCGCGGCGCTCGACGCGCTCGAGGCCGCGCGCTGGGACGTCTTCACACAGCGGCCCCGGCCGTCGCGTGCGCGACTGGCGCTGGCGGCGCTCGCGCGGTGACGACCGCCCGCGCCTACGCGGAAGTCGAGCGATTGACCCGCCGGCGCGCGCGGAACTTCGCCTACGGGATCATGGTGCTCCCGCGCGAGAAGCGGCGTGCGATCGCCGCGATCTACGCGTTCGCGCGGCGTGTCGACGACATCGCGGACGGAAATCTCGAGCCCGAGGCGAAGCGCGCCGAGCTCGAGGCGCTGCACGCGTTCCTCGAGCAGCCGCCGGGGGCGGACGCAATGGGGGTCGCGCTCGCCGATGCCCGCCTACGCTTCCCGATCCCCGGCGAGGCGCTGCATGCGCTCGTCGACGGCGGCCTGCAGGACCTCGGGCAGACGCGCTACGCAACCTTCGACGAGCTGCGCGGCTACTGCGCCAAGGTGGCTGGAGCCGTCGGCGTCGCGTGTGTCGCGGTCTACGGGTCCGAAGACGTCGAGCGCGCAGAGACGCTCGGCATTGCGCTGCAGCTGATCAACATCATGCGAGACGTGCGCGAGGACTGGGAGCTCGGACGTGTGTATCTCCCGCAGGACGAGCTGGCCTCGTTCGGCGTGGTGGAGGAGGACATCTCTGCTCGCCGCGCCACCGACCGCTGGCGAGCGCTGATGACATTCCAGGCCGAGCGGGCGCGCGTCTACCTCCAGGACGGCCTCGGCTTGCTGCGGACGCTCGACGGGCGCAGCGCGCTCTGCGTCTCGACGTTCGCGGGGCTCTATCGCGCGACCCTCGAGCGAATCGAGGAACGCGGCTACGACGTCTTCGACGGGCCGCCGCGGCTGTCGGCCCTCGCGAAGCTTCGGATCGTCGGTGAAGGGCTGCGCAGATGAGGGCCGCTGTGGTCGGAGGGGGACTTGCAGGGTGTGCGGCCGCCCTCGAGCTCGCGGGGCTCGGACACACCGTCGTCGTCCACGAGGCACGGCCGACGCTCGGCGGGGCCGTCCAGACGCTGCCGGCCCGCGACGGGGATCCCTCGCCTCCTCCCGACAACGGCCAGCACATCGCGCTCGGCTGCTTCACGGAGTACGTCGCGTTTCTCACCCAGGTGGGGGCGGCGGGATCCCTGCGTCGGATCCCTCTGAGCCTCCCGGTCGCGGACGAGTCGGGGCGGTGGTCGGCGATCACGCCCCTCGCGATCGCGCTCCGCCGCTACCGGCATCTGCCCTTCCGCGACCGCGCGGCGATCGGCACCCTCCTCAAGCTGCGCACCCTCGACGCCCAGGCGCACGACGACGCCAGCTTCGGCGACCTGCTTCTCGGCCTCGGTCAGACGGAGCGCGCGCTCGACCGGTTCTGGGACGTCTTCGTCCGCCCGGCGCTCAACCTCCGCTGCCGCGAGGTAAGCGCGGCAATGGGGATCTTCACCGTGCAGAGAGGGCTTCTCGCCGGTCGACGTGCGAGCGACGTCCTCCTGCCGACGGCTCCCCTCGGCGACATGCACGGCCGCGCCGTCCGCCTGGCGCTCGAGGGCCTTGGCGTCATCGTCGAGACGAACAGCCGCGTCGACGATCTCGACCGCCTGGACGCTGACGCCGTCGTCGTCGCCGTTCCGCCGAAGGAGTCGGCGCTGCTGCTCGGCGAGCCTGAGCCGGCCCTCGAGGACTCGCCGATCGTGAGCGTGCACCTGCTGTTCGACCGGCCGATCCTGCGCTATCCGCTCGCGGCCCTGCTCGCCTCCGACGCGCACTGGATCTTCGACCATGGCGCCCTGACCGGGCATGCCCCGGCGAGCGGCCAGTACCTCACCATCGTGTCGAGCGGCGTCCCCGAGCTGATGGAGCTGCGCGGACGCGAGCTCGTGGGACGACTGGCCGGCGAGCTCACGGACCGGCTCGGGCCGGCCGACCTCGTCTGGTCGCGCGTTTCCCGCGAGCCGCGCGCGACGGTCGCGCTCCGTCCCGGGACCGCTGCGCAGAGGCCAGGCCCCGTGACGCTGCGGCCGAACGTCACCCGCGCGGGCGCGTGGACGGACACGGGCTGGCCCGCGACGATGGAGAGCGCGGTTCGCTCGGGTCGCGCCGCCGCGCGGCTGTTGACCGGAGTGACAACCAGGGTCGCGGCGTGACCGCGGTCCGGGAGCTGACCTCGCTCGACACGGCGGTGGAGCGCGGAGCCGACCGCCTGCTCTCGCTCCAGCATCCCGACGGGTGGTGGAAAGGGGAGCTGGAGTCGAACGCGACCATGATCGCGGAGCACCTCTTCCTCCTGCACTTCCTGGGCCTCCGCGACGCCGAGACTGACCGACTGCTCGCGAACGAGCTGCTCGCGCGGCGGCGGCCGGACGGCACGTGGTCGGTCTGGTTCGAGGGACCTCCGAACCTTTCCGTGACCGTGGAGGCCTACACGGCGCTCAAGCTCGCGGGCGTCGACGCCGGCGAGGCCACCCGCGACTACATCCGACGCGCCGGCGGCGTGCCGCGGACGCGGATCTTCACGCGCGCGTTCCTGGCGCTGATCGGCCAATGGCCCTGGGCGCGGCTCGCGCACGTTCCGGTGGAGCTGATCCTCTTCCCGGCCGACGGACCGCTCTCGGTCTACGACTTCGCGTGCTGGGCGCGGCAGACGATGGTCGCGCTCTCGGTCGTCGAGGCCCTTCGGCCCGTGCGCCCCAGCGCGATCGACCTTGGCGAGATCGGAGGGCGGAAATGCGAGCCTTCGGGCACGCCGTACCTGCCGCCGTGGCGTCGCCGCGCAGTTCGCGTCGCCGAGCGCTGGGTGCGTGAGCGCCAGGAGACCGACGGGTCGTGGGGAGGAATCCAGCCGCCGTGGGTCTGGTCGCTCGTGATGCTCGCGACGCTCGGGCACGGCCCGGAGGACGAGACCTTCGCCCGCGGCCTCGACGGCTGGGAGCGGTTCATGGTCCGCGACGGCGACCGGCTCCGCCCGGAGGCCTGCCAGTCACCTGTCTGGGACACCGCCCTGGCGGTGCTCGCGCTTCGGGCGGCGGGCATCTCCGCGCAGGATCCGAGGCTTGTGGCCGCCGGCGACTGGCTGCTCCGGGAGGAGGTGACCGTCCGCGGCGACTGGGCGATCCGCCGCCCGGCCCTGGCGCCCGGAGGATGGGCGTTCGAGTTCGACAACGACAACTATCCCGATGTCGACGACACCGCTGTCGTCGCGCTCGCGCTCCGCGAGCTCGGCGTTGGCGAGCCGGCCGTGCGCCGTGGGCTCGACTGGATGGTCGGAATGCAGTCCGCAACCGGAGGGTGGGGGGCGTTCGACGTCGACAACGAGGCGCTCTGGCTCTACCGCCTCCCGATCTCCGACTTCGGCAAGGTCACCGACGAGCCCAGCTCCGACGTCACGGCGCATGCGTTGGAGGTGATCGCCCGCGAGGACGTGTACACGGCCTCGCGCGCGCGAGGGCTCGAGTGGCTGCTCGCGGAGCAGGAGGCCGACGGATCGTGGTTCGGCCGCTGGGGGGTCAACCACGTGTACGGCACCGGCGCCGTTCTGCCCGCGCTCGAGGCCTGCGGGTTGCCGCCCGGGCACAGCTCGATGCGCCGGGCCGTCGCCTGGCTGGACTCGGTCCAGCAGGTCGACGGTGGCTTCGGAGAGGACATCGCTTCCTACGGCGACCCCGCGTTCCGTGGCCGAGGGGCCGCGACTCCGTCGCAGACGGCCTGGGCGCTGATGGGGTACGTCTCGGCCGGCGCCGCGGCGGGCTTGTCCGCGCGACGTGCCGCCGAGTATCTTTGCCAGGGTCAGCGCGCCGACGGCGACTGGGACGAGCAGCACTACACAGGCACCGGCTTTCCCCTTGACTTCATGATCCGCTACCACCTCTATCGCCTCACGTTTCCCGTCCTCGCCCTCGGGCGCCTGAGAGAAAGGCTCAACGGATGAAGTTCCCGCTCCGCTCGACAGTGCAGATCGGCAAGTACGTGGCGAGCCAGACGAGGAAAGGGGAGCGCTATCCGCTCGTGCTGATGCTCGAGCCGACGCTCGCCTGCAACATCGCCTGCATCGGTTGCGGGAAGATCCGCGAGTACGAATCGAACAAAGCCCGGCTCACGGTCGAGGAGTGCGTCGACGCCGGGGCCCAGTGCCCCGCGCCGGTTGTCTCCATCTGCGGGGGCGAGCCTCTCGTCTTCAAGGGCATCGAGGGCGTCGTCGAGGGCATGCTCGACCTCGGCAAGAACATCGACCTCTGCACGAACGCGCTCCGGCTCGAGCAATACCTCGACGTGTTCAAGCCGAGTCACCGGCTGACGTTCGTCGTGCATCTCGACGGAATGCGGGAGATCCACGACTACATCTGCGACTACCCGGGCCTCTGGGACATCGCCGTCGACGCGATCAAGAAGGCACGCGCTGCCGGCTTCCGCGTGACGACGAATACCACGATCTTCAAGGAGACGTCCGTCGACGACGTGCTCGAGATGATGGGCTACCTCACCAACGAGATAGGCATCGACGGGATGCTGATCGCGCCGGGATACCAGTACTCGCAGATCGATCCTGCTTTGACCATGACCCGCGCGGAGCACGAGGAGAAGTTCCGCATCATCCGCAAGGTCGCCCGGCAGAGGAACTACCGCTGGCTGGCCAGCCCGATCTACCAGGAGTTCCTCACCGGGGAGCGGCAGCTCAAGTGCGCTCCCTGGGGGTCGATCACGCGCAACCCGTACGGGTGGAAGGGCCCGTGCTACCTGCTGACCGACGGGATCTTCCCCACGTACGACGCGCTGCTCGACGGGATCGAGTGGGAGGAGTACGGCCCCGGGAACGACCCGCGCTGCGAGCACTGCGCCATCCATTCGGGGTTCGAACCATCAGCGGCATACGAGGCGGCGGGCTCACTGAAGGAGAGCGCCCGGAGCATGGCGTGGACACTGACGGGCTGACGTTCGCCTGCGCGATGACGGTCGAGGAGCGCATCGCGCGCAAGCTGGGACGGACGGCGCTCGTAGGTCTGGGCGTCTCGCAGGGTGTGCCCCCCGGTCGACTGGTCTCCTTCGGCATCGCCGGGGCACTGGCCGGGGACCTGCCCGTCGGCACGGTGATCGACGCGACCCGGGTCGTCGACGAAGGAGGAGCCGTGTTGTGGGAGGGAGGTCCGCTGGGCGCGGCGAGGGCGCGCCGGGGAACGATCCTCGGGGCGAGCAGGATCGTGGACGATCCCCTGGAACGCGCCTTGCTCCACCGCCGGACCGGTGCGGACGCCGTCGACATGGAATCCGGCGCGCTCGCCCGCAGCGGGCAGATGGTCGGCTGTCTGCGCGCGGTCAGCGACACCCCCTCGCGGCGACTCGGTGGTGTTGCGCGGGGCGCGAGGCCGAACGGCGAGGTCGATTACGTCGGGTTCCTGCGCGGATTCGCGCGCGAGCCGCTCGTCACCGTGCGTGCGGCGCTCGGGGCGCGCCGCGCATTGAAGGGGCTGGAGGCGGTCGCGTGAGCAAGCGCGTCCTCCTGGCCGCCCCCCGGTCATTTTGCGCGGGCGTCGACCGCGCGATCGAGATCGTCGAGCGGCTCCTGGCCGAGCACGGGCCGCCCATCTACGTCCGCCACCAGATCGTCCATAACGACCATGTCGTGAGGCGGCTCGAGCACCTGGGTGCCGTCTTCGTCGACGACGAGGACGAGGTCCCGGTAGGGGAGATCTGCGTGCTGTCGGCCCATGGCGTCGCGCCCGCGGTGCGCGAGAACTGCGAGCGCCGCGGCCTCCGCGTCGTCGACGCCGTCTGCCCGCTCGTCTCGAAGGTCCACGCGGAGGCCCGCCGCTATGCGGACAGCGGGCATCTGGTCGCCCTCGTCGGGCACGCCGACCATGTGGAGGTGATCGGGACGCGTGGAGAGCGGCCGGATGCGACGATTGTCGTCGAGTCGCCCGAGGAGGCCGCCCGGCTCGAATCGGACGGCAGGCCGGTCGCGGTGATCAGCCAGACGACCCTCTCGCTCGACGATGTCCGGGAAACGGTCGATGCTCTCGAGGACAGGTTCGGTACGCTCCGGCGTCCCGCCGCCGATGACATCTGCTATGCCACCCAGAACCGCCAGGATGCCGTCAAGCGGCTCGCCGAGGAGGCGACGCTCATCCTCGTGATCGGCTCTCAAACGAGCTCGAACGCCCAGCGCCTGGTCGAGGTCGCGCGGAACGCCGGAGCCTCGGCCGCGCTGATCGACGGAGAGAGCGAGCTCGTTGACGGTGTCATCGACGGCCACGAGGTCGTGGGCCTGACCGCGGGCGCGTCGACGCCCGAGGAGCTCATCGAGGCGACGATCGGCCGGCTGGCGACCAGGGGCTTCGGCGAGGTGGTCGAGGTGACCGTCGCGCGCGAGGACGTCCACTTCCGGCTGCCGCGGGAGGTGGCTCCGAAATGACCAGCGTGCAAATCCCGGTCTCGATCGCAGCAGCACTTCCGAACCTGACCGTGCTGGACATCACGAACGACGTCGGTAGCGAGATCGCGCGGTCGGGCGGCAGCGGCATCGCATACATCTCGCCGAACGGTGATCCCTCGGTGATCCGGGTGCAGGAGCGAGAGACCGGCTTCTTCTCGGATCTCGAGTGCATGCTCGAGCGGTTCGTGCCGCTCCGGACCGACGAGCGCGAGCGCATGATCTCGATGTTGTTGGGCCCGCGGACGGAGCAGATCCCGTTCACCGACGGGTCCCTCTGCCTCGGCCAGTGGCAGCGCATCCTCCTCGTCGGGTTCGAGTCGCGCTGCAGCGACGAGTGGACGCTCACGATCGTCTCGTAGCGGCGTCCGAGTTGACCTGACCGCGTTGCGGACCGCACACTGTCCGGGATGGACCGGGCTCGACGGCACCAGCGGTTGCTCGCGCGGCTCGCGCTCGTCCTGCTCACGCTGATCGCTGAGCTCCTCGGGCGGAGCCTGACCCACCGGCTCGACTTCGGACGTCACGTCGCGGCACCGAGCTATTCGGGCGCCGACTACTACCCAGTGCTGCTGGCCGTCGTGAAGGTCGGCGTCGCGCTCATGCTGGCGCGCCTCGTTTGGCGATTCGTCAAGGCCCGGTCGGTTGCACGCGCGGCACGGCGCCTGCTCGCCGCCGACGAGTCGCCGGCCCGGGTGCGAGGCCCCAGGATCCGCCTCGAGCTCTCGCCTCGCCTCTGGCTCGGCTCGTTCGTCGGCACATCGCTCATCTACCTCGTGCAGATGCACGTCGAGGGGATCTCGTCCGGGCGCTGGCCGCTTCTTGCGCCCTGGCTGCACAGCTCCGCATTGCCGGTGTTCGCGGTCCTCTCCGTGTTCGTCGCGTTGCTCTACCGGACCGTGGAGCTGTGGCTCTCCGCCTACGAAACGTACGCGGCCGAGACAGCCGCGCGCGCCTCGATGGTCGGCGCGGTCGAGCCGTCGATGCCGCGCGTCGCGATCGCCGAGCGCACGACCCCCCGCAGCCTCTTCGGGCTCGCCTTCGAAGTTCGGCCTCCGCCGGCTCCCGCGTAGGCCTGCGGGCGCGGTGTCCGCGGGCCTGGTCTTCACTTCGACCAGGAAGGACAGCGTGAGCGCAGAGCTCGTCACCGAACTAGAGACACGAACACGACGGACGGCAGCAGCCCGTGTCGTCTCCGGCCTCGGGCCGTTGACGGCCTTCGCCGGGCTCGTGTGGGCGATCGTCCAGCCGTACCGCGTCACCCTCCTGCATCCGGGAGGCCAGGGCTTCTGGTGG
The DNA here is from genome assembly GCA_036377995.1 of Gaiellaceae bacterium. Lineage (GTDB taxonomy): Bacteria > Actinomycetota > Thermoleophilia > Gaiellales > Gaiellaceae > 3-1-20CM-4-69-9. Next base: position 10,256 of record DASUXI010000097.1, read on the forward strand.
CTCTTCGTCGAGCCGCCGCTGCTCGTCATCGCCGTCGGCCTCTTCTTCCACTTCGTCGTCGCCCACGGGGTGCTCGAGGATCTCGAGGGGGAGACGTGACCCCTCCGTCCGAGCACGTCCACTGGCTGTTCGCGACCGGGTTCCTCTTGCTCGGGCTCTGCCTGCTCGCGGAGGGCCTCGTCGGGACCGAGGTCTGGCAGCGCCGCGCGTGGCGTGCCTATCTCTGGCCGGGGCTCGCCTTCGGGCTGGGCCTCCTGCTGTGGCCGGTGATGGTGTTCTTCACCAATTCGACTCTGCACATGGTCGCGCACGGCGCGTGGGCGGAGGTGTTCATGCTCGCCGGCGCGATCGAGCTCGCGCTCGTGCGCGGGAAGCTCCACAGCCGCTGGTGGCGGCTCGGGATGACGGCGGCCTTTCTCGTCTCCGGCGCCGCGTTCCTCATCCACGAGCAGAACGCCTGGTTCTTCCAGCGCTCGTCGTTTCTCCACCACGTGCTCGGCTGGACCCTCGTCGCAGGCGCCGTCTTTCCGCTCGTGCGCTGCGTTCGGCCGCGCTCGCACACGGTTGCGGCCGGTTTCGCATTGACCTTCGTCGTGATCTCGGTCGCCCTCTACTGCGATCGCGACGTGTCGCCGATCTTCGGCCACCTCTCGCCGCTCGCGGGGACGCCGCACCGGTGAGACGCGTAGCCGCCATCCTCGTCGGCGCCGCCGCCCTCGCGCTGCCGGCGGTCGCATCCGCCCACGCGACGCTGCAGAAGACCACTCCCGGGTTCAGAGAGCGCCTTTCCTCGTCTCCGGGGCTCGTCGTGCTCCTGTTCGACCAGTACGTCAAGGCGGTCCCGGGGTCGGTTCAGCTCTACTCGTCCCACGGGAGCATCGGCGCCGTCAAGTCCTGGAACGACGGCCGCTACCTCAAGGCCTCCGTCCCGCGTCTCGGACGCGGCGCGTACACCGTGCGCTGGCGCGCGCTCTCGGGCGACGGGCACGTGGTGTCCGGCGTCTTCACCTTTGGCGTGCGGGCGCCTGCGCCGCCGGTGACCTCCGCCTTCGGCGCGTCGGGCCCGACCCGGACCGAGCACGTGGTGCGCTGGGTGTACTTCCTCGGGCTGGCGCTCCTCGTCGGCGGCCTCGGTTTTCGGCTGCTGGTCGCGCGCGGACCGCTGCCGCCGCAAGCCGAGCGCCGGTTCTACGTCCTGACGGGCATCGGAGCCGCGACAACGCTGAACGCGGGGGTCGTCGCGTTCCTCCTGCGGGCGGAGGACGCCCTTCAGCTGCCGTTCGGCCGGCTGCTGTACGGCGATCTCTCGCCGATCGCGCAGTCTCGCTTCGGGCGTGCATTCATCGCCATGACGCTCGGGTTCGCGCTCGTGACGGCGCTCCTGTTCCTGGCCTGGCTGACCGACCGCACGGTCTTCCTCTGGCCCGCGTTCGTCCTGGGGCTCGGTTTCGTCTCAGGCCTCTCGTTGTCGGGCCATTCCGCGGTCGACCGGGGCTCCTCGTGGAAGTCGGAGATCGCGGACTGGGCGCACCTGTCGGCCGCATGCCTGTGGATCGGGGGTCTGGTTCAGCTCGCCGTCGTCGTCTGGCCGCTCGTTCCCGAGGCACGACGCACAGCGTTTCTCGGCTTCTCGCGGCTTGCCACGGTCTGCATCGGCGTGCTCCTCCTGGCCGGCGTCTACCTGAGCATCCTGCGCCTGCCCGCATTGAAGGATCTCTGGACGACCGGCTACGGGCACGTCCTGCTGGTCAAGATCGGCCTGGTCCTCACGGCGCTTGCCTGGGGCGGCGTGCACAAGCTCGTTGCCGCGCCGGCCGTCGTGCGCGGGGAGCCGCGCGTCTTCGGCCGGCTCCAACGGAGCTTGCTCGGCGAGAGCATGGTCGGGATGGCCGTTCTTCTCGCCGCCGCCGTGCTCGTCGATGCGAGCCCTCCCGCTGCGCCTGCGCCTTCGCCCCCGGCGGCGACTAGCGTTCCCAACCGCTGATGCTCTACGCGATCTCAGGCGGTGCGGGCTTTCTCGGCCTGCATCTGGCCAGGCGGCTGCTCGCCGAGGGGCACGATGTGCGCACGCTCGATGTCGCGCCGCTCGACGACGCGCAGCTCGAGCGCTCGGTTGAGGAGCTGCGGGGAGACGTTCGCGACCGGGATCGCGTTCGGGAGCTCGCGGCGGGCGCGGACGTCGTCGTGCACGCCGCCGCCGCTTTGCCGATCCAGGCCTCGAGGGAATCGATTCGCTCCGTGAACGTGGGAGGGACGGAGAACGTCCTGCAAGCTGCGAACGAGTCGGCCGTGAAGCGCGTGGTCTTCATCTCGTCCACCGCGGTTTACGGCGTCCCGGAGAAGCATCCGATCGAGGAGGACGATCCGCTCGTGGGCGTCGGTTGGTACGGCGAATCGAAGATCGACGCCGAGGCTCTCTGCAGGGTCGCCGCGGCCGAGACCACGATCATCCGGCCGAAGACCTTCATCGGGCCCGAGCGACTGGGAGTGTTCGAGATCCTCTTCGACTGGATTCGTGAGGGCCGCCGGATCTACATCCTCGGGAAAGGGCACAACCGCTACCAGCTGCTCGCAGTCGAGGATCTCGTCGACGCGATCGTCCGCGCGGCGAACGCGCCTGCCGCGGCCCGTGCGACGTTCAACGTCGGCGCGGCGGAGTTCGGCACGGTTCGGACCGACCTGCAGGCGCTCATCGACCACGCCCGTTCGCAGTCGCGGCTGACGCCGGTGCCGGTCAAGCCTGCCGAGATCGCGCTCCGCGCCCTGGAGCTGGCCCGGCTCTCCCCGCTCGCGGAGTGGCACTACAAGACCGCGCACCGCGATTCGTTCGTCGACGTCTCGAAGGCGGAGCGACTGCTCGAATGGCAGCCGAGGCTCTCGAATCGCGACGCATTGATCGAGACCTACGACTGGTACCTGGCCAACCGCGGGCGAGTGGGCGCCGCGGGTGTCACGCACCGTGTTCCCTGGAACCAGCAGGCGCTCGGGCTGCTCAAGAAGCTCTCGTGATCCTGCTCTCCCAGGCCGATGTGCGCGAGCTGCTCGACCTCGACCAGCTCGTCGACGCGCTGGCGGAGGCGCACCGGGACCTGAGCGCCGGTCAGGTGTCCATGCCGCCGCGCGTGGCGGCGCTCGTCCCCGAGCGCGAGGCACTCCTCGGAGTCATGCCGGCGTTCCTGCCCTCGGCCGGGCTCGCCTGCAAGCTCGTGACGTTGTTCCCGCAGAACCGCGACCGCGAGACGCATCAGGCGGTGATCTGCGTGTTCGACCCCGAGAACGGGACGCCCGTCGCGCTGATGGATGGCACGTACATCACCGCGACCCGGACCGCGGCCGGCTCTGCGCTGGCCACTCGCCTGCTCGCGCGGGAGAACGCGCGCGTGCTGGCGATCGTCGGCGCGGGCGTCCAGGCGCGCTCGCACGCACACGCGCTCCCGCGCGTGCGCGACTTCGCCGAGATCCGGATCGTGTCGCGCGAGATCTCGAAGGCCGAGACGCTCGCAGGCGAGCTCGGTCCCGGAGCACGAGCCGTGAGCTCGTATGAGGAGGCGGTTCGGGGAGCCGATGTGGTCGCGACGACGACGCACGCCCGTGAGCCCGTCGTTCGGCGCGAGTGGCTGTCGCCCGGGACGCACGTCAACTCGGTCGGGCTCAACCCGGCCGGCCGCGAGCTCGACGCGGCCACCGTCGCCGACGCTCTCCTCGTGGTCGAGTCACGTGAGTCCGCGTTTGCGCCGCCGCCGGCGGGCGCACCGGAGCTCGTCGGCGTGGATCCCGACCACGTCCACGCGGAGCTCGGAGAGCTGGTGGCGGGCGTCCGGCCGGGACGTACCTCGCCGGAGCAGATCACGCTGTATAAGTCCGTCGGCGTCGCCGTCCAGGACGCCGCCGCCGCGGCACTCGTGCTGGCGGCCGCGCAGGAACGGTCGGTCGGCCGGGTCATCGAGCTGGAGGAACCCACGTGAGCGGCACCAACGACTTCAGGCCGGGGCTCGAGGGGGTCGTCGCGTTCGAGACGCGAATCGCCGAGCCCGACAAGGAGGGCGGCTCGCTCCGGTACCGCGGCATCGACATCGAGGAGCTCGTCGGCAAGGTCCCGTTCGAGCAGGTGTGGGGGCTTCTCGTCGACGAGTCGCTCGAGCCCGGGCTCCCCGCCTCGTACTGCCCGCAGCCCGTCCGAACGGGCGGCCACATGAGCGACCTGCAGGCGGCGCTCGCGATCCTGAGCGGCGACTGGAGCCTCGGACAGCTGATCGACATTGACGACGTGCAGGCGCGCGACGACCTCGCCCGGCTGTCGTCGGCGGCGCTCTCGATCGTCGCCCAGTCGGCGCGCGGAGACGAGCCGCCGGTGCCCGAGGCCGAGGTGATGAGGGGACGGACCGCGGCCGAGCGCTTCTTGCTCGCGTGGCGCGGCGAGGTCGACGAACGTCATGCGAAGGCCATCGACACCTACTGGATCTGCACCGGCGAGCACGGTCTCAACGCGTCGACCTTCACCGCCCGGATCGTGGCATCCACCGGGGCGGACTGCGGCGCGGTCCTGGCCGCCGCGGTCGGCGCGCTGTCCGGCCCGCTCCACGGGGGCGCGCCGGCGCGCGTCCTGCCGATGCTCGACGCTGTCGCCGAGAGCGGCGACGCGGAGGGCTGGGTGCGCGACGCGCTCGCGCGGAAGGAGCGCATCATGGGCTTCGGGCACAGGGTCTATCGCGCCGAGGATCCGCGTTCGGTCGTGCTCAAGCGAACGGCGAAGGAGCTCGGCTCGCCTCGGGTCGAGGTAGCCGAGGCGGTCGAGATTGCTGCCCACAACGCGATCGCCGAACGGAACCCGGGTCACTCGTACACGAACGTCGAATTTTGGTCGGCGGTCGTCCTCGACGTCGCCGACGTGCCCCCGCCGCTCGCGCCGGCGATGTTCGCGTGCTCGCGCACAGCGGGCTGGTCGGCGCACGTGCTCGAGCAGAAGCGCACCGGCAGGCTGATCCGCCCGAGCGCGCGGTACGTCGGGCCGTCGGAGCGGAACCTCACCGAGCTCAACTAGACCGTCCGAAAGGTTCAGTAGGGCTCTGACCCCTGAAGTGGGCCGAGGGCGTGGCGTTTCTTCCACAGTAGGCTGCGGCCGATGGATCTGAGCGCCTATCGCGACCGCTTCCCGATCCTCCGCGATACGACCTACTTGATCAACCACTCGCTCGGGGCGATGCCTGCCCTCGCGGAGAAACGCCTAGCCG
>DASUXI010000098.1:0-25743 GCA_036377995.1 Gaiellaceae bacterium
GATTTCCGCGCGGAGGAGCGTACGTTCCAGCTGCTGACGCAGCTCGCCGGCCGAAGCGGCCGCGACGCGCCCGGGCGCGTGCTCGTGCAGACGTTTCAGCCCGACTCCCGGGCGATTCGTTACGCCGTCCGCCACGACGTCGCCGGCTTCCTCGCTGGCGAGCTCGAGCGCCGCCGTGAGCTCGGCTACCCGCCCTTCAGCCACCTCGTCCGCATCGTCGTCAGCGGTACCGACCGGGAAGAGCCGATGCGGGCGCTGGCCGAGCTGAAGGCAGGCCTGGCAGACGAGGGCGTCCTCGGGCCGGCGCCCTTACTACGACTGCGCGGGAAGTTTCGCGCTCAGCTCGTGGCGAAGACCGGGCAGCCGCGGCGGATCGCGACTCACGCAAGCCGGCTGCTCAGCGCGGCGGCGCCCGCGATGCGCCGCGCCGGCCTCACGGCCGTCGTCGACGTCGACCCGCAGTCGCTCTAGAGGCCGTTCGAAAGCTGTCGCTTTCGAACGGTTCTGGTCAGTTCAGCGAGGGGTCGAGCGGCATGCGGGCGACGAGCTCGTACTGGCCGCCCTTGCGCCGCAGGAGGTCGCTCCAGAGCCCTTCGGGGTCGTCGGTGAAGATGTCGTTGGGGCCGGCCGGCTCGATGATCCAGTCCTCGCGGCCGAGCTCGCCGTCGAGCTGCTCGGGGCCCCAACCCGAGACGCCCGCGAAGACCCGCGCCCGCTGAACCGGGGGCGGTTCCTCCTCCAGAGCGCTGTCGAGGGCGACGAAGCCCACGCCTTCGAGCACGACGATGCCCGCGTCATCGGGATCGTCGAACTCCGCGAGGACGGCGACACCCTCCGGGTTGACCGGCCCGCCGAAGAAGACGGGATCCTCGAGCGGGGCGATCGGCGCAAGTTGTGGCACTGCCTCGGCAACGGTCGTCTCGGAGCACCGGTTGAGAATGACTCCGACCGCGCCCTCGTCGGTATGCGCGGTCAGGAAGACGACCGTCCGCCGGAAGTTGGGGTCGAGAATCGCCGGGGATGCGATCAGCAGGTTGCCGGCGAGCGAGTCCGTCACTCCTCGGAGTTTGCACCTTCCGCGGGGTAGTGGGAGAGGATCCAGGCGGCGTCGAGGCGCGGGCGGGTGTAGGGCCTCCCGTTGACGAGGACGAAGTCGCCCGTCCTCGGGTTCATGGGCAGGCGGGACTCGGCCGGGTAGTTGCGGTTGTGCCGGTCGATCAGCTCGTTGACCTCCTCGAAGTCCCACCGGTCGGCAAGGCGACGCCACTCGCGGGCGAACCGGCCGACGTCCCCGCTGCACTCCTGCCGGAGCGCCTCCCAGGCGTCGCTCAGCTGTCGCTCGTGCAGCCGGACCTCGATCTCGATCGACCGGAGCCGTCGCATCCAGGGCAGCGGCCCGCTCAGCGCCGCCAGCTGGGCGCCGGCATCCGGGCGGAAGTTCCGCAGCCTGCGGCGGAGCGTCCGGCCGGTCAGCGGATTCTCCTTCAGGTCCTCCTCGAGCGCCGCGCGCTCCGCCCGGTCCCGGGGGGTCTCGGCATGCTCTACGCCCTGCCTCATGATCAGCTCGCGCTCGCTCCGTTTCACCCCGCTAGTGTGCCCGCCGAGATGAGTGTCGAGGGCGAGGTACGGAACGAGGAGCTCGACGCCGAGCGAGAGGCCCGGCGGCAGCTCGCGCTCACCCAGATCCGGCAATACCCCGATCCGGTGCTGCGCATGGAGGCACGCCCCGTGGAGGAGTTCGACGACGACCTGCGCCGGCTCGCCGCCCGCATGGGAGAGCTGATGAAGGAGGCGAACGGGGTCGGGCTCGCCGCCACGCAGGTGGGTGTGTTGCAGCGCCTCTTCGTCTTCGCCCCGGAGGAGGACACGGTGGCGACCCTCGTCAACCCGGAGATCGTCCGCCGTAGCGACGAGCTGGACACCGACGACGAAGGCTGCCTCTCCTTGCAGGGAGTGAGCGTGCCCGTCGAACGCTCGACCGCCGTCCGGATCGAGGGCCGGAACGAGCAAGGAGAGCCTGTCGGCTACGACCTCGAGGAGATGGCCGCCCGGATCGCCCAGCACGAGCTCGACCACCTCGACGGCACCCTCATCGTCGACCGCACGACCCCGGAAGCCCGGCGCGAGGCGATGGCCGTCCTTCGCCCCCGCCTCGTCCTCCGGTAGGCCCGTGACCCGACTGGCCGTCGCCGCGACGGCGCCGTTCGGAGCGGACGTGCTCGAGCGCCTGTCGGCGCGGCACGAGATCTCGGCACTGCTCACGCGCCCGGACGCGCCGCGAGGCCGCGGCCGGAAGACCGGGGCTCCTCCGGCGAAGGAAACGGCGGAGCGGCTCGGCATCCGGGTCCTGCAGCCGCCGAGGCCCGAGCCCGGCCTCGACCTCGGAGCCGAGATCGTCCTCATCGCCGCCTACGGGCTTCTCGTCCCCGAGGAGGTGCTCGCGGAGCGGCTGTGGCTGAACGTCCATCCGTCGCTGCTTCCCCGCTGGCGCGGTGCGGCGCCGGTCGAGCGGGCGATCATGGCCGGGGACGCGGAGACGGGCGTCACCATCCATCGCACGGTCAAGGAGCTCGACGCCGGGCCGATCGCGGCGCAGCGCTCGTTCGCGATCGCGCCGGAAGACGACGCGGGCGTGGTCTACGACCGGGCCGCCTCCCTCGCCGCGGAGCTCCTCGACGACATCCTCCCGGAGCCGACGTTCACACCCCAGGGCGACGAGGGAGTGACATACGCCGAAAAGATCACGGCCGCGGACCGGGCACTCGACTGGAGCCGTCCGGCCGAGGAGCTCGTCAACCGTGTGCGCGCGCTCTCGCCGCACATCGGAGCGAGAGCCGAGCTGCGCGGGAAGCCTGTGACGATCTGGAAGGCACTCGTCGTCGACGGTGAGGTGGTGCCGGTCGAGGTCCAGCCCGACGGCGGCCGCCGCATGACGTACGACGAGTTTCTCCGCGGGCTTCGATGACGGCGCGCGAGGCGGCCTACCAGGTCGTCCTACGCGTCTTCGAGGACGACGCGTACGCCGACCGCGTGCTGCGGAGCGCGGCGACCGGGCTCGAGGGCCGCGACCGCGCGCTCGCGCAGAGGCTCGCCTACGGGACGGTGCAGCGCGTGCGCACGCTCGATCACGCGATCGGCACGCTCGGGAAGCGACCCGTTCGCAAGCTCGATCCTCCCGTACGCGCGGCGCTTCGGTTGGGCGCCTACCAGCTCGGCTTCACGGACGTTCCCGAGCACGCGGCGGTGAACGAGACCGTCGAGCTCGTCCGCGCGGCGAGGCTCGAGCGGGCGGTGGCGTTCACGAATGCCGTGATGCGACGACTGGCGGGCGGGATGGCCCCGCTTCTGACCTCGCTCCCCGAAAGGGCTCCTGATGAGGCCGCCTTGCGGCATTCGTATCCGGACTGGGTCGCCGAGGTCTGGTGGGACGAGCTCGGAGCCGAGGGCACCCTCGCCCTCATGCGTGCTCAGAACGAGCCGCCCGAGCGCGTCGTCCGCCTCAACAGGCGGAAGGAGGGCCACGTCGAAGGGAGGCCCGACGTCGACCTACCGGACGCGCTCCATGTCGAGCGGGTCGACGAGGCCGCGGTCGACGCGGGCCTGATCTGGCCGCAAAGCCGCGGCTCGCAGCTCGCCGGCCTCGCGGTCGGCGCGCGACCGGGCGAGCGCACCCTCGATCTCTGCGCGGCGCCGGGCGGCAAGGCGACGCAGCTCGCCGGTGACGTGGTCGCCGTCGAGCTGCATCCAGGACGTGCGCGGGAGCTCGAGGAGAACTGCCGCCGCCTCGGCGCCGCCAACGTCACCGTCGTCAACGCCGACGCGACCAAACTCCCGGTTGAGCTGGCCGGATTCGACCGAGTGCTCGTCGATGCGCCCTGCTCGGGCCTCGGTGTCCTCGCGGGCCGTCCCGATCTTCGCTGGCACGCCCGCCCGCTGCCCGACCTTCAGCTCGAGCTCCTGCGCGTGGCGGCGGACCGCGTCAAGCCCGGCGGGACGATCCTCTACTCCGTCTGCACCATCCACGAGGAAGAGACGGACGCAGTCGTCGACGAATCGGGTCTCCGCGTCGATCCGCTCGGGGAGGAGTGGCCGCAGTTCCGGCATCCAGGACGTCCCGAGTTCCTCCAAACGCTGCCGCACGTGCACGGCACGTCCGGCTTCTTCATCGCGCGTCTGCGCACGTAATCTGCGCAAGCGATGGGCTGGAACGACTGGGTGAGGGGCGTCGAGGTCGAGCCGTCTCTGTACGCGGCCGACCTCGCCCGTCTCGGCGAGCAGATCGACGTGTTGCTTGGGGCCGGCGTGCGGATCTTTCACTTCGACGTGGGCGACGGCCACTTCGTCGAGCCGATCACGATCGGCCCGATCGTCCTGCAGTCGATCTCGGCTCGAATCCACGATTCGGGCGCGGTCGTCGACTGCCATCTGATGACAGAGACGCCCGAGAAGCACTTCGCAGCCTTCGCCAAGGCGGGCGGCGACAGTGTCACCGTGCACTACGAGGCCTGCCCCGACCTGCGGGTGACCGCGGGTCAGGCGCGCGGGCAGGGCCTGGAGTTCGGCGTCGCCTTCAGGCCGAAGACGGACGCGGCTGAGGCTGCCCACGCGGCAGCCGACGCGGGCGCCGATCTCGTGCTCTGCATGAGCATCGAGCCCGGCTACTCCGGGCAGGAGTTCATGCCCGATGCGTACGAGCGCATTCGCACGACGCGCTCCGTCCTCCCCGACGAGGTGCACGTGCAGGTCGACGGCGGCATCGGGACCGAGAACATCCGCGACGTGCGCGAGGCCGGGGCGAGCCTCTTCGTCGCCGGCTCCGCGATCTTCGCCGCCGGCGACCCGCCACACGCCTACACGCAGCTGGTGGACGAGATCGCATGAGTCTCGAGCGCGCGCTCGAGCTCGCGGAGCGAGGGCGCGGGACGACACATCCGAATCCCGTCGTCGGCGCCGTGGTCGTCCGTGACGGCGAGACCGTGGGGGAGGGCTGGCACGAGCGCAAGGGAGGCCCGCATGCAGAGGTGATCGCGCTCCGCGCGGCAGGCGACCGGGCTCGGGGCGCGACGCTCTACGTGACGATGGAGCCGTGCGCCCACCACGGCTCGACGCCGCCGTGCACGGACGCGGTGCTGGCGGCGGGCATCGCGAAGGTGGTGGCGGGCTCGCTCGACCCGAATCCGGAGGCCGGCGGGGGACTGGAGGTGCTGCGCGCGGGAGGGGTGAAGGTGGAGCACGCCGACTCGGCGGCGGCGCGCGCCCAGAACGAGGCCTGGCGGACCTGGGCAGCAGACGGGCGGCCGTTCGTGATCCTCAAGCTCGGGCTCACGCTCGACGGGCGAGCCGCGACTCCCGGCACCCGGTGGGTGACGGGTGAGGAGTCGCGGCGGCGGGTCCACGAGCTCCGCGCGGAGGTCGACGCGGTCGCGGTCGGGATGGGGACGGTGCGCGCCGATGACCCGAAGCTGACCGCGCGGGACATCGGAGCCGAGCGACAGCCGCGGAGGCTCGCGTTCGGCCGGGGGCCGCTGCCTGCGGGCTCGGAGCTGGAACTGCTCACCGGCCCACTCGCGGACGAGCTGGCCCACCTCGCCGCAGACGGCGTCCAGTCACTGCTGCTCGAAGGCGGGCCGATGCTCGCCTCGTCGTTTCTCCGGGCGGATCTCGTCGACAAGGTGCTGCTCTTCGTTGCGCCACGGATCGCCGGGGCGGGCGTCGCCTTCACCCCGGAGCTCCCCGAGCCGATCGAGCTACGACAGCTCAAGGCGGAGCCGGTGGGCGACGACGTGCTGCTGACCGCCTACGTGCACGAGCCGTAGGGCCGACTTCAGGGACCGCCGTGCGGTGCGAGCCGCACGGTCCGCGTCGCGTGACGGGCTAGGTCGTCGAGGCGAGACGCGTCCCCGCGCCCGAGCGCGAGCACGAGTGCGCCCATCTCCGGAAGCTCCGACGCAACGAACTCGAGCAGCAGCAGCGTCCCGTCGTCGGCGGAGTCGAGATCGTCGAACACGAGCAGGAGCGGCTGCTCCGAGGCCTCGGCGCGCACCGCCTCGCTCACGGCCTCGAAGAACTGAAAGCGCGCGGTCTCGTCTCCCGCCGCGGGTTCCGGCAGTGGATGTCCGGCGTCGCGCATCGCCTGTCGCCATGGCCAGTACGCCGGGGCACCCCCACCGGCCCACCCGCGCCCCCACAGGATGCGAGCGCCGCGCTGTTTCGCCAGGCTGGCGACCTCGTCCGCGAAGCGTGTCTTACCGCTGCCGGCCTCCCCGACGACGAGGAACAGACGGCCGCGCCCGGCGAGCGCGTCGTCCAGCCCGGCCCGAAGCAAAGCGAGCTCCTCGTCGCGGCCGAGAATGGGAGAGGAAGCCATCCGTCCCGGCCTCGTCCCGGAGGCGGCCGTGGTCGCGGCCCGCGCCGGCACGGGCGCGTCGAGCGCGGGGTCGTGCTCGAGAATCGCGCGCTCGAGCTCGTGGAGCGCCCGGCCAGGCTCGATGCCGAGCTCGGCGAGCAGCGTCCGGCGTGCCGCGCGGTACGTCTCCAGGGACTCGGCCTGCCGCCCGGTGCGATAGAGCGCCAGCATCAGCTGCCATCGCAGCCGCTCACGGAGCGGGTGCTTGGCCACCAGTGCTTCGAGCTCCGGCACGAGCTCGACATGGCGTCCGAGCGCCAGATCGGCTTCGATCCGGTCTTCCAAAGCGGCGACGTGCAGCTCCTCGAGGCGCGTGATCTCCTCCTGTGCGAACCGCTCGTACGTGAAGTCCGACAGCGGGGCCCCTCGCCACAAGGCGACGGCTTTCCGGAGCTGTTCCCCGGCGTCGGCGTGGTCGCCGGCGGCCAACGCCGCGCGCCCTTCCGCCAGGAGCCGCTCGAAGCGGTCGCGATCGAGCTCGCCGGGCGCGATCCGGAGCTCGTACCCGGCGCCGCGCGTCAGCAGGGTCTCCGTCCCTCCGGGACGCTCTTTCCGGAGAGCGGAGACGCAGTTCTGGAGCACCTTGGCGGCTGTAGCCGGAGGCTCTTCGCCCCAGAGCGCGTCGACGATGACGTCCCGGCTCACGACCTCGTTCTCGTGGAGGATCATCAGGGCGAGGACGGCGCGTTGCCTTGCCCCGCCGAGCGAGAGACGTCGCTCGCCGTCGAACGCCTCGAGCGGCCCGAGGATGCGGTAGTCCATGCGCTTCCCGCTGAAACTACACCGTTGCGGGCGCTTCGTTACCGCGCCGTGGGCGCCAATGGGTCCTGCATGAGGCCGCGGTTACCCCCGTGCGCGACCCTCGAGAGGTCGTGTCAGAGGGAATGGGAAGGAGTCTCGAAATGAACCGCACGTTCTTCCGACGGCGAAGGCGCTTCGTTCTCGGTCTCGCGTTCGCAGCGCTGGCCGTGCCGGCCACGGCCCAGGCGGCCTCCGGCCTCTACGTCGACGGGCCGACGCCCGGGATCTACTCGCACACCGATTCGCAGCAGGCGCTGATCGACAGGCATCACGCGCTCGGCAATCTCGGCGTCTCCACCGCGCCGGCGATCACGCCGCTCCAGGCCGACGGGATGCGGCTGACGGCGATGGCGAGGGAGTACCAGCGGAACGCTCCGGCGAGCGCGATGATCGACGGCTGGGCCTACCGCTTCGTCAATCAGAGCGGTGGGGCGGCGATCACGCCGCTGCAGGCGGACGGGATGCGGCTGACGGCGATGGCGAGGGAGTACCAGCGGAACGCTCCGGCGAGCGCGATGATCGACGGCTGGGCCCACCGCTTCGTCAATCAGAGCGGTGGGGCGACGGCGGCACCGGCCGCTGTCGTATCCAATTCGTCGACCAGCTTCAGCTGGAACGACGCCGGTGTCGGCGCCTCGATCGCCTTCGGAGTCGCGCTTCTGCTGACGCTCTCCGTCGCAATCGGCCGGCGACGTCACACGCGAACCGATCGCACGGGCCTGGCGAGCGCATAGCCGACGCCAAGGGGTGAGGGAGCGGGCCTGCGGCCGGCCCGCTCCCTCCGCGCGTCAGTAGCCTTGTCGGCGTGTTCACGGGAATCGTCCGCGAGCGTGCGCGGGTCTCGTCTTTCGACGACGGCAGGCTCGTCGTCGAGAGCGGGCTCGAGGCCGAGATCGGCGACTCCGTCTCGGTCGACGGCGTCTGCCTGACGGTCGTCGATGCCGAGGACGGACGGCTGGCATTCGACGTAGTGGAGGAGACCGTCGCACGGACGAAGCCGTTCGGACGTGAGGTGAACCTGGAGCCGGCGCTTCGGGCGGGAGATCCCCTCGGGGGTCACTACGTCCAGGGCCACGTCGACGGGGTGGGGACGGTCCGCTCCTCGGTTCCGGAAGGACAAGGCACGCGGGCCTGGGTCGACGTCGACGACGGCCTTCGACGCTATCTGGTCGAGAAGGGGTCGATCACGGTCGAGGGCGTCTCGCTGACGGTCGCCGCGCTCGACGAGCGCGGCTTCGCCGTCGCGCTCGTGCCGCACACGCTCGAGGCGACGACGCTGGGGAACCTCCGTCCCGGTGACGCGGTCAATCTCGAGGCCGATGTGCTCGCGAAGTACGTTGAGCGGCTCCTGGCCCCGGATACGATCTGACGTTGATGGCTGTGCTGCACGAGAGCGCTTTCGCGACCATCGAAGAGGCGATCGAGGACATTCGCCAGGGGAAGTTCGTGGTCGTCGTCGACGCGGCGGACCGCGAGAACGAGGGCGACCTCACGATTGCTGCGCAGTTTGCTACGCCGGAGGCGGTCAACTTCATGACAAAGGAGGGGCGTGGCCTCATCTGCCTCTGCCTCACCGAAGATCGCTGCGACGAGCTTCTGCTCCGCCAGATGACCGACCGGAACGAGACGCCGTACGGGACGGCCTTCACGATCTCCGTCGAGGCTCGCGAGGGCGTCACGACCGGCATCTCGGCGCCCGACCGGTCACGCACGATCCAGGTGGCGATCGATCCCGAGGCGAAGCCGGACGATCTTGTCCAGCCGGGGCATGTTTTCCCGCTGCGCGCACGTGACGGCGGCGTCCTGGCGCGCGCGGGCCAGACCGAGGCGGCGGTCGACCTCGCCCGCCTCGCGGGGTTGATCCCGGCGGGTGTCGTCTGCGAGGTGATGGCCGAAGACGGGACGATGGCGCGCGTCCCCGACCTGATTCCCTATTGCGAACGCCACGGGCTGAAGCTGGTCACCGTCGCCGACCTGATCGAGTACCGGCGCCGGCACGAGCAGCTCGTCGAGCGCGTGACGACCGTTCGGCTTCCTACGGCCTACGGCGAGTTCTCGGCGGTCGCGTTCCGGGAGAAACTGACGGGAAAGCACCACGTCGCGCTCGTCAAGGGCGACGTCGACGGCGCGGAGGACGTGCTCGTCCGGGTGCACTCCGAGTGCCTCACCGGGGACGTCTTCCATTCGCTGCGCTGTGACTGCGGCGAGCAGCTCGAGCAAGCGCTCGCCAGGATCGCCGCCGAGGACCGGGGCGTGCTGCTCTACATGGCGCAGGAGGGGCGCGGGATCGGGCTCCTCAACAAGCTCCGCTCGTACGAGCTCCAGGAGAACGGGCTCGACACGGTGGAGGCGAACCTGGAGCTCGGCTTCGCGCCCGACATGCGCGACTACGGGATCGGCAACCAGATCCTCGCGGATCTCGGCCTGAGCACCATCCGGATCCTCACGAACAATCCGAAGAAGATCACCGGCATCGAGGGCTACGGACTGGAGGTCGTCGAACAGGTGCCGATCGAGACCGAGCCGACACCGCAGAACGCCCGCTACCTCGCCACCAAACGTGACAAGCTCGGGCACAAGCTGCATCACCAGGATCTGAAGTACGAGCCTCTGGAGGGCGAAGAGTGAGCGACCGGTGGACGAGCGACCCCGGACTTAGTGGCTCTGAGCCACTTAGTCCGGCCGAGGAGCTGGACGAACTCGACCTCGACGACCTCGAAGACGAGGTCGCGGATCATCCGGCAGAGGAGCGCGTCGTCGCCCACGAGGAGGAGCGGGAGCCTGGGGAGGCCGAGCAGCACGCCGCCGGCGAGCTCGACGTCCCTCGCGACGTCAACGTGCTCGAGGGAACCCCCGACGGGAGCCGCCGGGGTGTCGCCATCGTCGCGTCCCGCTACAACGGCGAGATCACGAACAAGCTCCTGAACTCCGCGCTCGAAGAGCTCTACGAGGCGGGGGTGAGGCGTGAGGCGATCACGGTGATGCCCGTTCCCGGGGCGTTCGAGCTCCCGCTGGCGGCGATGGCCCTCGCCAAGACCCGCCGCTACTCCTGCGTCGTCGCGTTGGGCTGCATCGTGCGCGGCGAGACTCCCCACTTCGACTTCATCGCCTCGGAGGCCGCGAGCGGCCTTCAGCTCGCGGCGCTCGAGACCGGCGTGCCCGTGGCGTTCGGGGTGCTCACGGTGGACGTCGTCGAGCAGGCGGAGGCTCGCGTCTCCAAGGGAGCCGAGGCCGTCCGCACCGCGCTGGAGATGGCGGACGCCTTCGCGCAGCTCCGCGCTTCGGCCCGGGGCTGAACCCCCCGGCTTCGCGGACGGGCGCTTCGCGCCGCTACACTGCGCGCCCGATGTCGAAGGTCTGCGCCATCTGTGGGAAGAAGCCCGGCTTCGGCCACAACCGGAGCCATTCGATGGTGGCCACGAAGCGGCGCTTCAACCCCAACCTCCAGCGCGTCCGCATCCTCCTGAAGGGCAAGGCGACTCGGGCCTACGTCTGCACCCGCTGCCTCAAGGGCGGCAAGGTGCAAAAGGCCGTCTAGGGCCACTGGCCGGCAACCTCCCGGTCGGGCGAGCGGTCTAATCCGGCATGGAGGGGGCTTCCTCGCTCTCGTCGCCGCTCGGGCAGATCCGCATCTCGCACGATGCGGTCGCCCAGATTGCCGGCCGGGTCGCCGCCGAAGCGTACGGCGTCGTCGGAATGGCGCCGCGCGGCCCGCGCGACCGGCTCCCGCTCCGCGACCGGTTGCGGCAGGGGATCGCGGTCGGCGGCGCCGACGGGGAGGTGACGATCGAGCTGACCGTGATCGTCGAGTACGGCCTCAACCTCGCCGAGGTCGCATCGACCCTTCGCAACCGCGTGCGCTACGAGGTCGAGCGTCTCACCGGGCTGCGAGTGGCAGAGGTGGATGTCCGGATCCAGGACGTGAAAAGCTCCAGCGCGTGAGCGACCTCCCGTTCGTCCGGGAACTGGCCCGGGGCGCGCTCGGCTCGCTCGAGCGCAACCGCCGCCGCATCGACGACCTCAATGTGTATCCCGTGCCCGACGGCGACACCGGCACGAACCTGACGCTGACGACGCGGTCGGTCGTCGACCAGCTCGACGGCTCGACGGCGGACGATCGGCCCGGGCTCGTGAAGGAGGTGACCCGGTCGGCCTTGATGGGCGCGCGTGGCAACTCGGGCGTGATTCTCTCGCAGATCGTGCGCGGCGCGGCCGAGACGCTCGGCGCGAACGGCGAGATCGACGCCGCGACAGTGGCCCTCGCGTTCCGCTCTGCGAGCGACGCCGCCTATCGCGCCGTGCGGCAGCCGGTCGAGGGGACGATGCTGTCGGTCATCCGCGAGATGGCGGAAGAGGGCGAGCTGGCGGCCCGTAACGGCATTACGAACGCCGAGCTCCTGAAGGTGCTCGTGCGCCGCGGTGAGGAGGCGGTCGACCGCACACCGGAGCAGCTCGAAGTGCTGCGCGACGCCGGTGTCGTCGATGCAGGCGGCGCCGGCCTCCTGGAGATCGTCCGGGGCCTCGCCGCGGTCGTGTCCGGCGAGCCGCTGCCCGAGGCCGCGGCGGAGCCGCGGGAGCTCGGGATCGAGGCGACGCACCAGGAGCTCTCCCGCTATCGCTACTGCACGACGCTCGTGATCGAGGGAGTGAATCTGGACGGCGATGCGATCGAGCTCGAGCTCGAGCAGTTCGGCGACTCGCTCCTCGTCGTCGGCGACGCCGAGGCGCTGAAAGTCCACGTGCACACCGACGAGCCGGGCCGCGTGCTCGCCCTCGGCACCGGCCTCGGGGTGATCGACCGGGTCGAGATCGCGAACATGCACGAGCAGACCGCGGAGCGCGAGAAGCGGCTGCTCGTCGCCGTGCCGGACGCGAGGCCGCCGGCGACCGGGGTGGTCGCGGTGGTGGCAGGCGAGGGCAACCGGCGTCTCTTCGAGAGCCTCGGCGCGACGCAGATCATCGAGGGTGGCCAGACGATGAATCCGGCGACGTCGGACATCGTCGCCGCCATCGACTCTGTCGACGCCGACGGGGTCATCGTCCTGCCCAACAACTCGAATGTGATCCTCTCCGCACAGCAGGCGGCCGGTCTCGTCGCCAAGAAGGTCGAGGTCGTTCCGAGCGCGTCCATTCCGGCCGGCCTGGCCGCGATGGTGGCGTTCTCTCCGGAGCGGGCGGCCGTAGACAACGCCGACGAGATGCGGGGGATCCTCGGGGAGGTGGGCACCGGCGAGGTGACGATCGCGTCCCGGGACGTCGAGCTGAACGGGCTCGACGTGCGCAGGGGCGCGTGGCTCGGGCTGGCGGACGGCGAGGCCGTCGCCGGCGGGTCGGATTTCGAGGAGGTCGCCGCCGCCGTGGCCGAGCGTCTTCTGTCGGAGCCGCGCGGAGTGCTGACGCTTCTGACAGGCTCCGACGAGCCGGAGCTCGAGGGCCTGCTGAAGCGGATCACAGAGGCGCATCCCGGCCTCGAGCTCGAGGTCCAGGCGGGCGGACAGCCGCATTATCCGCTGCTGCTCTCCGCCGAATAACTCCGTCATACCCTGGCGCGAGGGGCGCACTAGAGTGCCGACGGTGGCCGATCCGATCCGGGTCCTCCTGGTGGAGGACAACCAGGTTTTCCTAGAGGCCCTGGAGCTGCTCCTCGGGCTTCAGGAGGACCTCGAGGTCGTCGGCACAGTGGCCGAAGGCTCAGCGGCGGCAGCGGCGGTGCGCGAGCACCGGCCCGACGTCGTCCTGATGGACTACCGGCTGCCCGGGATCGACGGCGTGCAGGCCACGAGGGCCGTGCTCGAGGCCTCGCCGGAGGTCTCGGTCGTCTGTCTCACGGCATCGGCCAACCTCCGAGAGGTGGACGCGCTGCTCGAGGCGGGCGCGGTGGACTGCCTCTCCAAGGACCAGGAGCTCGACGAGATCGTGGCTGCAATCCGGCGAGCCGCATGAGCCTCTCTGCCGACAACACCGCCATCGTGGTCGACTCGACCGCCGACTTTCCAGAGGCGCGGGCGCGCTTTCCGAACTGGCGGGTCGTTCCCCTGTACGTGCGCTTTGGAGACGAGAGCTACCGCGACTACGTCGAGCTCTCGCCGGAGGAGTTCTACGCGCGGCTGCGCACCGCCGACGAGCTGCCGACCACGTCGCAGCCGACTCCTGGCGATTTCCTTGCCGCCTACGAGGAGCTGACCGGCTACGAGCGGATCTATTCGCTGCACATCTCGTCCGTGCTGTCGGGCACGTACCAGAGCGCGACGACCGCGGCGGCCGAGCTCGGGGACAAGGTGCGCACGGTCGACACGGAGAGCGCGTCCGCGGCGATCGCGATGCTCGGGCTTGCGGTGCAACGGCGTCTCGAGCGAGGCACCACCGACGAGGAGATCGGCGCGCTGATCGAGCGCTTCCGCGAGGAGGCGCGGTTGATCTTCACCGTCGATACGCTCGAGTTCCTGCGTCGCGGCGGCCGCATCGGTCGGGCGAGTGCCTGGGCGGGGGAGCTCTTGCGCGTCAAGCCGATCCTCACTATCGAGCGCGAGGTGATCCCGCTGAAGCGCGTCCGAGGGAACCGCAAGGCGGTTCAGGAGTTCGTCTCCGCGTTCACTTCGGGGAGTGAAGACCGGCCGAGCCTGAAGGTCGGGATCGCCCACGCGGACGCGCCGGACCGGGCCGAGCAGCTCCGCAAGATGGTGCGCGCCGAGCGGCCCCGGGCAGAGATCGAGATCGTGACGACGCTCGGCGCGGTTGTGGGGACGCACGCCGGCCCGGGCACGGTCGGCTTCTTCTGGTTCGACGACGCGTAGCCCGCGTCAGTCGTCGTTGCGGTCGCGCCCGATCGGGCCCGTTCGCGGGCGGACGACGTCCGCGGGGGCCGCCGGAAGGTTCGCCCGCGGAGACAGCTTCCCGATCGGGTCGTCGGCGGCTGCGGCGTAGTTGAGCAGCGCCAGGTTCGCTGCAAGCGCGCCCGCGGCGGCGACGAGGATGAGCGCGGTGATCGCGAGCAGCCGGGTCACGCGGCCAACGCTAGCTCACGTCGCAGCCGGCCGATCTCCGTCGAGCGGTTCCCTCCCAGCACGGCGAGCAGGCGGCCGTCTTCGCCGTAATAGCGGGCGAGGAAGCTGTCCCCGTCGCCGTCGAGCTCGACCGTCGAGGTTCCGCGCGTGTCTCCGGCGAGCTGAAGGCGGAGGCCGAACTGGTCCGACCAGAAGAAGGAGGGCGGCCTCGGCGGCGGCTCGACGCCGAGCAGCCGGTGTGCGACCGCGGCGCCGTCGACCGCAGCGCTCGTCCAGTGCCCCGGCCCGCCCGCGGCGTCGCCGCAGACGTGGACGTCCGGCGGCGAGCTTTGCCCAGCCAGTTCTCTGACCGGCTCGACCCCGACCGCGACGAGCGCGGCCTCGCAGGCGACGTCCGGCCCGTCGGCAAGCTGCACGGCCGCGAGCTTGCCGCGGGCGTCCGTTCGGAGGCCGGTCGTGGTCGAGCCCACCCGGAGGTCGACCCCGTAGCTGCGAGTGCGCTCGGCGAGCAGGCGCGCGACCTCGGTCCCGAGCAAGCCCACGAACGGCGCTTCGCTCGCTTCGAGGACGGTCACCTCGACACCGAGCGACCGGGCGGTCGAGGCCACCTCTGCGCCCACGAAGCCGCCGCCGATGATCGCGAGCCGCGCACCCGGCTCGAGCGCCGGGCGCAGACGCTCCGCGTCACTGATCGATCGCAGCACGTGGAGTTCTTCGAGCGCCGGCAGCGGCATGCGCCTCGGCCGCGCTCCCGTGGCTACGACGAACCGGTCCCAGCCGAGCTCGTCGCCGTTATCCGTGACGGCGACACCCGCCCTCAGTTCGATGATTCGCCGGCCGAGCACGAGCTCGATGTCCTGCTCCGCCCAGAAAGCCGGCGGGCGGAGCGCGAGCCCGCCGGGCTCGCGCTCCCCGCGCAGGAACTGCTTCGAGAGGGCAGGCCGCTCGTACGGCGGCATGTGCTCGTCGCCGACGAGCATGATCCGCCCCTCGAATCCGAGCGCCCGCAGCGTCTCGGCGCAGCGCGATCCGGCGAGCCCGGCTCCGGCGATCACGATCCTGTTCATGCGGCTTCCTGCTCCACAATGGAGATCGCCCCCATCGGACAGGCTGCCGCGGCTTCGAACACGGCTTCGTCGTCACTCAACCCGACGCGGGCACGTGCGATTCCACCCGGCTCGAGCTCGAAGAGATCAGGCGCGAGCTCGGCACAGGCGCCGAAGCCGCTACACAGTGACTGGTCGATCACGATTCGGTACACGGTCGTCTCCTTTCGACTTGGTCGTAACGGTCAGGACGCGCCAAGCGGTGGCGACGGCGACGGCGAACACGGCGCCCAGATAGAGCGCCATCGCCCAGCGGTGGGTGGAGTCCGTCCCCGCCGCCAGTCCGTGCGCGGTCGCGAATGCGAAGATTGCGAACGTCGCCCAGTGCAGCCGCCGCCACGTTCGGGCGCCGATTCGCTTCCGAAAGGGGAAGGACACGATGATGAGGGCCGCCAGCTCGGCCGCGAGCACGCCGAGCGCGGTAGCGATCGGACGGTAGCCCGACAGGCCCGGCACGAAGAGCGCGCCGAGACCGATGTGGATCGTCCGGTCCAGCATCAGCGTGACTCCGTGGAGTGCGACGGCGCCGAGCGCGAGCCACGAGAGAAACCTGTGCGTGTCGGTTGCCGCTGCGGCCCGGACGGACCGCCCGAACGGCCTCGACTTCACCGTGAGGCCGGCGAGGACGGACAGGGTCAGGAACACGTACGCGGTGATCCCGCTCGCGCGCGCGAGGATCCAGAAGGTCGGATCCTTCATCGGAGCCCTCCCGCGAGGAGCGTGCTGCCCGCCTTGGTCGTAATCACCGACGGGAGTCCGAGCAGGTCGGCCTCCGCGACCGCAGCGTCTGCACCGGCCAGGAACAGCGCCTTCGCCCAGACCTCGGCCACGACGGCGTCGACGCCGACGACGGTGACCCGGATCAGATCGGCGTGGGACGGCCGGCCGGTGCGTGGATCGATGAGGTGATGGAGATCGTGGCCGCCGCGCCGCCAGTGCCGCCGGTCGCGGCCCGACGTCGCGAGCGCGCCGTCCGAGAGCTCGAGGGTCAGCGTGCCGCGCGCAGTCTGCACGCCGACCGGCCAGGTCCCGCCTCGAACGGCCACGTCTCCGCCTGCATTCACGAGGCAGGGGCCGGCCGCGGCGAGCAGCGTTGCGGCCCGGTCGGCGGCGAAGCCCTTTCCGATCCCGCCGAAGTCGAGGCGGGCTCCGTCGTCCAGCTCGATCCGGGTCCCCTCGATGCGCACGTGGCCGCCGCAGGCGGCGGTGCCTGCGGCGGCTTCGGCACGCCGGGGGACGAGCTCGAAAGTGCGGTCGTAGCCCGCGGCGACGAGCGCGTCGTGCACCGTCGGGTCGAAGCGACCCCCCGTGCGCTCGCGAGCGTCGAGCGCGAGCTCGGTGAGATGCAGGAGGTCGGGTGAGGCGTCGAGAGTGCGGTCGCGGTTCAGGCGGGAGAGCTCCGAGTCATCGCGGAACCGAGAGAGGAGTGCCTCGAGCCGTTCGAACTCGGCCTCTGCGGCCGCGAACGCCTCTGCGCCGTTCTCCGAGTCGAGCAGAAGCTCGACGTCGGTTCCCATAGCCCTGAAAGCGTGCCTCTTCATCACGAGGTCCTCGTGATCGTGAGCGGCGCCAGCGTGACGACCCGGACCGACGGCGCAGGCCCGGACGCCAGTTGGGCGTGTTTGGCTGCGACGATCTGTGCCTGCCGCGCATGGAGTTGCCTGCGGTAGACCGCCCAACGGCGGTTCACGATGCGGCGGACCGCGACGCTTTCGTGACGAATGCGCTGCTCGCGGGCGACCAGCGCTGCGATGCGCGGGTCGCGGGTCGCGCTCGTCGCCCAGGGATGCGCGGCGACGGCGGCCCAGGTCAGGAAGAAGACCAGGATCGCGAGGGCAAGCGCGTAGAGCCTGCCGACATGGCTAGTCACCAGAGCTCTCCGATTCATGCTCGTGCTCTCCGCCACCCGCGCGGTGTTTGAGGATGATCACGGGCGCGGGCCTGCGGTACACGACCCGGCTTGTCGCGGCTGGCGCAGCCGCGGCGCTCGCCGACGGTGCCTTGGGAAGCGCCGGGGGGCGAGCCTTCAGCGCGCGGGCGAGCGACCGCTCTGCCGAGTCGAGCTTCTTCGAGCGCACGGCGATCGCATGGTCGGAAGCACGGGCGGCGCTGCGTGCTGCGCCGATCCCGGTCGTCTGCGTGGCGGCGACGACGCCGACGACGGCGGCGAGCCCGAGGACGAGCGCGACTGCGAGGATGTGGATCTTCTGCATCGGGACACCTCCTGTGGACGTCTCCGACGCTAGGTGCGCGCGCGTAACGCGCGGGCCAGCGCGGGACCAGGATGTGCAAGCGGACAGCAAGGATTCGGCAAAGTCGCCGGGTGGGTCGCCCGGGTCGGGCAGGATGAGGCCGTGCGCGTGCTACTCGTGGAAGACGAGGAGGCGATTGCGGAGCCTCTCGCGGACGGCCTTCGCCGCGAGGGCTATGTCGTGACCGTCGCCGGCACTGCCGCCGAAGCGCTCGCGGCGGAGGAGGCGGACGTCGTCCTCCTCGATCTCCGGCTGCCCGACGGCGACGGGCTCGACGTCTGCCGTGCTCTTCGTGCCCGTTCCGCGGTACCGATCATCGTCGTGACCGCAAGAGGCGAGGAGGCCGACCGTGTGGTCGGGCTCGAGCTCGGGGCCGACGACTACGTCGTGAAGCCGTTCGGGATCCGGGAGTTGATCGCCCGCATCCGCGCTGTCACCCGCCGCGCCCACGGACGCGAGGTCGTGGGGCCCGTTCGCGTCGGCAACCTCGAGATCGACGAGCGCGGGCGCCGGGTGCGACGCGACGAAGAAGAGCTCGAGCTCACCCCGAAGGAGTTCGACCTCCTGCTGGCGCTCGCGCGTGATCCCGGCGCGGTCGTCACGAGGCGGCGCTTGCTCGAGGACGTCTGGAACACGAGCTGGTACGGGTCGAGCAAGACGATCGACGTGCACGTCGCTTCGCTGCGGCGGAAACTCGGAGACCCGGGAGTGATCGAGACCGTCCGCGGCGTCGGCTTCCGTCTCCAGGCGTGAGCCGCCGGGTCCTGCTCGGTTTCCTCGGTCTGACCCTCGTCGTACTGGTCGCGCTCGAGATTCCGCTCGGAGTTCAGAACGGGCGCAGCGAGCGGCGCAATGTCCAGGCGAAGGTCGAACGCGACGCGGTCGCGCTCGGCTCGATCGCCCAGGACGCGTTGCGCACCTCCTCGAGATCACAGCTGCGTGGCGTTGCCGCGATCGCGTACCGGTACCGGCGCGATACCGGAGGCCGCGTAATCGTGGTCGACAAGCGGGGCCTCGCGCTCATCGACACCGATCCGACCACGACCGCCGTCGAGAGCTTTGCCTCCCGCCCGGAGATCCGCAGCGCGTTGCGCGGAATCGTTGCCTCCGGGACGCGGGCGTCGAAGACGTTGCACACTCATCTCCTTTATGTGGCGGTGCCGGTTGCCTCCGGCGGTCGGGTCGACGGAGCGGTGCGCATCACCTACCCGTTGTCGACGATCGACGCACGCGTGCGGCGCTACTGGCTCATCCTCGCGGCGATCGCGGGCGTCGTGCTGGCAGCGGCGATCGTCGTCGGGATGCGCATGGCGGCCTTCGTGGTCGGGCCCCTGCGGCGTGTCGAGAGCGCCGCTGCGGCGGTGGGAAGCGGCAGTCTCGACGCGAGGGCTCCGGAGGACAGCGGGCCCGCGGAGGTGCGGTCACTCGCGTCCGTGTTCAACGACACTGTGACGCGGGTCTCACAGCTCGTCACGTCCCAGCGGCAATTCGCCGAGGATGCGTCGCACCAACTGCGGACGCCGTTGACGGCGCTTCGCCTTCGGCTCGAGAACCTGGAACGAGACGTCGGGAGCGAAGGGCGCGCGGATCTCGAGGGGGCTCTCCGGGAGGTCCATCGGCTGGCGGCGCTCGTGGACGATCTGCTCGGGCTCGCGAGGAGCGGTGCGAGCACGGTTCCCGCCGGGTCGGTCGAGCTCGGCCGGCTGGCGCGTGAGCGGATCGAGGCGTGGTCGGCTCTCGCGGCCGAGCGGGGCGTCGGGCTCGCTGCCGATCTCGACGGCGAGGTCGTCGCCCGTGCCGCCGAAGACCGAGTGCGCCAGGTCGTCGACAACTTCGTCGAGAACGCCGTCGAGGCTTCGCCGAGCGGGGGCACGGTGACGCTGGTCACCCGTACCGCTCCTCCGTGGGTCGAGCTCCGGGTCCGCGACGAGGGCCGCGGTCTGAGCGCGGAGCATCGCGAGCGGGCCTTCGATCGGTTCTGGCGCGGCCGGGCGGGAGAGGGCAGCGGGCTCGGCCTCGCGATCGCGCGCTCCCTCGCCGAGGCGGACGGCGGCGAGGTGGAGCTCGTCCCGGGGCCGGCGGGTGGGCTGGACGCCGTCCTCCGGCTCCGTCCGGACCGGTCCGTAGATTCGCCGGGGTCCTGGCTGCGCAGGTGACAACGACCCGTTGCCCGGCGGGATTTGCGGGCGTGGACCCGCCGCCCGAGTGGCCACCTACGAAGGCCCGGACGCGGCCGAACGAGCTCGACCGCGATGTAGAGACGCTCGACGGCGTCGGCCCCGCTGTGAAGAAGAAGCTCGAGCGTCTCGGGCTGCGCACGGTGGGCGACCTGCTCTGCCACAGCCCCTTTCGCTACGAGCAGCCCGTGCCGGAGAGGCGCATCGCCGATCTCACCGCCGACGAGGATGTCGCGATCGCCGGGGAGGTGCTGTCCGTCTCGAAGCGACGCCGAGGCCGTCTCCAGATGCTGACCGCGCGTGTGAGCGACGGGAGCGCGGCGATCTCGGCGACGTGGTTCAACCAGCCCTGGCTCGAGCCGCGGCTGCAGCCCGGGACACCCGTGCGGCTGCGGGGGCGGCAAGGGAAATACGGATTCGACGTCCGCAGCTTCGACATCGGCGACGGAGAAGCGACCGCCGACTTCGCGCCGATCTACCCGGCGAGCGAGGAGATCACGACCAAGAAGCTCCGTGAGCTCGTCGGGGTCGCTCTCCCGCGATCGCTCCCTGATGCGCTGCCGGCGGAGCTGAAGGAACGTGAGGGGCTCCCGCAGCGGGTCGACGCGCTCTGGGCCCTGCATCGTCCTCGTTCCCTCGACGAGGCAGAGCGGGGACGCCGCCGGCTGGCGTTCGACGAGCTGCTGCTGCTGCAGATCTGGCTCGCACAACGGAGGCGGGAACGCGAGACCGAGATCGCGCCGGCGCTCGGCGACGCGGGCGAGCTGATCGCTCGGTATCGCGCGGTGCTCCCGTTCACGCTCACGGACCATCAGGAGCGCGCGATTGCCGAGATCGACACCGACCTGCGTCGCGCGGTGCCGATGCAGAGGCTTCTCCAGGGGGACGTCGGATCGGGCAAGACGGTGGTCGCGCTGTATGCGCTCCTGCGTGCGGTGGAGGCGAAGCGGCAGGGTGCCCTGATGGCACCGACCGAGACGCTTGCCGAACAGCACTTCCTGACGCTCGATGGGCTCTGTCGCGATCTTGGCGTGTCCTGCGCTCTCCTCACGAGCTCCTCGGGGAAGCGGGAGCGCAAGCTCGCGCATGCTGCCGACATCGTCGTGGGCACACACGCGCTGATCCAGGAAGGCGTCGAATGGCGCGACCTTGCCGTCGCGGTCGTCGACGAACAACATCGATTCGGCGTGGCGCAGAGAAGGGCTCTCGCGGAGTCGCGTGGCGGCTTGGGGGTCAACGGTGAGCGGGCGGAGCCCGCTCACCTCTCAAGCGGCAGCGCAAGCGCTGCCGCGGGCGTGGCGCAGAGAAGGACTCTCGTCGAAGGCCGCTCGCCGCACGTCCTCCACATGACGGCGACGCCGATCCCGCGCACGCTGGCGCTGACGATCTACGGCGACCTTGCCGTTTCGGAGATCGCCGAGCCGCCGCGGGACCGAAAACCGATCACGACCGCGTGGGTCGGCGAGGAAAAGAGTGCATCCGCGTACTCACGCCTGCGCAAGCACCTGGACGCCGGGCGGCAGGCGTACGTCGTCTGCCCGCTCATCGAGGAATCGGAGACGACCCAGGCCCGCGCGGCCGAGGCCGAAGCGGAGCGCTTACGGCGAGGCGAGCTGCGCGGTTATCGCATCGGTCTGCTGCACGGCAGGTTGCGCCCGCCCGAGCGTCGCGAGCTGATGGCCTGCTTCAAGGCCGGTGAGCTCGACGTCCTCGTCGCGACGACCGTAATCGAGGTCGGAGTGGACGTCCCGAACGCGACGATCATGATCGTCCAGGAAGCGGATCGGTTCGGGCTCGCCCAGCTCCACCAGCTGCGGGGCCGTGTGGGCCGTGGCGCGGAGCAGTCGTACTGCCTGCTCATCTCTCGCGCGCGCGAGGACCTGACCGACGCCGCGGTCGCCCGGCTGGAAGCCCTCGTGGACACCACCGACGGCTTCGAGCTCGCCGAGGTCGATCTCGACATTCGCGGCGGCGGCCAGCTGCTCGGAACCCGTCAGTCCGGCCTCACCGACCTGCGCTTCGCACATCTGCGGCGCGACCGTCCGTTGCTCGAGCGGGCCCGAAGCCTGGCCGAGGACCTCGTGGACGTATCCGGCCCACTCGCCGACGAGGTCGAGGGCGCCTTCGCGTCCGAGCAATCGGCCCCGCTGGCTTAGTGTCCGTACTCATGGAAGCGGCCGTCACGATTGTGGTCGAGAGCTACACGCACGGCGAGGGCTCCTCGCTCGACCGCGTCGCCCTCGCGCTCGACGCGGCGACGAGGATGATCGAGGAGCACGGCAACGGCGAACTGCTCGTCGCGGATGCGAGCGCCGATCCGGCGCTCGCAGCGCTCCTGCGCGAAAGATTCCCGGAAACGCGGAGGGTCGATGCCGCCGGCCTCGGTTACGACGAGGCCAAGATGAAGGCAGCGCGTGAAGCCAGCGGGGACTACGTGCTCTACCTCGACGGCGACTGCATCCCCGCCCGGGGCTGGCTCGAGCGGCACCTGGAGACGCTGTCGGAGGGAGCTGCAGGAAGCGGCGGCTTCACCCGCTACGACGGCGGCTTTCTCGGCGCGGTCGAGTCGGTCATGGACTTCGGCTTCTTGCTGCCGGTCGGCGAGCGCCCGCTGCCGTGTTACGCGTTCAACAACTCGGGGTTCCGTCGGGACGAGCTGCTCGCGAAGCCGGTCCCGGGCGGACCGCTTCGCTGCCGCTGCTACGCACACGCGCAACTCATGCGACGGGCGGGAACGCCCGTGCAGATGGTTCCGGAGGCTCGCGTCCGGCATGAGCGACAACCGTTCTTTCGCGAGCGGTTCCGCCAGGGCTTCGATCTCGTCGCTGCAGCGTGGGCGGATCCGGCGCTCGTCGATCGCCGGCTCGTCCGCCTCGGCGTGCTGGCGGCACCGTTCTTCTACGGGCGCGCCGTCCTCAACGACCAGGTCCGGCTTGCGCGAGGACGACGCCAGCTCGGGATTCGGGCCTGGCAGCTCCCGGCCGCTGCGGTGCTCCTGCCTGTGTTCCGTCTCGCCGATCTCGGCGGCATCCTCCGTGCATTGGTGCCGGGCGGCCGAGTAAGCGGTGTCGGCATGGAGGCGAGCTCGGCGACCTCGGCGTGAGAGAGGAACACCGCGGGGTGCTGATCTCCGTGGTCGTCCCCGCGTACGAGTCGTGGGACACCCTGCCCTTGACGCTCGAGGCGCTCCGCCCGCAGGTCGACCGCCCCGATCGCGAGCTCGTCCTCGTCGAAAGCTCGGGCACCGCCTCGGCAGAGGAAGTGCAGGCGCGCTGGCCGTGGCTGACGGCGGTCGTGTTCCCGTCGCGGATTCTCCCCGGCCGAGCGCGCAACATCGGGTCGGAGCGCGCTCGCGGCGAGTTCGTTGCCTTTACCGATGCCGACGCGGTACCGGAGGCGGGCTGGCTGGACTCGCTCGAGCACGCCCTCGGCCCCGACACCGACGCGGTTGCCGGCGCCGTCGTCAACGGAACGCCGGAGAGCGCGATCGGCACGAGCGACTACCTGCTCGAGTTCGCGGCGTGGCTCCCGGGGCGGGCAGGGGCACCGCTGCACGGCGCGACCTGCAATCTCCTAGTCCGGCGGCGATCCCTCGCCGCTGCGGGCGGGTTTCCGACTGACCTCTGGCCGGGAGAGGGCACCATCTTCACGTTCCGGCTCGGGCGATCCGGTCGACTCGCCTTCTCCCCGGACGCGCGGGTCTGCCATCTCAACCGCACGCGCTTCCATGATCTGCTTCGCCATCAATATGCGCTCGGGCTCTCGTTCTCCCGCGTGTGCCGCGAAGTCGACTTCCCGCACCGGGAGTTCGCGCGGCTGCCCCTGACGTTTGTCGCCGGGCCGCTTCGTCTCCCGGTGTTGCTGCTCAGGCTCGTTCGCTGGCGGCAGCTGCACAGCGCCCGCCCTTCGCTGCTTCCCTTCGCGTTCGCCGCGGCCTGCGCGTGGTCTGCGGGGCTTACGGTCGGTGCGGTCCGCCACCTCTTCGGGGGGGAGGCGCGACGCCGGTAAGGGTCGCGTCCGCCGTGACGCTCGCGGGAGCCGTGCTCCTCCTCGCTTCCGGGCCGGCGACCGCGCGCGCACCATGGACGCTGACTGCCGCCCGGGCGGCGCTCGAAGGCAAGAGCTTCTTCGTCACCGACGCGAGCCAGCCGGATCAGCCCGACTACGAGCTCTCCTTCACCCGCCGTCAGGCCGCTGCGCTCCGGCTCGTCCAAACGCGCTTCTCTTTCGCGGGGATCGGGCACGACGGGCTCACCGACGCGGACGTCTTCGTCCGCTTCGAGCTGAGGCGGCCGGGGCGAATCGTGCGCTTTCGAGGCCCCGCGGCCGATCTCTCGCAGCCGTCGTTCCCGGTCCGGGCGGCGTTCTACTACGCCTGGTATCCCGAGGCGTGGTCGCGCTGGTCGATCTTCCCCTACACGCGGTTCGAGCCCTCGCTCGGCCTCTACGACACCGACGAGGCGCGAGTCGTGCGCGCGCATCTCGACGCACTCCGCTACGGGCATCTCGGCGCCGGCATCTACTCGTGGTGGGGACCGGCCGGCTACCCGCCGACCGACGTGCGCTTCTGGCGCTATCTCGCCGCGGCCCGTACGACTCCGTTTCGCTGGGCGCTTTATTACGAGCGGGAAGGCTACGACGATCCGAGCGTCACGACGATCCGGTCGGATCTCGAGTACATCCGGGACCTGTATGCGTGGAAGCCCGCGTACCTGAAGGTCGACGGCCGCTTCGTCGTGTTCGTCTACGGCGGGCCGGGCGACACGTGCAACTCGCTCGCGGAGCGCTGGCACGAAGCGAACACCGTCAGTGCGTACGTCGTGCTCAAGGCGTTCGACGGCTATCGCTCGTGCGCGGTGCAGCCGGAAGGCTGGCACGAGTATTCCGCCGATCGCCCCGAGTACGACCTGGGCTCCGATGCGTTCATGATCTCGCCCGGCTTCGACGAGGCGGGCTCGTCGGCTCCGCGCCTCGCGCGTGATCCGGCGCGGTGGCGCGACGATGTCGCGGCCATGGCCGCCTCGGGCGCCCGCTGGCAGCTCGTCCTGAGCTTCAACGAGTGGGCGGAGGGAACGTCGGTCGAGAGCGCCGCCGAGTGGGCGACCCCGTCCGGCTTCGGGACGTACCTCGACGTGCTGCACGAGGTGCTTCCCTGATGCGCATCATCGCCGGCGAGCGGAAGGGCCACACGATCCTCGCGCCGAAGGGCCTCGACACGAGGCCCACCTCCGATCGTGTCCGAGAAAACCTGTTCAACATCGTCGCTCCCTGGGTCGAGGATGCGCGTGTCCTCGACCTCTACGCCGGCTCCGGCGCAATGGGTCTCGAGGCGCTGTCGCGTGGCGCCGCAACCGTCGTCTTCATCGAGACGGACCCAGAAGCCGTCCGGACGATCGAGGGCAACCTCGACAGGCTCCGTCTCTCCGGCGCGACGATCCTGCGCCGCGACGCGGTTACCGGGCTCGCGCAGGAGGTCACCGCGGGCAGGAAGTACGATCTCGTGCTGGCCGACCCGCCGTACTCGATGACGAACTACGACCCGCTTGCCCGCTACCTGCCCGGCGTCCTGGCAACGGACGGTCTGCTCGTGCTCGAGTCCGATGCGAGGACGGAGCCGGAGCTGACCGGGCTGACCGTCCGCACCTCCCGGAGGTACGGATCCACCCGCATAACGGTCTTCGAGCACCGATGATCACGGCCATTGCACCGGGCTCCTACGATCCGGTCACGAACGGTCACATCGACGTGATCGGCCGGGCGGCCGGGATCTTCGACCGCGTTGTCGTCGGCGTGGTGGGCAATCCGACGCACAAGACGCCGATGTTCACGCTGGAGGAGCGCGTGGACTTCCTCCGACAGGCGCTCGGTGGGCTCGAGAACGTCGAGGTCGACGTCTTCTCGGAGCTCGTCGTCGAGTTCGCGCACAAGTGGAAGGCGAAGGCGATCGTGAAGGGCCTGCGGGTCATCTCCGACTTCGAGTGGGAGTTCCAGATGAAC
>DASUXI010000099.1:0-6371 GCA_036377995.1 Gaiellaceae bacterium
GCGGCCGATCTCCCTGGCGAACCCGCGTACCTCGTCGAGCGGCCTCGGGCCGTACGGAAGGCGGGCGTGGTCGCCGAGGTAGACGAAGTCCTCGTGCGGGAGCGTCACGAGACACTCGTGGAGGACAGTCAGGCCGCCCACTCCGGAGTCGAAGACGCCCACAGGCCGCTGATCCACACGGCGATCGTATCGCCGGGATACGCTGTCCACCTCGTGCGGCGGATCCTCGTCTCGGCCTGCGTCCTCGGGGCGATGCTCGCGGCTCCGGGATTCGCCCACGCGACGGAGGTCTCGGTCACGATGGACGACGGCGTCAGGATCGACGCTGCGCTCCTCCTTCCGGACGGCTCTCCTCCCCAGGGCGGCTGGCCGGCGGTGATGATGTTCCACGGGCTCGGAGGCAAGCACGGCGATCTCGTTCCGCTCGCGCAGCAATACGTTGCGAAGGGCTACGCGGCGTTCGTGCCGGACGCGCGCGGGCACGGCACGTCCGGGGGGTTCGTCTCGCTCGACGGCCCGCGCGAGGTCGCGGATGTGCGCGCGGAGTTCCAGTGGCTCGCGGCTCGACCGGAGGTGAGCGACACGCAGATCGGTGCGTGGGGGATCTCGCTCGGCGGCGGCGCGGCCATGAACTCCGTCGTCGCCGGCGTCCCCTTCAAGGCGGTCGAGACGTTCGAGACCTGGAGCGATCTCTACCGGGCGCTCTACCCGCAGAACCTCGGCAAGGCGGGTGCGATCTACGGATTCGCACAGAGCGTGCCGACCGCGCGCATCGAGCCGGCCCTTCGCGCTTTCGTCCCGCAGATGATCAGCAACGAGAACCTGCCCGGGATCCAGCAGCTCCTCGGAGCGAGGTCGAGCCTCAGATTCATGTCCACGGTGACGACGCCGACGTTCCTGTTCCAGGGCCGCAGGGATTTCGCCTTCGACATCGACCAGGCACTCGACGCGTACCGGCAGCTCGGAGGCCCGAAGCGGCTGTATGTCGGCGACTTCGGCCACCAGCCGTCGCAGTTCCCCGGTGCCGATATCGCGCACGTGGTCGACCTGTCGACGCGCTGGTTCGACCGGTACCTCAGGGGCGTTCCGAACGGTGTCGACCTCGAGAAGCCGATCGAGGTCGCTGCCGACCCGTGGGCAGGCAAGAGCGCGAGCTTCACCATCCCGCCGAAGGTCAAGCGCGTGGCGTTCACCGCCACGGGACGCTTCTCGCTGGTGGCGAAGGGGAAGATCGTCCGCACCTTCAAGCCGCTCGCCGCCGTCCGCGAGCAGTTCGGTGCGGCGACGGTGAAGGTGACAGCGTCTGCGCCGACGGAGTGGCCGCATCTCGTCGCGGTCCTGACCGGCGTCGATGCAAGCGGCCGCGAGTCGGTCCTCACCGAAGGTGGCGCGCTCACGTCCTTCGGCGGCAAGCCGACGACGGTGACCTTCAAGCTCATCTCCGACGCCAACCTCCTGGCCCGTGGCACGAAGCTCCGGCTCTACCTCGCGGGCACGTCCACAGTCCAGAGCCTGTCGAACCTCCTGTACCTCAAGCCCGTCCCCGACGACTCGCGCCTCAGCGTCTCGAAGGTGACCTTGACGGTGCCGCTGCTGCAGAAGACGATTTCCAGGTGATCTCGCAGCTCGTCGCGGCGGCGGCCGCGCTGGCGCTCGGCGTCCCGGCGGCGACGCCGGGAGTCACTCCCACCTCGATCACGATCGGCGGGACGGTCCCGATCAGCGGGCCTGCGGCCGCCTATGCGTCGGTCGGGAAGGGCGCCGACGCGTACTTCCGCTACGTCAACTCCCGCGGCGGCGTCCTCGGCCGCAAGATCGTCTACAAGTACGAGGACGACGGCTTCGACGTCGCGAAGACGATTGCGCTCACGCGACAGCTCGTCGAGCAGGACGGCGTGCTCGCGATCTTCAACAGCGTCGGCACCGAGCACGCGCTCGCCGTTCGCGCGTATCTCAACGACCGCCAGGTCCCGCAGCTCTTCGTCGGCAGCGGCGTCTCGAAGCTCGCATCCGAGCACAAGCAGTACCCCTGGTCGATGGGATACCTCCCAAGCTTCGCAGGTGAGGGGACGATCTACGGCCGCTACATCGCGGCGCACACGCCAAAGGCGCGGATCGCGGTGCTCTACGAGAACTCGGACTTCGGCAAGGACATGCTCAACGGTCTGCGGCACGGCCTCGGCGGCAAGGCGAAGATCGTCGCGACGCAGTCGTACGAGATCACCGACAACAGCATCGACTCGCAAATGGCGAGGCTGAAGAGCTCCGGGGCCAACACGTTGATGCTCTTCGCGACGCCCCAGTTCGCGATCTTCGGCTACGTCGGCGCGTTCCGCCTCGACTGGTTCCCGCAGGTCTTCGTGACCTCGGTGTCGATCTCGCCGGACATCATGAAGATCGCGCGGTTCGGGTCGAGCAGGCGGACAGTCGAGGGGTCGATCTCGATTGCGTTCGTCAAGGACCCCACGTCGCAGCAGTGGGCGAAAGACCGGACCGTCCGGTTGTACAAGTCGATCCTCGCCCGCTTTCTTCCCGGCGCGAAACCCGACGACGTCTTCAACTACTACGGAATGGCCGTCGCGTACACCATGGTGGACACGCTCGAGAAGGCCGGCCGCAACCTCACCCGGGCAAGCGTCCTCCGTGCCGCCACCCACCTGAACGAGGTCAATCCCTTCCTGCTCCCGGGCGTCCGCATCCACACGACGCCGAACGACTACTACCCGATGGACAAGGTGAAGCTGGCCCGGTATCGCGGGACGCACTGGCAGTTCTTCGGGAAGCTGGTGAGCGCCCAGGGGTAGGCTCAGCCCGCGCTCAACTCTTGCGCGGTTCACGCGTCTCAACGGATCGGGCCTTTCGTAGTTCGAAGCAGGAAACGAAGCAGGGAAAGGAAGGGGTATGAAGACAATCCTCAGGCTGGGCGTGCTCGCCCTCGTGGGCACCACAGCCCTGGCGCTCGCCGGGAGCGCGCTCGCGAAGCAGACCCTGAGCGTCAAACAGGACGCAACGTCGCTCACCATCAAGATCTCGCAGGCACAGACCGACCCGCAGCCGGCGAAGATCACCGTGTACGTCCCTTCGGGCTACACGATCAACGCCTCGGCAACCCCGGGCTCGAAGATCGGCACGACGACGGGCAGCATCTTCGCGCGTGACCTGAACATCCCGCTGCCGCTCTCAGGCGACGTGATCGTCGCGCCGCCGAGCACGAACGCGCCCGGCTGCGCGACCGGGACGCATCTCGCCGTCTGGCTTCTCGCGCTCCAGGTGGCAGGCCAGGCAATCAACCTCCCGGTTCACGTCGACCAGACCACGGGCCCGGAAGCGGCGCTCGGCGCGTACAAGCTCGTCATCTGCCTGGGGCCGGCCGACGTGCCGGCGAACACTCCCGGGCGCTCGCCGAACGGCGCGCAGCTGCTCGAGGCGACGTTCGCCGTCAGCAACATCTTCACGTCGCCGGCAAGCGGCGGTATCTGGAAGACGATCACGACGCCCTACGCAGCCGGCTCGCCGGCGCCGAACCCGGCCGGCACGGTCGAGACGCGCTCGTTCGTCTCGAACGGGACCGTGACGCTGGCGTCGAAGGTCATCAGCGCCAAAAAGCGGGTCGTCAGGTTCACCGGCAAGGTGACGCAGGCCGGCGTGCCGGTCGCCGACACGCAGGTGAGCATCCTCATCAACGGCGCGGCGCGCTTCCGCGCGAAGACGAACGCCAGCGGCGCTTTCACCCTCAACCTGAAGAAGAAGGGATCGAAGGCGGCCTCGACGTTCCAGGCGCGCGTGACCGCGGCGGAGCGTGACATCACCGCTACGGGCTGCGCTTCCCCGACGCCAGGTGTTCCACTGGGCTGCGTGAGCGCGACGGCGTCGCCGTTCACGGCGGTCAGCCGCAAGATCAAGGTGCGCGTCTAGCCGCGCGGCGATCTGACTCGTACGAGACGGGGCCCGTCGGGTCCCGTCTCGTATGCTGGAGACGTGGGCGAGGTGCGGGTCGGCACGTGTTCCTGGGCGGACGAGGCCCTCTCGAAGCACTGGTATCCAAAGGGCACTCCGGCCGGCGAGCGGCTCGCCTACTACGCCGAGCATTTCGACACCGTCGAGGTCGACTCCACCTATTACCGGCTCCCGGCCGAGGAGATGGTCGCACGGTGGGCGGCCCGGACGCCCGACGACTTCGTCATGCACGTCAAGGCCTTCGGTCTGATGACGCGCCATCCGGTCAAGGCGCAGTCGCTGCCGCCGGACCTGCGCGACGAGGCGCCCACGGACGAGCGCGGACGCGTCGCGCGGCCGTCGCGCGAGTTTCGAGGCGAGGTCTTCCGCCGCTTCCTCGAAGCGCTCCAGCCCCTTCGGGCCGCGGCGAAGCTCGGCGGCATCCTCTTCCAGTTTCCGTCCTACGTCGTCTACAAGGACAGCTCGCTCGACTACCTGCGCTGGGCGCGGCAGCAGGTCGGGACCGACCGGATGTTCGTCGAGTTCCGCCACGTGAGCTGGCTGGACGACGACCACCGCGACGACACGCTTCGCTTCCTCGAGGAAATCGACGCCGGCCACGTGATCGTCGACGCGCCTCGGATCGAGGGCGCGAAGAACCTCGTCCCGACCGTGGTCGCGGTCACTGGCCCCGCGGCATACCTCCGCTTCCACGGCCGCAATGCCGAGACCTGGAACAAGCGCGGGGGAAGCGCGGCCGAGCGGTTCGACTACCTCTACTCGGACACGGAGCTGGGGGAATGGATCGGCCCGCTTCAGGAGATCGCCGGGAAGTGCGACCGGGCGTTCGCGTTCTTCAACAACAACGCGACGAGCCCCGACGGACATGGAGGGCGGATGGCTCAGGCCGCTGCCAACGCCAGGGCTCTACAGCGGCTGCTGCAAGCCGCGAACGTCCCGATCTCGCCGGGCGCGTAGTCGTGAACGTCCTGGGGGTGATCCACGGCGCGCGCGTGCGGGCCGGCGTCTTCGGCGACGTCGTCGCCGAGCGCGGCCACCGGCTCGAGGAGTGGAGCCTCGCGTGGGGCACTCCGATCCCGCGGCCACTCGACGCCTACGGAGCCGTCCTCGTCTTCGGCGGCGCCATGCACGCGGATCAGGACCGCCATCACCCGTGGCTGCGCGACGAGAACCTCTTCCTCCAGCGCCTGCTCGACCTGGGAATCCCCGTGCTCGGCATCTGCCTCGGCGCACAGTTGCTTGCGAAGGCAGCCCACGCGGGAGTGCGGCCTGCAGAGGAGTTCGAGATCGGGTGGTACCCGGTCGAGACGACCGAGGCCGCAGCGGGCGATCCGCTGCTCGGTGGCCTTCCCAGGCGCTTCTGCTCGTTCCAGTGGCACTACTACACGTACGACGTCCCGGCGGGAGCGGAGGAGCTCGCGCGGAGTCGCATCTGCACCCAGGCGTTCCGGCTTGGCGAGAAAACCTGGGGAGTCCAGTTCCATCCCGAGGTCACGCTCCGGCAGGTGCAGGGCTGGGTGGACGAGAGGGACGAACCGAAGCTCGACTACGACGCTCTGATGGCCGAGACGGTCGGGCGGATCACAGAATGGAACACGCTCGGCCGCGAGTTGTGCGAGGCGTTCGTCGGCGTCGCCGAGCGCCTGGCTGCCGCCGCCTAGCCCTTCTCGATCGGCAGGTCCTCGTGACGGGACCATTCGTGCCACGAGCCCGCGTAGTTCCGTGCGCGGTAGCCGGCGGCGCGCAGCGCGAGCGTGGCAATGGCCGAGCGCGAGCCGGAGTGGCAGTAGGCGACGATCTCGTCCGGATCGCCGACGAGCGCGCGGACGTGGTCGCCGGGGAGCGGCCGGCCGTCGGGACCGAAGAGCTCCTGCACGTGGAGGTGCCGCGCGCCGGGGATTCTGCCCTGGCGGGGATCGCACGGGTAGCCATGTTTGCCGCGGTACTCGTCGTCGGTGCGGACGTCGAGGATCGTCAGGGATGGATCCTCGAGTCGGCTCGCCAGCTCGTCGCGCGTCGGTACCGCTCCCAGGTTCGGCTCGAAGGTCGTCTTGATCGGCTTCAGCTCGACCTGGCCGACCTCGAGCTCTTCGGGCCAGGCGGCGAGGCCGCCGAGGAGGACTGCGACCCGTGGGTGGCCGGCGAGCTCGGCCATCTGGGCGGCCGGCATCGCGCCGACGCCGTCGCCGCGGTCGTAGAGGACGAGCCGCTCTTCCCCGGTGACGCCGTGCCGGCGTAGCCGCAGGCCCACCTCAGCCGCGAGCGGCTCCAGCAGCTCTCGATCGCTCATCGGCGGCGGTGAGCCGAGGACGAGCGGCCTCGACCCGCGAATGTGCCCCCTGGTGTGCGCGTTCGGCCCGCGCACGTCGCCGAGGAACAGGTCGTCCGATCCGAGCTCCTGCTCGAGCCACGCG
>DASUXI010000100.1:0-2842 GCA_036377995.1 Gaiellaceae bacterium
GTGAAACCCTCGAACGATCGGAAGACGGGCTTGCCGTCGCGCACGATGATCGGCCCACCTCCGAGCGCGTTGAGCACGTTCGCCCACGGCGGCGTGAGCGTCAGCAGGATCGTCACCTTGGATCCGACCGGCGCCTCGGCCGAGAGGAAGCCGGCCTGCGCGCCGCGCGCGACGAGCACGGCGCCTCCGGGTGGGATCGGCTGGTTACCCCCGGAGACGTAGCCGGTAACGGTGCCCGTCAGCGGGGCGTTCGGCCTCGTGGGCGGGAACGGCTGCAGAACCGCCTGGGCGCCGCCGTTCTCCGCAGGCGTCCGCGCGCCCCATGCGCTCGTGTACAGGGTCGTCCGGTTCGGGCGCGGCGGCTCGTTGATGCCGAGGATTCGACGCTGTCCGGAGCCCTGCCAAGTGCCTGCGAGCGAGACCCGGTCGACGTGCAGCAGGCCGTCCGTGTCGATCCCGACCGTCGAGCGGAAGTCGACCGGTGCGCTGTCGAGGATGCCGTCGCGGATCAGGCCGCCCGTGGGGTGCCCGTCCGTGAAGCTGAAGAGATCTCCGTTGACACCGGCGACGGTGGCGTCCCTCGAGACGCGGCGCTGCATCGCCGTCACGCGCTCGCGGCCGAGGATCGCGTTGTTCGACAGGACCGGCTTGAGCGCATACAGGCCCGTCGGCTTCGGCGCCGTGATGACGTTGATGACGACCGGGCCGTGCGACGTGAACTCGACCTGGCGCGAGTACACGACGCCCGGAAGGAGCGTCTGCCCGCGCACCGGGGTTACGGCCGAGGCCGCTCCCGGTCCGGCCAAAATCCCTGCACAGAGGGCACAGATGACGGCTCTGAGGACCACGAACCCCGGCCGAGGGTAGCGGAGACGGAGGTCGTCCTGTGTAAAGACGACGTCAACTTCTTGCGGGAGTACTCTGTTCGCCACCGACCATCAGCGGTCTACCGGCCGCTCAGGCAAGGGGGACTCATGAGACGCGTACTCGTCGTCGCCTTGGTCGCGATCGCGGCCGTAGCGCTCTACGTGACGACTGCGCCCGCAGGCGAGCAGGCCGTTACGCCGAAGCAGTTCGCAGCGCTGCAGAAGCGAGTCACGAAACTCGAGAAGACGAACAAAGACATCATCGACGTGCTGGGCCTGATCGCGACCTGCGTCTTCGACAAGGGAGCGATCGCGACCACGAAGGCACCGCAGTACCACATTCCTGGAACGGGCGAGGTCGCCGACTTCTACGTGTTGACGACGAACAACCAGGACTGCGTCAACCTGATCAACAATCCGGCGTCGATGAAGCTACTCCACAGGGTCGCGCACTAGGCCGGCGCCTAGTTCCAGACCTTGACGTCGCGGTAGAGCGTGTCCCGCTGGACGGGTGTCTTGCCGAGGGCCTTGATCAGGTGGACGAGCTCCTCGGTCGACGTCCGATGCGTCGTGCCGGCGGCAGAGACCACGTTCTCCTCGATCATCACGGAGCCCATGTCGTCGGCGCCGAACTCGAGCGCGACCTGGCCGATCTTCATCCCCTGCGTGACCCACGACGACTGGATGTGCGGCACGTTGTCGAGGTAGATGCGCGAGACCGCCTGCGTGAGCAGGTAGTCGAACGAGGTGGGCATGTCCTCGCGCGCGACCTTGCCGGCGAGGCGGTTGCCGTCGTTCTGGAACGTCCAGGAGATGAAGGCCCGGAAGCCGCCGGTCTCGTCCTGGAGCTCGCGGATCCGCCGCATGTGCTCGACGCGCTCGGCGACCGTCTCGACGTGTCCGTACATCATCGTCGCCGTCGTCGACATGCCGAGGCGGTGCGCGTGGCGCATGACGGCGAGCCACTCGTCCGCCTTGGTCTTCTTCGGCGCGATCTCGTGCCGGACACGGTCGACGAGAATCTCGGCGCCCCCGCCGGGGATCGAGTCGAGCCCGGCGTCGCGAAGCCTCGAGATCGTCTGCCAGAGCGTGAGCTTGCTGCGTCGCGCGATGTGCTGCACCTCCGGCGGCGACAGCGCGTGGAGATGGATCTTGTAGCGGGCCTTGATCGACCGGAACAGATCCTCGTAGTAGTCGATCCCGAGGTCCGGGTGATGCCCACCTTGCATGAGGAGCCCCGTGCCGCCGAGCGCGATCGTCTCCTCGATCTTCTTGAAGATGACCGGCTTCGGGAGTAGATAGCCCTCGCGCGTGTCCCCCGGCCGCCGGTAGAAGGCGCAGAAGTCGCAGTCGGTGTAGCAGATGTTCGTGTAGTTGAGGTTCCGGTCGATGATGAAGGTGACGCGATCCGGGTCGGCCTTGCGATTCCGGATCTCGTTCGCGGCGCGGCCGATCGAAACCAGGTCGCGGGACTCGAGGAGCGTGAGCGCCTCGGCCTCGGAGATCCGTTCGCCGTCGAGGGCCTTCTCGATGACCGAGGGGACCTGTATCAGGGACTGTTCCCGAGCCATGTCCGTCGTGGTGCTCACGCGGGCACCGCCTCCCGCGCGAAGCGGAGCTCGGGCACCTCGGCGAGCTCGCCCGCCTCGTGGGCCAGCTCGAGGAAGGTCATGAGGCCGGCGCGCTCGCGCGGGCCGAAGCGATACCGCAGCTTCTCGAAGTAGCGGGCCAGGAACCCCGCGGGATACCCGTAGCGCTCGCTCGCTTCCATGGCGAGCTGCTCGGGCTCGGCCCGCGCCAGCCGGACCGACGCGACCAGCGCGTCCTCGAGCTCGCCCAGACCCGTGCGGAGCGGCTCGGGGCACGCCCAGACGGCGAAGACCATCGGCAGGCCCGTGCGCTCGAGCCAGAGCCGCCCCAGGTCGTGGTGAGGAGTGGGGTCCTCGAACGCCGACTTGAGCGCGGCGTCGCCGATC
>DASUXI010000101.1:0-29499 GCA_036377995.1 Gaiellaceae bacterium
GGCGTCCCCCACACGGCCATCACCGCGTCGCCGATGAACTTCTCCACGGTCCCGCCGTAGAGCTCGATCAGCCGCCGGCACGTGTCGAAGTAGCGGGAGAGGAGCTCACGAACCTCCTCTGCGTCGCGCGCCTCCGACAGCGACGTGAAGCCCACGAGGTCGGCGAAGAGAACGGAGACGAGGCGGCGTTCCGCCGCGGGACCTTCGCGGGCAGCCGGCTGCTGTGGCGCGCCTGCCTCGCCGCCTGCGGAAACCGCCGCTCCGCACTCGCCGCAGAACTTCTCGTCACCGACGAGGGCGGCACCGCAGGACCCGCAGGCCAGTCCGAGCGCCGTTCCGCACTCCTTGCAGAACTTCTTCCCTGCGAGGTTCTCGGTGCCGCAGCTAGGACAGAGCATCTCGACGAGAGAGCCTAATGCGCGCAGGGCCGCCCGACGCGAAGCGCGCGAAGGACGTCCGCCCCTCGCGCGCTCTCCGCGGATCGATTAACCGGTCCAGCTGCCGCGCCCACTGCACAGGTCGAAGCCGACCAAGCACTGGGCGCCGTTGTTACCGAGGGTGATGTCCCGGTAGGTGATGCCGGCCCCGTAGACGTACGCGGCATTGACGAGGGTGCCTGCGACGGCGGCGCGGGCTGCCCACATCGGAGATGACGCGCTCGTGCCGCCGACCGTGAACCAGCCCTGCTGGCCCTGGTAGCGCGTCGCATCGTAGACCGACACACCCGAGGCCGGGTCAGCGTCCAACGAGACATCTGGCGTAGCGCGCCTACCGGCGCACGCGACCTGGCTGTACCCGCTGAACGCGGACTGCGCCGGCGTCGCCGTCTCATACGACGAACAACCCCCACCCCCACTCGACCAGCCGGTCTCCGACGTGAGCGTTCCGCCGCTGAAGTGCAGCGTCGTACCTCCGACCGAGACGACATTCGGAGACGCAGACGGATACTCGGCCGGAAGTCCCGCATCTCCCGAAGAGACGAAGAACGCTACGCCGCTCTGGGCGAAGTGCGAGTCGTAGGACGATTCGCCGCTGAACTCAGATGCGCCCCAGCTGTTCGAGACGTAATTCGAATGAGTCTTTGCATAGTCCTCGGCTGCGAGCAGATTCGTGAAGCTGTTCGAGGACGCCTCCACGAGAAGGATCTTGGCGCCGGGCGCGATCGCGTGGGCCCACTGGATGTCGAGCGAAATCTCGAGCGCCCAGCCCGGGTCCTTACGCGGGTAGCTCGACCCTCCGCTCTGGTCGACCTTCTTGAAGCAGCCGTTCGCCGTCGTGCATGCGGGCAGTCCGTACTGACTCGAAAAGACGCCCAGGTCGGCTTCTGCGGATGGATCGTCGTACGCGTCGACGATGGCGATCGTCTTCCCCGCACCGGCAGTGCTGCCCGTCGGGAAGCCGTACGCGGCCTTGATCGAGGCGGGCGACAGCCCCGTCGGGGAGGTGGAGGCATCCGGGTTCCCGCGGGCATCGACGGTGACGAGCGCGTGGCAATGCGCGGAACCGACCACGGCTGCGGGACAGACCGCAGCGGCGGCGTGGTCGTTCGCAGCTCCGCCCGATCCGACGGCGAAGGCCGCGACGACACCTGCGACCGCGGCAGCAGCCGCGAGCAGCTTGCTCATTTCCTGAACTCCCTTCTTGGGCGTCATCCTCGGAGCGAGGCTCCGCAAAGTGTGGGTCCGGTTTCGGACGCCGTCAATGGGGGCCGGCCTGCGAGCTATCCGACGCGGATGACGAAGAACGCGATCGCCACGTACTGGCACCCGATTCCGACGAGGGTCAGGGCGTGGAAGAGCTCGTGATAGCCGAAGACCGCCGGCACCGGGTCGGGGCGACGCCGGGCATAGACGACGGCCCCGGCCGAATACGCGAGGCCCCCGAGCACGATCAGGACGATCGCCGCGACGTTCATACGACCGGCCAGCTGTGGCAGGGCCACCACCGCGACCCAGCCAAGCGCCAGCCCGAGCGCCACCGACAGCCACTTCGGGGCGCCCACCCAGACGAACTTGAAGATCATCGCCGCCAGCGCGCCGGCCCAGACGACCGTCAGGACTACGGTGCGCCAGGCACCGTTGAGGACCAGTAGGCCAACCGGCGTGTACGTCCCGGCAATCAGGAAGTAGACACCGGCGTGGTCGACGCGACGCAGCCAGAGGCGCACCCGCGGCGTCCAGGTCACCCGGTGGTAAAGGGCGCTGGCCCCGAAGCACGCCACCACCGAAGCGGCGAACACGCTCGCGGCGAATCGTGCGCGCCCACCATTCGAGGCGAGGATCAACAACGGGCCGACGGCGAGCGCGACCATGAAGCCCGCTTGGTGCAGAACGCCCCGCAGCCGCGGCTTGTCGAGCGTCGCGGCCGCCGGAGCGGCCGGGGTGCTAGCTGTCTTCAATCGGGGCTTGGACCGCAGCGTCGACCCCGGGCTCGTCCGAGGTGGGCGCCTCTTCGACCGCCGGCGCGTTCCGTGCCGCGATCGCAGCCTGTTTCTTCTCCTGCTTCAGGGCACGCTTCTCCCTGACCTTCCTTTCCCTCTCCATCTTCGCGAATGTCGTCTGCCTCTTCGAGCCCATAGGGTCTCCCTCTCAGTAGCTGTCGGCACACATACTGCCTACTCTCGGCGGATGGGCCGCTTTGTAGGGCGCGACAACGTGCGCAAACGCCTGGCACCGCTTGAAGGCGAGCCGGGTCGAACGAGCTACGCTGACGGGTGGGCGCGGCTCGAGCTCGACAGCCTCGAGATCGCCGTGCGGCCGCCTTTCGGGCTCGCGCACGAGGGGGAATACGACGCCGTCTGGCTGGAGCCGCTCTTCGACGCGCTCGCCGAGGATCACGTCGTCGCCGCGATCCTCGTGAGGCTGGGAGGCTTTGCCGTCGGAGTCTTCGAGGGCGAGCGGCTCGTCGCAGCCAAGGTCGGCTCGCGTTTCGTCAAGGGCCGACACAAGAAAGGAGGCTCGTCCGCGAATCGCTTCCGGCGGCGTCGAGAAGAGCAGGCACGAGCGCTGATCGAGGACGCTGCCGAGACGGCGGTGGCGACGCTCGAGCCGTGGCGAAGCCGCATCGAGCTGGTCGCTCTCGGCGGCGATCGGCGGGCGGTCGCAGACGTTCTCGCCTCCACTCCGCGGCTTTCCTGGGTCTCGGAACGAGCCCTTGAGCGGTTCTTCCCCGTTCCGGATCCGAGGCGCGCCGTTCTCGAGCGCCTCGCTTACGACCTCTACTCGGCCGAGGTGACAGAGACTCAGTCGAGCACGTAGCCGATCGTGATCGACCTGACGCGGCCGTTGCGAATGCGGAAGTCTGTCACGACACGGCCGGGCAGGAACCTGCCGACGAAGCAGTGCCGGAATCCGGACTCGGTCCGACAGGTGACGTGCGCGATCCCCGCCTTCACCGCCGCCTCGGTCGAGCCGACCCCGATCCCGTCGGCAGTGCGCTCGGCGTGCGTCGAGACGCGGAACGCTGTCGCCCGCGCTCCGCTCTGGAACGACACGGTCACGTTCGAGTAGACGAATTCCGTGTAGCGCCCGAAGTCGTTCCTCCCCGTTCGCACCCTTGTCGGCGCGCCCACCCTCGCGCGCACCTGCGCCTTTGTCATGTGGAGCGTCGCGCCGGCGACGCCGTGCTGGACGACGATCCGCGCCTGCGCGGAGCTCGCCGCGACAAGGGCGCAACATGCGGCGGCAACGACAATCGCAACACGCATCGGGACACCCTACGGCGACGGCGTAAGGTCTCCTGCGTGGAGCTGACCGCCATCGTCCCGGCGACCGACGCGCCCGCACAGCTTTCCCGCGTCGTCGCCGCAATTCGCGCCGCCGAAGACCCTCCCGAGGAGCTGATCGTCGTCGAGACGGCGGAGCAGCCGGGCCCGGCCGCCGCCCGCAACGCGGGCGCCGCGCAGGCGCGAGGAGACGTTCTCGTCTTCGTCGACGCGGACGTGCTGCCTCGAAGCGATGCGTTCCGACGGATCCGCGCGGCCTTCGAAGGCGATCCGAGGCTCGTTGCCGTCTTCGGCTCGTACGACGACGCGCCGGAAGCGGCGGGCGCCGTTTCCGGCTTTCGGAACCTCCTCCACCACTTCGTGCACCAGCGCGCGGGCGG
The DNA here is from genome assembly GCA_036377995.1 of Gaiellaceae bacterium. Taxonomy (GTDB): domain Bacteria; phylum Actinomycetota; class Thermoleophilia; order Gaiellales; family Gaiellaceae; genus 3-1-20CM-4-69-9. The sequence goes on from DASUXI010000101.1 coordinate 4,105, forward strand.
GGACGCCGAGACGTTCTGGGCGGGATTGGGTGCGGTGCGAAGCGATGCGTTCCACCGAGCCGGCGGCTTCGACGCTCGGCGCTACCCCGAACCGAGCATCGAGGACATCGACCTCGGCATGCGCCTGACCGATGCCGGCGCGGAGCTGCGACTCGATCCAGCGCTCCAGGGGACGCACCTGAAGCGCTGGACGCTCCGGCAGATGATCCTCACCGACTTCCACCGCCGCGGCGTGCCGTGGGTTGCGCTCATGGCGCGGACCGGCACCGCTCCGACCGGGCTCAACCTCGGCTGGCGCCACAGGCTCAGCGCTCTTGCTTCGGTCGCGCTCGCCGGCTCGCTCGTCGCCCGCAGACCGCGGGCCGCGAGCGCCGCCCTCGGCGCGTTGCTCGTCCTGAACGCGCCGTTCTATGCGTTGCTCGCGCGACGGAGAGGCCCGGCCCAGGCGGCGGCAGGAGTCGGCCTCCACGTCGTCCACCATCTGACGGCGGTCTGCGCGGTTCCGGCCGGCCTGCTCGTCAGCCGAGGAGCAGGGCGAGCTCTCCTTCGAGGGCAGCCTCGACGGCCTCTCCCTCCTCGAGGTACTCGGCCTCGGTATTGACCGACCAGACGTCGTAGTCGGTCCCGGCGGTCAGGTTGACCGTCGCCAGGATCGCCGTCCACATCGAGTGGTCCTGGTTGTTGTAGCGATGGAGGCCGTTCCGGCCGAACGTCCGGAGGTTCTCGAAGGTCTCGAGGTAGGAGCGAATCGTCGCCACGTCCTCGCGGAAGGTCTCTCCGTACATCGGATAGGCCTTCGGGACCCGGATCTTGACGCCGTCGACGACCTTCTCCGGGTGGATGAGCCCGATTCGCGCGAGCTCATCGGTCGCCAGAGCGACCGCCTGCTCGTGCGGGAGGTCCCAGATCTCGTCCCCCTCGAAGCAGAAGTACTCGACGCCGAGGCAGGTCGTCCCCGGCACGACGAGGCTCTCGCTCCACGCGCCGAAGTTCTGGACGCGGCCCGCCCGCGTGCCCGGGTCGTGGATGTAGACCCAGTTGTCCGGGAAGGGCTCCTCCTCGTCGATGATCAGCGCGACGAGGCAGAGGTCGCGATAGCGGAGACTGCGCGCGGCAGCCTGCACCTCCTCCGGCGCCGGCGGATCGAGACTGAGCACGAGCTCGCTCAACGGGATGCTCGAGAGGACGCCGTCGACCGGATACTCGAGCTCGCTGCCGTTCGTGCGCACGGTGATCCGCTCCACCACCCCCTCGCGATGAACGAGCGACTCGCCTCTGTGGTTGAGCAGAACCGGGATCCCCGCCTCGACGGCCCGGCCCTGAAACGCCTCCCACATCTGCCCCGGGCCCAGCCGCGGATACCGGAACTCGTCGATCAGGGTCGTGTGCGTCTGGCGGTCGAAGCCGAGGACGCTCGCGACAGCATGCTTGAAGGAGAAGTCCTTGATGCGCTGAGCGGCCCACTCGGCGCGGATCTCGGAGCCCGGGATGCCCCAGACCTTCTCGGTATAGGTGCGAAAGAAACGCTCGTACAAGCGCCGGCCGAACCGGGCAGTGACCCAGTCCTCGAACGTCTCCTCGCGAGGGTCGCGCCGAAGGTGCGCGGCGAAGTAGGAGAGGACGCAGCGGGCCGACTCCACCAGGCCGAGCTGCGAAACGACGTTCCTGGCCTCGAGCGGGTAGTAGAAGTACTGGTTGCGGTAGTAGATGCGCGAGAGCCGGGGCCGCTCGAGGAAGTCTTCGCCGAGCGTCTCCTCCCACAGGCGCGCGATCGGCTCGAGCTTCGTGAAGAAGCGGTGGCCGCCGAGATCGAAGCGATAGCCGTTGAACTCCACGGTCTTCGCGATCCCGCCCACGACTCCGTCGGCCTCGAACACCGTGCCGCGAATCCCCTGCCGCGCGAGCACGTGGGCCGCGGTGAGGCCGGCCGGTCCCGCGCCGAGGACGGCGATACCGGCCGACGGCTCGCGCTTCTTCTCCGGGGCCTGCCGCAAGCACACGATTCTACTTCCCGGCCCGGGCGAGACTCAGCTCACGTATCTGCCGGACACCTTGCCGAATTCGCCGTCGGCTTCGATCGCGCCGTCGCGGAGGAGGACCGCGCGGCCGCAGAGCCGCTCGAGCAGGAGGTGGTCGTGGCCCGCGGCCATGACGATGCCACCGTTGCGCAGGATCTGGCGCGCCCGCTGCTCCACCGGCGCACGCGAGTCGTGGTCGATCGCCTCGTGCACCTCGTCGAGGAGGAGGATGTCCGGGCCCACCTGGTCCGCAACGGCGAAACCCAGGCGAGCCCTCATCCCCTGCGAGTAGCTGGAGACGGGATGGTCGAACTCGTCCCCGAGCGCCGTCTGCTCCTGGATCTCCCCGAGCGAACCCCGCGCGCGGCGCCGTGAGAGGCCGGCGAGGACTCCGAGCAGCATGCAGTTCTCCCTTCCCGTGAGCGTCGGCATCAAGCCCGCATCGACCGAGAGCAGGGCGGCGACGCGACCCCGCGCCTCGACCCGGCCCGCATCCGCGGGCAGAACGCCCGCGATCGCGCGCAGGAGCGTGCTCTTGCCGGCGCCGTTGCTACCGATCAGCGCCACCCCCTCACCCGGGCCGATCGCGAGGTCGACGCCGTGAATGCCCCAGAGGTCCGAGCTTCGCCGCCGGAGGCGGGCGAGCGCGGGTGTGACGACGCGATGCTGGCGATCGAAGAAGAAGTGGACTCCGAGGCCCTCGGCAACAACCGCCGAGCTCACTCGACCACCTTCGCGAACTGCCTCTCCTCGCGGACGTACAACGGCAGCGCAGCGGCGAAGAACACGGCAGCCCACGCGAGCGGGTAGACGAATTGCCACGCCTGCGCGGGATGACCCTCGAGGAACGCCGACCGGTACGCCTCGAACAGGCCGGTGAGCGGGTTGAGCTTGACGAGACTCTCGGCACTCCCTCCGATGTCGCCGATCGCGACGAGACCGGGGGCGAGGAAGAACATCGCGCGTACGAAGCTGATCACGAACGGTCTCAGGTCCCGAAACCACAGTCCGATCAGCGATGCGACATAGGCGCACGCAACGGCGAAGACGAGCGTGACGGCGATTGCGAGCGGCAGCCACAGAATCGACGCGGTCGGCTGCACCCTGTACGCGGCCATCATGACGGCGAAGAGCACGAGGCTCGCGGCGAACGCGACCGCCTCGGTGAATGCCGACGAGACGGGAATCAGGACCCGGTCGAACGCCATGTTCCGGACGATCGCGCCCCGGAGCTGTACGGCGCCCATCGCGTTGATGACGGTCATCATCACCAGCTGGAACGGGACGACGGCGCACGCGAGGCTCAGACCCGGATCCGCTCCGGGCCGCCGGAGGATGAACGTCACGAGGAGGAGGTAGATCCCGACCAGGGCGAACGGGTCCACCAGCCATTTGAGGAGCTGCCACGGGCCACGCCCGTAGCGCGCGCGCAGATCCGACTCCGTCAGCGCGACGAGGATCTCGGCAGCCCGCCGCACCCGAGACCGTTCCAGCGCGACGGCAGACACTCAGCGACGGGCGAGCAGGGGTGAGCCGGGCAGGTCGGCTGCCTCGATGTCGAGCACTGCGCACGCGGTCGGCACGAGGTCGCCGATGCTCGGCGAATCGTTGCGCACTTCGACGGACGCTTGCGGGACGACGACTGCCCACGCCTGAGGCAGATGCGCGCCGGACCTTCCCGTGCCCGAGCCGTGACGGACGACGACCCCGTGCTCCGGCGAGCTGACGTGGTCGATGTGGGAGGCGTCGCCCTCTCGCCAGCGGACAACCAGATCGGGCAGAAGGCCGACGCGCTTCCCTTCGCCGACGACGTCCTGGGTCCGGTCGACGGAGACAACCGCAGGCCTCCCGTCCGGATCGCGGAAGGACGACAGCCCCACCTGGAGCTGGCACGCGAGGTCGTCTACCTGGGCGGGATCGACGATCCCGTCTCGCTCGCGTCCGCGCACGTTGAACCGGACTTGGCCGAAGTGGTCACTCGGCAGAAGGAAGGCCGGCGTCTTGCTCCAGTCCACGCCGACAGACGTCAACCGCATCGTCAGTTCTCGGGAAAGAGTGCCGGGCAGCGCCGCGGACACCTTCGCCCTTGCGGAGGCAGGAACGGCGGCCCGGAGACGCCAGATGAAACGCTCTCCTCGCGACTGCGCGCCGTTCCCTCTCGCGGCGCCGTTCCCCGAGAGAACGGCCTCGAGCATCCCGGGCAGCAGATCGACGCGGATCATGTTCTCGCCCATTCCGCTCGGCGCGGTCACGATGACGTCAGCATCCTCGGGCAGGGCTGCGATCAGGCGGCCGAGCCCGCGGTCGACGTCCTCGTAGATGTCGGTCAACGCATGTTCGAGAGCCGTCCGCGCCCTCTGGTCGAGCCGCTCGGCGTCGATCTGCGACAGGTCCCACAGCATGTGCCCGCCCAGGTGGGAGGCGAGGAAGGCGACCCAGACGAGGTCGAACGAATCGCGTCGCAGGAGGTGGAGCGTTCCCTCCACGAGCCGATTGGTCGCTTCGAACAGGTGCCGGCGGAGCTTCACCAGCCCCCTCGCGCTCGGTTTCCCGAACACCTCCTCGAGGCGCCTCGGCCGGCCGAAGAGGCGGGCCAGCTCGGAATGCGCCGAATCGGGATACGACCAGCGGTGGAGGCTGAGGATGTTGACGAACTGCCAGCCGGACAGCGCGACGCCGCTCAGCGATCGCGGCGGCGTCGACTCATACGCGTCGACGACCAGGGCCTTCTTGCCGGAGCCGGCCATTCGCTCCCAGACCGTGACCGGCGAGGGAAACTCCTCGCGCCAGAGCACCCGCTGCTGGTCCGGTGACCACTGGAACAGGTGGTACATCCCGTGGTCGGCGACGCGGACGCCGCTGTAAAGCGTGAAGTACGCCGCGGCGGGGAAGTGGGTGGCCGGCGTCTCGAGGTCGAGCCAGCGGCCGCGCGAGCGCAGCCCGGCCAGCGTCGGCAGCCTCCCCTCGTCGAGCAGTCGCTGCACGAGCGGGACGCTGACGGCGTCGAACTGGAACACGGCGAGCACGCCGTGACGTTACGTCCTTTCGGCGAGCTGCCGCGCAGTCGTGAGAACGCGCATCACCCGCAAGCCGTCGGCCGCCGTCGCGAGGTCCGGCTCGCCCCCACCGGCGACGGCCCGCGCAAATGACTCGAGCTGGGCGGCGAGCGAGGGGACCAGAGGACTCTCACGCCTGAGGACGATCGCGCCTGCGGCGGCGCGAAGGCCCCCGCGCTCGTTGCGCGCGAGCGTCTTCTGCCCCGCGCGAACCTCGAGCCGCTCACGATATGGACCCTCGCCGCACGAGATCCGTGCGACTCCGCGCTCGCCCAGTTTGAGCTCGAGCGCTGCCCTGTCGCCGTCGAGATAGGCGTCGACGAGCTCGACGTCGGTTCCCGAGATCCAGATGGCAAGGTCGACCAGGTGCGGCCCGAGATCCAGGAGGACGTCGTCGTCAACATCGTACGGTCGCCACGAGCGCTTCCTCGCGCGCAAGTCAAACGAGAGCTCGAGCTGCGAGGCGCGGCGTCCCGCGTCGCGCAGGACGGTGCACGCAGGCTCGAACCGGCGGTTGAAGCCGATCCGAGGCGACGGGTCGAGCGCCGCCAGCTCCGCCGCTTCGTCGACGGAGGACGCAGGCGGCTTCTCGATCAGCACGGGGACACATGCTTCCGCGGCAAGGCGTGCGTCCCGCAGGTGCGCCGCCGCGGGCGTGGCGAGGACGAGTGCGTCGGCCGCGCCGGCGGCGAGCAACTCCGCGGCGCTTCGGAAGCTCGGAGCTCCGGGCGCGACCCGCTCGCAGCGCTCCCGGACGGGATCCGCCACGGCGGCGAGCTCGACGCCCTCGGCCCGGGCGAACGCAGGTGCGTAGCCCCGTTCGGCGATCCGGCCGCAGCCGACGAGTCCAACGCGCAGCTGGGCCAAGACCTCCGGATCTTCGCCTATGCGGGTGGGCCCTCGGCGTGTCGGAAGCGGAAACCGAAGTCAGGGCCCCCGGGGCCGGGCCCGCGGAAATCGGGCCCGTCCGGGTGCGTGCCGTTGACGAGAGCGGTGATGTGGTCCTTGATGCCGCTGAGGAGGTCCGTCTCCTGCGCCTTCGTGATCCGGCCCGCCGTCACCGCCTGGTCGAGCTTCTGCTTGGCATCGGCGACGAGCGCGTCGATGAGGCCGCTGACCGACTTGCCGCGATCGCCCGCCACCTGAGCGAGTGTCTTGCCGCCCTCGAGCTGCGTCCGCAACTCGGCCGCGGTCACGCCGAGATAGCTCGCCGCGGCGTCGAGGCCTGCGTGGAACAGCCCGAAGCCGTGATGGAAGCCGCCGTCGAACAGCGGGAAGTCACTCGACTGGATCCGCTGCTTGAGGGCGTTCCCCTGATCCTTGGTCAGGCGACCCGCTGCGACCGCTGCGTCGACCCGGTCGCTGAGCGCTTTCTTGAGTGCGCCGGAGAGCTTGTCGGACGAGATGCCGAGCTGTTTGGCGGCGTCGTCGATGACCGCCTTGCTCTCCTCGCTCGGTGACGTGCCCTGCGATCCCGCCGCGATAGCGGCACCGCCGCCCGCGGCGGCAAGCACCGCCGCCGCGCCGATCGCCACCTTGTGTCTTCGCTGCAACTGCATTCGCGTCTCCTTCGGTTGCTTACGTCGAAGGGAAGCAGGGTGAGCTAAGAGAGCGCTAAGAGGCGCCTAAGAATTCCGTGGGTGGCTCTCACGCCCGTTAAGAGAGAGCACGATGCGCGTTCCGCCGCCGTCGGCGCGCTCGGCCACCACGCTGCCGCCGTGGGCCACCGCCACCTGCCGGACGATCGCGAGGCCGAGACCGGAGCCCGACATGCCTCGCGCCGACTTGGCGCGGTAGAAGCGGTCGAAGACGTGCGGCAGGTCCTCCTCGTCGATGCCGGGGCCGTGGTCGCGGACCGAGACCTTCCCGTCGCGGACGGCAATGTCGACCTCGCCGTTCGGCGGGCTCCACTTCGCCGCGTTGTCGAGCAGGTTTGCGATCGCGCGCTCGATCGTCGAGGGAACTCCGTTGACGATCGACTCGTCGAGATCCGTGACGAAGGTGACCGCCGTGCGGTTGCGGCGCGCCCGCTCGACGGCCTCGGCGGCGACGAGATCAAGCCTGACCTCTTCCGGCTCCGCGACCTGCTGCTCGCCGCGGGCAAGCTCGATCAGCTCCGCGATGAGGGTCGTCATCTCACCGAGTTGCTCGACGACGTCGTGGAGAAGCCGCTTGCGCTCGCCGTCGGGCAACGGCCGGCCACCGGCGAGCACCTCGATGTTCGTCCGGAGGCTCGTCAACGGGGTGCGCAGCTCGTGGGACGCGTCGGCCACCAGCTGGCGCTGCGATCGCGTCGAGTCCTCGAGCGCGCCCAGCATGGAGTTGAAGCTGCCGGCGAGGCGGCTCAGCTCGTCGCGTCCACGGACATCGATGCGTTCGGAGAGGTCGCCGGTCTCAGTGACGTTCTCGGTCGCGGACGTGAGGCGCCGCACCGGCGCAAGCGCGGCGCGCGCGACGGCGAGACCGAGCGCCGCGGCGATCGCCACCCCGCCGGCCATGATGAGAATGAGCAGTTGCCTGATCCGCGCAAGAGAGTGATCGACCTCGGAGAGGGGCCGCGCGATCTGGACCGCGAACCCCGGCGCGTAGGGAAACGCGAGCATGCGCACGTGCGTGCCGTTGACGTGGGCATCGGCGAAATACGTGCCTGCCCCGGTTCGCGCGATACGCACGACCTTCGCGCTGACCGGTAGGGCAACGGTTTCGCCGACGGGGAGGATTGGCTGCCCGTCCTCGCCGACGAACTGGGGGTATCCGGGTGCGCCTCCCAGCTCGGACTGGGGCTGGACGAAGTGCCGGAAGTCGTGCACGGGAGAGCTCGCGAGCTCGACGGCCGTGCTGCGCAGCGACTCGTCGACGGTTCCGCGCAGCTGGTTCCGCACGACGAAGTAGACGACGAGCGACGCGGCCGCGACCGCTAGGGCCACCGCGGCCGCAGCAACCAGCGCCAGGCGCGCGCGGAAGCTCATCGGCCGGATCCCGGCCGATGAGCAGGGGAAGGGGCAGGAGGGGAAACCGGGAGGTTTCCCCGCTTTGTGTGCTCGGAGCGCGCGGCGATCTGAGCGGCGCGCGCACCGAGACGTGACCTGAAGAAGGGGGCCAGGCTTGGGGGAAACACTGTTTCCCCCAAGGGAGCGAGTCGAAGACGAGCGACGCTCATGACTCTCGGAGCGCGTAGCCGACGCCGCGCACAGTCTGAATCAGGCGAGGCCTGTCGCCGACCTCGGTCTTGCGGCGCAGGTAGCCGACGTACACGTCGAGCGAGTTGGACGCGAAGCCGAAGTCGTAGCCCCACACGCGTTCGAAGATGATCGAACGGGTCAGCACCTGCCTGGGATTCGTCATGAAGAGCTCGAGCAGAGCGAACTCCGTGCGCGTCAGTTCGATCAGCTCTCCCCCGCGCCGCACCTCGCGCGTTCCGGGGTCGAGCTCGAGATCGGCGAAGCGCAGGAGCTCCTGCGAAGCATCGGACGCGCGCCGGAGGAGGGCACGGACACGCGCGAGCAGCTCTTCGAGCGCAAATGGTTTCGTGACGTAGTCGTCCGCACCCGCGTCGAGACCCGACACGCGGTTCTCGACAGCGTCGCGCGCGGTCAGCATCAGCACCGGAACGCTGTTGCCCGCCCGCCGCATGCGCCGGCAGACTTCGAGCCCGTCGACACCCGGCATCAGGACGTCGAGGATGACGGCGTCGGGCGGGGTCTCCCCGTTCGGCGCGAGGCGAAGCAAAGCCTCCTGACCGTCAGCGGCGAGCTCGATCTCGTACCCCTCGAGCTCCAGCGCGCGCTTCAGCGACTCGCGGACCGCGCGCTCGTCGTCCACCACCAGGATCTTCACGCAGACATTGTGCTGTCTGAAGCTGAAGACCGGCTAAGAAAGGTTACGGCTTGGCGACCGAGAGGGTGACGGCGCCGCTCCCTCGCACCGCGCGGATGCGGATCTTGTAGCTCCGCTGTCCGCAGACGGTCGCCGAGCTCGCAAGCGTTCCGGTCCCCGTCGTGTGGGCAACGGGCTTTCCGCCGGCAAGCAGGTCGAAGGAGACACGCAGGCCGGCTCCAGAGCGCAGGGACACCCTCATCGTTCCGTCGAGCGGCGTAGCAACGGTGTACGTGCGCGTCCGCGCGGATCGGGTGAACCGCACCGTGCTCGTCGTCGCTGTCGGCTGCGACCAAGGGTTCGTGACGTCCTGCTGCAGCATCGCCAGTGCGTTGTCGCTCGGGTAGAGGATGTTGGAGACGATCTGCCACGGCGTCTCGGCCCGTCCAGCCAGCCGCTCGTTCAGGACGCGGTAGCTCTCGGCGAAGCCCTCGCCCGGATTGACGTCGTACTGCACCGGATCCTCGGCGCCGGGCGCGAGATCGCCCTTCTTGGCGCCCGCGCACACCTGCATCGCCGAGGCCCACCGCTTCGTGCCGTAGTCGAGGGCGCTCCAGGGAGGGTTGATGCGATGCGCTGCAACGTGGTGGCCGTACTCGTGCGTGACGACCGCCTCGGCCGAGAGATCCGCTCCCGGATCCTGACCGGGCGCGACGAGAAGGCCGTCGCGCGAGCTGTAGCACGCCACCGCGTCCGTGCCGCAGAGCCTGCCCACCTCGGCGTCGGGTGCCAGGTAGACGATCACGGACGAGAGCTCGGAGCCGTGGACGAGCGTAGCCAGGAAGTCCGCCCACCGCTGCCCCATTGCCGGATCGACCGGATAGGTGCCCGATGCGTAGACCGTCACGGATTCGCCCGTCGGCACCCGGTACGTCCCGCCCCAGGATCCCGGCGGCACCGCCGCCTTCGCCGAGAGCGTCGAGTCGCTGATCGCAACAGCGGCTCGCCCGATGTCGCTCCGAAGCGGCGCCTGCAGGCGCTGGCGCGGCGCAGACTGCGCCGCCGCCGCTGCCACAAGGGCGGTAGCGACAACGGCGGCGCCGAGCGCAGCTACACGGGCGGAAAGGGGGAGGACCGCCCGGCGATGGCTTCGCGAGTGGAGGGTCGCTTCGGGTTCCGATTCCCGCAAGGCCACTGGCTCAACGCTCGCACGTCGGCCTAAGAGGCGGCTAAGACAGCCGTTAGGACTTTGTGAGCCGGTCTGCGCGGCCGCGTTCTTCTTCTTAGTGACTTCTTACCCCTCTCTCAGAAGCATCTTAGAGACGACAGGTGTAATGACCGCGGTGATACGTCGACCGACCCTCTCCCTCCTTGCGGCAATCGTCGCCGGCGCGCTCATAGGCGCCGGCGGCGCCGCAGCGACCTTCGCCGCGTTCTCGTCCTCCCACACGAAGACGGTTGTGCGCCAGGTCACCGTGAGCGACTCGCAGCCGGCCTCGAGCTCGAGCAGCCTGTCGGTGCACTCGATCTACGAGCGCACGCACAAGGGGGTCGTCGAGATCAGTGTGTCGGAGCAGGCTTCGTCGCCGTTCGGCGGCAGCCGCACCCAGCAGGCGCAGGGATCGGGCTTCGTCTACGACTCGGCAGGGCACATCGTGACCAACCAGCACGTCGTCAGCGGCGCGCAGTCGATCAAGGTCAAGTTCTGGAATGGTCAGACGTATGGCGCGACGGTGGTGGGCGCGGACTCGTCCACGGATCTTGCCGTGCTGAAGGTCAACGCTCCCTCCTCCGTCCTCTTCCCGCTTACGCTCGCCGATTCGAGCGGGGTCCAGGTCGGTGACAACGTCGTCGCGATCGGCAGCCCGTTCGGCCTCGAGCAGACGGTCACCGCCGGCATCGTGAGTGCGCTCCACCGCGAGATGACCTCACCGAGCGGATTCACGATCGACGACTCGATCCAGACCGATGCAGCGATCAACCACGGGAACTCCGGCGGCCCGTTGCTGGACGCGCAGGGCCGAGTGATCGGCGTCAACTCGCAGATCGAGAGCGATTCGGGCGGCAACGAGGGCGTCGGCTTCGCGATCCCCTCGAACACCCTCAAGTCGATCGCCTCGCAGCTCGTCAGCAACGGCAAGGCACAGCATGCGTTCCTCGGGATCGAGCTGCAGAGCTCCTCGGCCTCGGGAGGCGGCGCTCAGGTCGTGCAGGTGAGGCCGAACACGCCGGCGAAGGCTGCGGGCCTCCGCGCCGGCGACGTGATCAAGTCTGTCGCCGGAACGCAGATCGCAACGGCGGACGAGCTCCGAGCTGCGATCAACGCACACCGTCCGGGAGACAGCGTCTCGCTCTCCTTCACGCGGAACGGCATGAGCCACACCGTGCAGGTGCGGCTTGCCAGCCGACCGTCGTAAGCGCCTAGCTCGCGGGCGACTGGTAGGTCTTGCTCATCACCTGGAGCAGCTTCCAGGCGATCGCGCCGTGCGTCTCGACGAGCGGCCGGAACTCCCACGATGTCATCCCGTAGCACTTGAGCTCCGTCTCGGCCTTGATCGTGGCGGTCCGCGCGCTCTCGTTCAGCAGCGCGACCTCGCCGAAATAGTCGCCCGGCCCGAGCCGGCGCCGATCCTCGCCGCCGACCGTGACCTTGGCCTCACCGCTCGCGATCACGAAAAACCCGACACCCGTCTGGCCCTCCGCGGTAACGGTGTCGCCCTCGTTGAAGACGCGCTCCTTCATCGAGTTGGCGACGCGCTCCAGCTCCTTCCGGTCGAGATCGGAGAAGATGGGGACGCGCTTCAGGAGGTCGACTGCGCCAGCTGCCATCTCGAGGACTATGCCACACTGACGCCGTGAAGTTGACGGTCGTCGGTTGTTCTCCCGCCTGGCCGAATCCGGGCGGGGCCCAGTCGGGCTACCTCGTCGAGGGGTCGGGACGCGTGCTCCTCGACTGCGGCCCGGGCGTCCTGCCCCGGCTGCGCGAGCAGGAAGGCTGGCCCCATGTCGACGCGATCGTGATCACCCACTTCCACCTCGACCACTGGGGCGACCTCGTGCCGTGGACATTCGGCTCGATGTTCGGGCCGGGACGGGACGCGAGCAGGCCGGAGCTCTGGCTCCCGCCCGGAGGCAGGGAAGAGCTCGGCCGCTTTGGGGAGAAGCTCGGCTTCGCGGGAATGTTCGATGCCTTCGAGCTCCACGAGTACGAAGAGTCGACCACGTTCGAGACCGACGGTCTCACGATCACGCCCGTCCGCGTTCCCCATTACCAGCTGCAGACGTACGCGCTGCGGGTCAGCGACGGGAAGTCCACGATCGCGTATTCCGGCGACTCCGCGCCGAGCCCTCAGCTGGCACTGGTCGCCCGGGATGTCGACCTCTTTCTCTGCGAGGCGACACTGAAGGAGAGCCGGGAGGGCGACGACGGGCTGCGCGGTCATCTCTCCGAGGAGGAGGCGATCGCCGCGTTCGAGGAGTCCGGCGCGCGCAGGCTCGTCATCATCCATCGCCCCGACGAGCTGCCCCTCGAGAAGGGCATCGAGCGCGCCTCCGACGGCGACGTCTACGTGATCTGAGGCAGCTCGAAGGCGAGCTCGCCGAGCCGGCGGTAGCCGGCGACGGACGGGTGATCGCCGTCCGACGTCCACTCCTCGCGCATGCGACCCCGCTGGTCCGGATCTTCGAGCGTGTCGTGGAACGGGAGGACGAGCACCGCCTCGTCGCGGGCGATCGCGGCGATGAGCGCGTTCAGCCGGCGGATCTGCGGCTCTGCCCGCGGCCAGCCGTTGTTCCAGGGCAGCACATCCGCAAGCGCCACGCCCAGCCCGAGCTCGAGCCCGCGCCGCACCATCGCGCGAAGGTTGTCGGCTGCGCCCTCGACCTCGCGGCCCTGGGCGACGTCGTTGATGCCGCCCTGCACGACGAGGACATCCGCCCCGACCGCGCACTCGTCGAGGCGAGCCATGATCTCGTCCGTCCGCTGGCCGTAGATACCGCAGTTGCGAATGTGGAGCCTCGGATCGGCGAGGGCAGCCCAGTGCTCCCACTGGCTCGTTTCGTCGCCACCGAGCCGGGAGTCGTAACCCGGCGAGCCCTCGGTGATCGAGTCGCCGAGCGCGGCGACGACGATCCGTTTCGACGTGGGCACGCCTACCGTCGCGGCTTCAGATCGACGGCGAGCTCGCAGTCGAGTGCATCCGCGATCCGGAGCAGCGTGTCGATGCGAGGTGGGCGGCCGCCGCGCTCGAGCCGCGCGATCGCGGACTGCGTCGTCCCGACCCGCTCCGCGAGCTGACGCTGTGAGAGCCCGAGCTCCTGGCGCCGCGTTGCGACCTGTTCGGCCACGGCGGCGAAGAACCACCCCCGGTCGGCGGTGCGGATCCGCTCCTGAAGTCGCTCGAGGGCGCCCTTCTGTGCTCGTGGCATCGCAGGAATGCTATATGGCGGCGCGATCGTCGAACTGCGAGGAGAGGTGCTGGTAGAAGAAGCCGCCGAGGAGCAGGACGGCCCCGACGGCCAGGAACGAGAGCGCCCGCTGCGCGGAGCTCAGGCTCGGGAGGTCGAAGAGGAAGATCTTCCCGAGGCTGACCGCGAAGAGGACGAAGCCGCCGACGCGCAGCAGTCCGGTCCGCCGCCTCAGCCCGGCGTAGAGCGAGACCAGGGCGAGGATCGCCCAGAACGCGCTCACGGCAGTGTGGCCGCGCTGGAAGTCGGTGTCGATGGTCCCGGGCGACAGCCGCTGGGCAGCCTCCAGGATGGCAAGCGATGCGGTATAGACGGCGAGCGCGCCCGTGATCCAGATCGCGATGAGCCGGTTGTGCTCGCTCCAGCCGAGCGCCCAGACGAAGACCACCAGCGCGCCGAGGAGAAAGAGAAGGCTCGGCAGGCCGTGGCCCGGATGGACGCGCGCGGTCACGAGGTGCGTGAGCGGCGCTTCGGTTGCGAACGTCGGCAACGCGGCGAGCACGAGGTAGACCAGCGAGGCGACCTGGAGCCGCCGCTCCGAGGCCAGGACCGAGATCGCCGCGAGCCCGGCGGCAAGGACCGTGTAGGCGAGGACGAGCCACACGCCGTCGAGCAGGGCGTCCGTGCCGATCGCCGCGACTCCGAGGCCCAGCAGCCAGAGGAGGGTGCTCAGGTCACGCTTTCGCTCCGACAGGAAGGCACCGGTCGCGAGCAGCGAGTAGAGCGCCCCGGCCGCGACGAGCACGACACCGGCCCCGTCGATGCCTCCGACCTCGCCCGGCACCAGGACGATCGCGCCGCCGAGGAGCAACCCCAGGCTGAGGACGATCGAGACCGTTCCCTCCGGGGTCAACTCGTCGGCCGGAGTTGATTCGCGGAAGAGGCCGGCGACGAGCGTGGCCGCCCCGACGACGAGCAGCGAGACGCCCGCGGGCGTCTGCGCGAGAGCGGCTTGATCGAACGTGAGTGCCTCGATCACGGCAAGGCCGAGCCATGCGAACGCGAGCGCCCGCTGCCACCCGCGGCGCGCTGAGATCAGGACGAGCAGCGCAGCCAGCGACCACGTCGCCGTCACAGCGACGTGACCCCATTCGAACGGAGTGCGGATGCCGTCCCCGGGCCAGACCGCCTGGAAGAGCTCGAGGATCCCGAGCGACGCGGCGTAGGCGCTCAGCCCCGCCGCGAGCGAGATGAGCGTCGCGTCGATCCGCGCCTCGCGCTCACGGAGCCACTCGAGGAGCGGCTCGACCTGGCGCACGAGAGCCCCGGACAACCGCTCTTCGGTCCAGCTGCGATCGACCCTGGTGAAGACGATGGCCGCAAGCGCGACGGCGACTGCGGCGGGAGCGCTGGCGGCGGGATGACGGATCGCGCGGAACAGAGGATCCGAGCTCGCGTCGACCGAGAGGGTGTGCAGCAGCGCGAGCCCGAGGTAGGCGAATGCGGGCAGCCGGAGACGCGAATCGCGCACGCGGGCGGAGAGCCAGGCCAGGAGCGCGGCCTCTGCCGCCCAGGCGTAGGTGAGTGACGAGCCGCTCAACGCCTGCGCAACCCCCACTGCACCGACGGTCAGCCCGAGCGCCCACATGAGCGTCGCCGACTCGCGCGCTCGCCGGTAGAGAGCGGACGAGACGACAACGTAGACGCCCGCGACTGCGAGCAGCGCGATTCCCTGCCTCGTGCCGTCGTAGAGGAGCGCTGCAGAGACGCCTGCAAAGACCGCTCCGGCGACAAGGAACGATGCGGGGGCCGTCGCGAGCGCACGACCCACCGCGAGCTGGTTGGCCAGACCGGCGGCGACATAGAGCAGCCAGAAGACAGCAGCGAGGGTGACGATTCCCGGATGCGGCGCCCCGGCGTCCGCGATCTGCGCGAGAGCCTGCGGCGCGCTGACGACGGCGGCGACGCGAAGCATGGTCCACCAGCCCCGGCGCACGGACACGACCGCGGTCCCGGCGAAGACGACCGCGACGAAGGCCGTCCCGATCTCCTGCAGCCCGCCCTGGAAGACGAGCGTGGCCGGGACGATCATCGCGCCGACGAGGCCGAACCCGGCGACGATCTCCTCATCCCACGCGAGTGAGACGGCGACGCCGACGGACGCGATCGCCGCGGCGACGACGAGCGCCACCGGCTTGGAGATCATGTCGTAGAGGGAGACGGCAGCGAGCAGAGTCGTGTAGCCGCCCGCGATTCCGGTGCCGGCTGCTGCGAGCGCCGCGTACGTCCGCCCGAACCTGTGCCGAAGCCAGATGCCCGAGCCGAAGACGATCGCCGAAGCAACGCCGCCGCAGGCGACCCGCATGCCGGGACCGATCCAGCCGCGGTTGACGGCGAGAACGAAGAAGAAGACGACGCCGAGGAGCGTGACGACCCCTCCAGCGAACGCGAGTGCCTTGGCGCCCGCCAGGTCCGCGGTCGAAAGCGTACGAGCCCAGTCGAACGTTGCGTGAGCCGGCTCCTGGCGCGCTCGATGCGGAGGGACGTGCGTCGAAGCAGGCACCGGAGGCGCCGGCTGGACAGACGGCTCCTGCCGCGCCGGCGCGGGCGCCGGCTGCACAGAAGGCTCCTGCCGCAGCGGCGCGGGCTTCGGCTCAGAAGTCCGTGAGGGCTCGGGCTCGGGAGCCCGGCGGGCATCCCGGAGCTCGTTGACGACGCTCCGCAGCTCCGCGAGTTGGCGCTCGAGCGCACCAACGCGCGACGGGAGATCCAGCGCCCCCCTCGCCTGTCGCCGCTTTTCTGCGGCATACGCGACGACTGCAAGGATCACGACGATCCAGAACACGGTCATGGTGCCACCCCGCTCTTTATCGCAAACTTGCTATACATATAGCGCCAGCGCTCTAAGAGGTCAACCCTCAAGCTAGGCAGCCGGGGGTCTTTTCACATCGGGGCAAGCCCCGATTCGAAGTACGGGCTTTCTCGATTCCTGGGACGCGGAGAGGAGGTGCGCTGCGCGGCTACGCGAGCAGGGTGCGGTGTCGTTGCAGTGAGGCGAGCACCGCGTCGATGTCCTCGACCGAGTTGTAGCAATGGGCCGAGATGCGGAGGTTGTCGTCACGGTCCGAGGTCACGATGCCCTCCCGGTCGAGCGCTGTGACGAGCGACCTGACGTCGTTCGCCTTCACGCAGACCAGCGCGCCGCGCCGCTTCGGACGCCTCGGCGTCACGACAGTAGCCCTGAGCTCGTCGAGCCCGTCGAGGAGGCGTGAGTTGAGGTCGAGGACGTGTGCGCGGGTCTCGGCGACTCCGACCTCCTGCATCAGCTTGATTCCGGCGATCCCGGCATAGATGGCCGGCACCGGCGGTGTTCCCGACTGGAAGCGGGCGGCAGTGTGCGCCGGTGAGTAGTCGGTGTGGTCCATCGCGAAGATGTTCTCGTCCGCGAACCAGCCCGTCTGGGTCGGCCAGACACGCTCGACGAGCTCGCGCCTGCAGTAGAAGAACCCGAGCCCGGCCGAGCCGAGCAGGTACTTGAGAACCCCGGCGCCGAGGAAGTCGACGTCGAGCTCCTTGACGTCGACCGGCAGCGAGCCGATCGACTGGAACGCGTCGAGGAGCACGAGCGCACCCCGCTCGTGTGCCAGGTTGACGACCTTGGGCACGTCGACCATCGCCCCGTTGCGGTAGCAGACGTGAGTGATCGAGACGAGGAGCGTGTCGTCGTCGATAGCGCGTTCGAAGTGCTCGAACGGGATCGTGCCGTCGTCCGCGGCCGGGACGTGCTCGACTCGAGCCCCCCGCGCCTCCTGTGCGTGCCAGATCTGCCCGATGGTCGGGAACTCCCAGTCGGTGAGGACGACTTTCGAGCGCCGGGTGAAACGGAGGCCGCTCGCGAGGGCGCTCACCCCCGCCGAGAGGGAAGTCGTCACCGCGATCTCGTCAGGAGAGGCGTTGACGAGGCCGGCGAAAGCCGCGCGGGCGGCCTCCTGACGCTCGACCCAGTACTCCCATGGGGCCCCCTTCTCGTCCCAGTCGTCGAGGTACTGCTCGTAGGAGGCTCGGACCGCGTCGGAGAGAGCGCCCTGCGAGCACGAGTTGATGTAGACGCGCTCGTTGAAGATCGGGAAGCGGTGCCGGATGCGCTCGGGCAGCGGCCCGTATCGCTGCGGCCGCGCGCCGTTCGATCCGTACGGATCGGCGCGCGTCCCGGAGGAGGCTTCGCTCGTCACTTCACGGATTGTAGGGAGACACCGGTGGAGCGTTCGTCACACTTTCCGTTCGAACTCCATGGCCGGTCCAGGCGTGGCGTGAAGAACCGGGGTCTGACCCCGATTTTCCGGGCATGCCCCTAACGGCCGAGGTAGGCCTTCCGGAGATCCTCGTTCTCGATCAGCTCCCGGGCCGGCCCCTCGAGCACGAGACGGCCTGTCGAGAGGACGTAGCCGCGGTCGGCGATCGACAGTGCCATGTTGGCGTTCTGCTCGACGACGAGCATTGCCACACCGGACTCGTGCACCCGCTGGATGATCTCGAAGCTCCGCTCGACGAGGATCGGCGCCAGCCCCATCGACGGCTCGTCCATCAAGAGGAGCTTCGGGTGGGACATCAGAGCCCGCCCCATCGCCACCATCTGCTGTTCGCCCCCCGACAGCGTCCCGGCGAGTTGCTGCCGTCGCTCGTGGAGGAGCGGGAACAGCCCGTAGACCTGCTCGAAATCCTCCTTGCGCCCCTTCCCGTCCCGGTTGAGATACGCCCCCATCTCGAGGTTCTCGAGAACGGTCATCGGCGCGAACAGCCGCCGGTTCTCCGGGACGATCGCGAGTCCGCGCGCTATGCGATGGCTCGTCGGCCAGTTCGTCACGTCCTCGCCCGCGAACCGCACGCTGCCGGTGCGAGGCCGCACGAGGCCGAGGATCGTCTTCAAGGTCGTCGACTTCCCGGACGCGTTGCCGCCGAGGAGCGAGACGAGCTCCCCCTCCCCGACCCGCAGTTGCAGGTTCTCGAGGATGTGGATCTGCCCGTAGTAGGTGTTGATGTCGGAGAGCTCGAGGAGCGCGCTCATTTCGTCTCGGCGGCCCGGAGGCCGAGGTAGGCCTCGATGACACGCTCGTCGGTCGCCACTGCTTCGAACGATCCCTCCGCGATCTTCACGCCGTGGTCGAGCGCGACGACCCGGTCCGAGATTCCCTCGACCACGTGCATGTCGTGCTCGATCACGAGGATCGTGTAGCGGCCCTGCTCGCGGAGTTTCCCGATCAGCCCCGTGATCTCGTGCGTCTCGTTGGGGTTCATCCCGGCAGCCGGCTCGTCGAGCAGGAGGAGTCGAGGCTCCGTTGCCATCGCGCGCGCGATCTCGAGTCGACGCCGGTTCGCGTACGAGAGGCTGTACGCGAACTGATCCCAGCGGTAGCCCATCAGGCGGTCGCCGAAGAACGAGAGCTTCTCCTCCGCCCGCCGATGGATCTCCTTCTCCTCGCGCCGCGCCGCGGGAGTCTTGACCATCGAGCGCAGGACGCCGACCTTCGTGTGGCCGTACTGCGCGGCCATCACGTTCTCCTTGACGGTCATGTTCAGAAAGAGCCTGAGCGTCTGGAACGTCCGCGCGATTCCGAGGCCGGTGATCACATGCGGCTGGAGGCCGACGAGATTCCGCCCGTCGAGCCGGATCTCGCCCGAATCCGGGTGGTAGAGCCCGGTGATGAGGTTGAAGAGCGTCGTCTTGCCGGCCCCGTTCGGCCCGATCACGCTGACGATCTCGTGCTCGTTGACGACCAGGTCGAGGTCGGCGATCACGCGGAGGCCGCCGAACGACTTGTCGACCTGGTCGAGCTCGAGCAGCGGCGTGTCGGCCATCAGACGATCTCCACGTAGGCCTTGCCGAAGAGGCCTTGCGGCCGGGCAATCATCAACGCCACCAGCAGCGCGCCCAGCAGGATCAACCGTGTCGCGCCGTTGATCTGAACGAGAAGCAGGTTCTCCCACACGAAGATCAGGAGATAGAGCAACGGTGGTAACAACACCGCGCGCCAGATCCGCCCGAGTTGTGGGAGGATCACGATCGCGGCGACGAGGATGATGTAGGCGACGTCGACCATGTTCTTCGTCCGCTCGGGGAAGAGCAGCCAGTGGTCGAGCCCTCGGGCGAAGAAATCGTTCCCGATCGAGTGCCCGTGCACGAGCCGCGGGTACACGCCGGCCGCGATCGCGTGGACGGCGAAGCCGAAGGCTACGAGAGCCCCGATCTCGAGCACGAAGCGACGCCAGGGGCGGAGCTTGACGATGAGGGCGATCAGGATCACTCCGTAGAAGAGCGGCCGGGCGTTGGCCGACGAACGGAGCAACTCGGGGACGCTGCTGACGATGATCGCACCGACGAAGATCCCCATCATGCTCCCGAAGCCGCCGAGGATCATGATCGCGTAGATCGTGATCAGGAGCCCGACGTTGTAGTCACCGGGGAGTGCAGCCGTGGCGATCGTGGCGTAGATCGCGCCGGTGAAGCCCGCGACCGCCGCCCCGAACACGAAGGCGAGCAGCTTCAGTCGGTTGACGGGGATGCTCATCGCCTCGGCCGCGAGCGGGTCCTCGCGCAGCGCTCGCCACGCACGTCCCGTCCTCGAGTCGTGTACCGCGAAGAGGAAGATCAGGACGATCGCAATCGAGATCAGCAAGAGGTAGTAGAGACCTCTCGTCCCCTGCACCTTGTAGCCGAAGAAGTTGAAGGGCTCGATGCCGGCGATCCCGTTCGAGCCGCCGGTCAGGTTCGTGTGCCCGAAGAACGGGAACTTGATCCTGTTCGCGTTGTTGACGAACACGTAGAACGCCTGCCCGAAGAAGAGGGTCGCAATCGCCAGGTAGTCGCCGACGAGCCGTCGCGACGGCAGCCCGACCAGAAACCCGAGCATGCCCGTTGCCACGATCACCACAGGGATCGCCGCCGCCGCCTGCCAGTGGTTGTTGTACTGGGGGGAGGCGAGGATCCCGTACGTGTACGCGCCAAAGCCGAAGAAGGCGATGTAGCCGAGATCGAGGAGCCCGGCGAACCCGACGACGACGTTGAGGCCGATCGCGAGCAGCCCGTACACGAGCGTAAAGAGGCCGTAACGGAAGACGTTGCCGTCGCTCGTCACGAGCGGGAAGAGGGCGGCGAGCCCCACACAGAGGAAAACCCGTGCCGGCGCGGGCAGGCGGTCCCACTCCCGCAGGGCGACACCGCGCACGCCGGTGTAGCGCTCGCTTTTTCCTTCGACCGAGGCGACCCACTCGTCGACCCCGATCCGGGGCGCGCCGGCCGCTTCGGCCGAGCCGGGGATGCCGTCGTCAGGCGACATCAGGCCTTCTGCACCACCGCGGTGCCGAGCAGGCCGCTCGGACGGATCAGGATGACCAGGATCAACAGGGCGAAGACGTAGAGGTTCTGGAACGTCGAGCCCTGCGGGAGATAGCCGGTGGCATACGACTCGGCGAGCCCGACGACCAGGCCTCCGATCATCGCGCCCGGAATGCTCCCGATGCCTCCGATCACCGCTGCCGTGAAGCCCTTGAGCCCCGCGAGGAAGCCCATGAAGTGGTAGATCTGGCCGAAGACCAGGCCGAACATGACGCCCGCGGCGCCGGCGAGCGCGGAGCCGATGAAGAACGTGACCGAGATGACGCGGTCGACGTCGATCCCCATCATCGAGGCGGCCTCGCGGTCGTAGGCGGTCGAGCGCATCGCCTTGCCGAGCCGTGAGCGCGCGACGAATACCGTCAGCGCAATCATCAGACAGGTCGCCGACACGATCGTCAGCAACTGCGGCACCGAGAAGAAGAGGTTCCCGATGCTGTACGTCTTGACTCCGATCAGGCTGAAGGTCTGGTAGTCCCTGAACTGCGCGCCGAAGACGAGCAGAGCACTGTTCTGCAGGAAGATCGAGACGCCGAGCGCGCTGATCAGCGGCGCGATCCGGGGTGCGTTCCGCAGCGGCCGGTACGCGAACCGCTCGATCGCAACACCGAGGATGCCGCAGCCGATCATGGCCGTGAGAAACATGACGACAAGGACCGCAGCACCGGCGAAGTCCGGATTCACCGGGCCGCCGAGCGCGTGCAGGGCGAACCAGCCGATGAAGGCGCCGATCATGTAGACGTCGCCGTGGGCGAAGTTCAGGAGCTTGAGGATCCCGTACACCATCGAGTAGCCCAGCGCGATCAGCGCATAGAGGCTTCCGAGCGTCAGCCCGCTAACCGTCAGGTCGAAGAACAGGCTCCAGTTCACCGCGGCCTAGTCTCTCAGTACGAGTGCGGCCCGCCAAGCGACGGGCCGCACCCAACCATCAACCTAGCTCTCTTCTTTAGCCGGCAACCGGCTGGAAGTCGCTTCCGTTCGACTTGTAGATGCCGAACTTCTTGGCTGTCGCCAGGTCACCGTTCTTGTTGAAGCGAAGCGCAACGCCGATCAGGGACCTCGATGCCGGGATCTTCGTCGCGCGGATCGCGGCCCGGACCTTGGCCCGGGTGGTGATGCCGGACGACTTGCACGCCTTGTCGATTGCCTCGGCAGCGACCTGCACTGCTGCGTAGGTCGGGGCGCCGAAGTACTCGCCGTCCCCGCCGTGCTGCTTCCTGAAGCCCGCGACGATCTTGGACTTCGGGTTCAGCGGGAAGTTCGTGTCGTAGACGTGTGACCCGACACTGGCGAACGAAGAGTCGAACAGACCGTCCGCTCCCATCAGCTTGACGCTTCCCCGGCCGGCCGACTTCATCTGGTTCCCGAAGGCCTGGCCTTTCGGGGGCAGCTGCCAGGGGATGTAGATCAGCTCCACGCTGCGCGGGATCTTCGCGATCACCGAGGAGAAGTCCGACTGCTGCTGGTCGACGCCGTCACGGCCGACCGTGACGCCGGCTCCCCGCAGCACCTGCTGCACGGTGTCGGCCAGTCCGGTGCTGTAGACCTCCTGGTCGTCGATGATGTAGACGTTCTTCACCTTCAGCGTCTTGATCATGTAGTTCGCAGCCGTCGGGCCCTGAATCGCGTCCGGCGGAACGGTGCGGAACATGTAGCCGGTGCGCGTTCCGTCCGTCGTCAGCGTCGTCCGCGTCGAGGAGCCCGAGATCCAGGCGAGACCCGCGTCCTTCAGGGTCTTCGTCACGCCGACGATCTCGTTGCTGCCTGCAGGCCCGGCCACTGCGAGCACGTTCGGGCTCGAGGCGAGCGCCTGGGCGCCCTTCAGGGCCTCGGCCGTCCCGGTCGGCGCGCCTAGCTGGGTGTCCTCCAGCTGCAGCTTGATCTTCGTCTTGTGCGTCTTGTTGTACTGGGCGACGTAGTAATTCGCCCAGTGGGCCTGCTGGATCCCGATCGACGCGGCCGGGCCGGTCGCCGGAACCATGAAGCCGATCGTCCGGGTCTTGCCACACTTCACGAGCGCGGAGCCGCTGGCAGCCGGCGTGGCCGGAGCGGCGGCCCGGTCCGGCGTCGCGTACGCCGCCGCGACGACTGCGAGTGCGGCCGACAGGGCCAGCAAGACCCCGATCAACCCTCTCCTACCCTTCATCCAATCTCCTCCTTGGTTAGTGCTCAGATGATGTGACGCCTGGGCGGCTTACTTGTTGTCTTCGTACGCCCGCGAGGCAGGGCTCCCGGACGGATGGAAGACGCCGAGGATCCTCATCACCCCCGTGCCGCTGTTCTCGATGCAGTGAACTTCCTCAGGCGGCAGATGAAAGCACGATCCGGGACGGATCGGTGTGGTATTCCCGCCGATATGGGCGATCCCCTCGCCTGCGACGATGTACCCCACCTCGTCGTAGGGGTGGCTGTGCATGGGCGCCTTGCTGGGCTGGACGTTGCCCAGGAACTGCGTCACGTCGAAGCAGCCCGCGTCCTCGTTGACGAGGTAGCGGAAGGTTCGCTCGCTCGAAGCCGGCAGCTCCGGTTGGTCCGCGAAGCGAACGGTGACCTTGCGCTCACCGGCCGCCTCCGCGCGATCCTCGGGTGCCACGACCGAGACCACGAGCAGCTCGGCCGGCCCCGGGTTCTCCACCGTATAGGTCTCTCCGGGGGCGACGAAGACCGCGGTCTCGGGCGCCAGATCGTGACCCTCGCCGCCGAGATCGAGCTCGCCGGAGCCGGCGACGACGAACATCACCTCCTGGCTTGCGGTGAGCGTCCGCTCCCGCGACCGGCCGGGCGCGTAACGAACCACGCGCTGCTCGAGCCGGTCGCAGCCGTTGGAGGCGTCGAAGATCACGCGGATGCTCGCCGTGTCGCCTTCCTCGCGGACCGGTTCGACATCGGCCTCGTCGACGACGAACGTCTTAACCGCAGCCATGCGCAGGGATGCTACGCCGTTTGCTCCAGAAGTTGCGAGTCAACTACCTCGACGGTGTCTCCGAGCGCAACCCGGCCGGGCTCGAGAACCTCGCCGTAGATCCCGAACGGGATGTGCCTCTCGCCCTTCTCGTTCTCGGTGAAGCCGCGGTATGCCGAGATCGTGCGCAGCGTGTCGAGGTCGGGCGCTCCGGTCTCCGGATTCTGCGTCGTGATCGCGCAGCGGCCGACGTCGCCGCGCATGCGAACCACGGCTTCGCCGATCCTCAGGCGGCGCTTGATCCACCCGTCCTCCTCGTGGGGCTCGCACCCGCCGAGCTCGAAGAGCATGCGGAAGCGCCTTCCGTCGACTTGTGCGAGACCGGCGCGGCGCCCGAGCTCCTCGAGCGACGCGCGTGAGATCAGGGAGACGTGCCCGCCATCCCGGTCGACCGCCGCGCCGGGCGACGACTGCACGAGGCGAAGCTGGGTTCCTGACCACTCCGACAGCGCTTCCGACCAGGGCCCCTCGACGCGCCGGCCCACGACCTCCCGGCCGTAGAAGTCGGTCGTCATCTCCTCGCCGAGCGCGATCTCGCCGTCGGCGATCGAGCCGTCGGGAAAGCGCAGAGCGAGGCGCCCGGCCGCCGGGTCGTAGTCTGGCTTGACCTGGACGAGCGCTCCCTTTCGCAGCTGGTTGTAACGGCGCCCCTCGGCATCGACGAGATGAAACCGCCGGTTCTCAGCGGGGCCGGTCATGTCGAGCACCACCTCGTCCGGGTGCACGAGCCCGAGCCCCTTGACGGGCGCGATCGAGATGCGTGCGACGGACAGCACGCTCACAGGCCTAGAAGTAGAACTGTGACCAAGCCGTCCACCAGTCGTCCGCGCGAGAGACGAGCGTGAGGTCGCCGACCTGCTCGACGCCGCGACGGTTGCGGTACTCGACCAGGCGATCCGGCGTCATGAAGTCGATCTGGATCTCGGCCGGGCGCCCGGGATCGTAGGCGTCGACGGCGGAAAGGTCGGAGAGGGCCTTCCTTGCGCCCTCCTCGATCAACTCGCGCGCGCGGAGCGGCGGCACCTGCCGCGCGCTGAAGCGGCCGAGCCCCTTCTTGACCGCGACGGTGGTCAGCCCGGGGCCGAGCAGCTCGGTCGCCTCGCGGCAGACCGCGGCGTCGCCGGTCACGAGCAGGACCGGGCAGCCCCACTGGCCGCAGAGGGCGGCGTTGATCCCGGTCTCTCCGACCGATGTTCCGTTGAACTTGAGCTCGCGCCAGGCCTGGCCGGAAACGGTGTGCGACATGACGCCGTCCGGAGTCCCAGCCTTGGCGTGCATGCCCACGAACAGTGCGGCGTCGCAGCCCCGTTCGAGCAGCTCCGTGTACTCCGTCCAGTCGTTCTGGACGACGTACTCACAGGCAGGGTCGAGCTTGTCCGGGATCAGGGAGTTGAAGGTCCACTCGCCGCCCGCGCCGTGGCAGTCCATGACCACGATCTCGGTCGCGCCGGCGGACTTCGCGCCTCGGACGGCCGCGTTGATCTCCTCGGTGTACAGCTCGCGGCCTTCGTGGTAGGAACGTTTCTCCGCGGACCCATCGGTCTGCTGCCACTTGACGATTCCCGCGACACCCTCCATGTCACTGATGACGAAGACCTTCATGCCCGACAGAATCACATAGATGGAGATGGGTCTGGGAGGAAAGCGGGTGCTCGTGACCGGCGGCTCGGGCGGAATCGGCTCCGCTTGCGCGCGAGCCTTCGCGGCCGAAGGCGCGGAGGTGGTCGTCCACTATCACCTAGGCCG
>DASUXI010000102.1:0-6743 GCA_036377995.1 Gaiellaceae bacterium
GACGCCCGAACGCCGCGCTGCCTCGACGAACGGCCCCACCGCCCGCGTGTCGTGGGCGATCTCCTCGTGCCTGTTCCGCAGGTGCATGTGGTAGTCGACGATCACAACAAAGAGGCGACGCGCTCGAGGTCGGCCAGATCGGTGATCTTGTGCAGGCGCGGATCACCCTCGACAACGGTGACCCGGCCGCCCGCGGCCTCGACCGCGGCCGAGCAGTCCGTCCATTCCGATTTCGACCCAGACGCTCTCGCAAGAGCGCCGCGGAGCACGTCGGCGACGAACGCCTGAGGGGTCTGGACGATGCGCAGCAAGCCCCGGTCGAGCGTCTCGACGACCCTTGCGTCCTCGACTCGCTTCACCGTGTCCGGAACGGGAAGGCCGGGAACCGCGCCGTCCCAGCCCTCGTTCAGAGCCGTGACCAGGCGCGCGATCAGCGAATCGTCCACGAGCGGCCGCGCCGCGTCGTGGACGAGCACGACCGCGGCGTCCCCGGGCACCTCGGCGAGCCCGATTGCCACCGACTCGGCCCGGGTCGCACCACCCGTGACGCACGAGCTGACCTTTCCGCAGCCGAGCTCCTCGGCGAGAAGAATCGCCGGCTCTTCCCAGCCGGGCGGCGCGGCGACGACGATCGCATCGATCCAGGCGGAGGCGTCAAGGCGAGCCAGGCTTTCAGCCAGCAGCGGACGATCGCCCAGCCGGACGAACGCCTTGGGGCGGTCGGCGCCGAGCCGCTCCCCGCTACCGGCTGCAGCGAGGACGGCCCATACGCTCACCGCGCGGTTGCGCGCGCCTTCGTCTTGGGCTTTGCCTTCGCGGCGGCTTTCGGCTTGGCCTTCGCAGGGGTTTTCCGGGCCGCGGGCTTGCTCGTCGTCTTCTTGGGTGCCGCCTTGACCGTCTTCGCGGCGACCTTTGTCGGCTTGGCGGTTTCCGTCCGGCCGTTGCCCGTGCCGTTCACGCTGCCGACAAGGACGCCGTCGAGCCACTCGGCGGCTCCGTCCTCGTCCAGGTCCTTGGCGTACATCAACTCGCTGGCGAGGATCTTCTTCGCCTTGACGAACATCTGCTTCTCACCGGTCGAGAGGCCCTTCTCGCTGTCACGGAGCGACAGGTTGCGCACGACCTCCGCCAGCTCGAGGATGTCTCCGGTCTTCATCTTGTCGCGGTTGTGCTTGAAGCGGCGGTTCCAGTTCTTCGGCATCTGAGTGCCTCCGCCCGTCAACGCCTTGACGACCACCTTGACCATGTCCTCGCCGATCACCTTCCGAAGCCCGACGGTTTCGGCGTTCTCGCAGGGAACGTTGACCGTCATGTCGTTGTGCAGGATCTTGATCGTCAGGTACTCGCGCTTCTCGCCGAGGACCTCGCGCTTCTCCTTCTTCACGACCGTCCCTGCTCCGTGGTGCGGATACACCACTTTGTCGCCGACTTTGTACAAGCCCGCCCCTTTCCGTCCTTTTGTGACACCGAAGCCGGCGGAGGGATTCCGCCGGCCGAGGTGGACAAGTCTACCAAAAGCCGCTGGAAATGGCCACTTTTTGACCAAAATCCCTGCTAAGGGCCGCTTTCACCCTTCCGACCGCGCAGAAGCGGGGCGGATGCGGCCACGAGCATGCCGACGAATGCGAGGAAGACGAAGGCTCCGCGAAGGCTTGCCGCCCCGGCAACCGCGCCGATGAGGGGCGGGCCTGCGACGAATCCGAGATAGCCGAGGACGGCGACGGTCGAGACGGCCGCGCCGCGGCCGGTCTCGCCGCCGATCCGGCCTGCCGCGCCGAACAGCGTCGGGGCCGAAAGCGAGAGACCCGCCCCGGCCAAGACGAACGCCAGCAGGGCCACAGCCGGATGGCGGGCCGACGCGGCGATTGCGAGGCCGGCCGCAGCCGAGAGGCCGGCGAAGGCCATCCGAACCGCGACCGAAGGCGGGGCGACGCGCTGCGCGGCGATCCGCCCACCCGCCATCGAGGCCGCGAAGAGCCCCGGGCCGAGCCCGCTGACCGCCGGGCTCGACTGGAAGGTTCGCTCGAGGAAGAGAGCGCTCCAGGCCTCGAGCCCGTTCTCGACCAGGAAGGCGAGCGCCAGGACGCCCCCGATCACGAGCAGCGCCCTCCCCGGGCGGGCTCGACGCTGGGCCGCGGCCCGAGCACGCTCGCCGCCGCGGTTGCCCGCGGCGCTCAGGGCGATGATGACCCCGACACCGGCGAGGATCCACGAAGGGTGCGCTCCGGCTTTCCGCAGCAGTCCCGCGCTGACTCCGCCGACGAGCACTCCGACGGAGAACGCCGCGTGGAGGCCGTCCATCAGCCGGATCCTGAAGGTCGCCTCGAGGCGCGCGGCCTCCGCGTTGATCGCGACGTCGAGGAGCCCGGTCGTCAGGCCGACCAGTGCGAGCAGGGCGGCGAGGACGGGCACTGAGCCTGCAAGCGCGGGCAGGGTCGCGGCGAGCCCGAACGTGACGAGGCCGATCGGCACGAGCCGCGCGCCGAAGACGTCGGCGAGCCGGCCACCGGCGAGCAGTGCAGGAAGCGCGGCGAGAGCGACGGCGAGCAGCGCGAGCCCGAGTTGTGCCTCGCTCGCGCCCGTGGACCGCTGGATCGCGGGCAGGCAGGCCGCCCAGGCGCCCCAGAAGAGGCCGAAGACCGCGAACGCGGCGGTCAGGCCCTTCGTGCGGGCCGTGCTAGAGCTGGAGATACCGGTCGACGAGGTTGTGCTCTTGCAGGCGCCGGAGGCCTTCACGGATCTCACGCGCGCGCACGGTCCCCACCCCGCTGATCGCTTCGAGGTCGCGCTGCGAGGCGCGGACGATCGACTCCAGATCGCCGAGTTTCTGCACGACCTTTTTCGCCACGGCCTCGGGCAGTCGAGGAATGTGCGACAGCACCCGGTAGCCGCGCGGCGAGACCGAGTGGTCGAGCGGATTGATGTCTCGCGGGTAGCCCAGCAACTCGACGAGGCGCTCCGCCTCGAGGAGACGGAGGTACGGGAGCGCGTGGAGGCCCTCCAACGCGAGCTCGGCACGCGGGCCGGCCCCTTCAGCGTGGTAGTCGTAGACAATCGCGGCCCGGGCGGGTGGGACCTCGCCGACGAGCTCGTCGAGCTGCATGCGGATCAGCCTCGCCTCCGACCCGAGCTCGACGCAGTCGCGCTCGACTTCCGCCGCCATCCGCGTCGTCATCTCCGCGCGCTGCAGCACGACTACAACGTCGTCGAGCACGACCGCGTTCTGGAACTCGAGCGCGGTCAGCCTGGTCAAGACCTGGTCGAGACGCTGTCCGTAGGTCTCGAGCGTCGCGAGCGCCTGGTTCGTCTTGCCGAGCACCTCGGGAACCGGGTCGAGCAGGTAGCGGGCCTGCGCGATATAGACCGAGATCGTCGAGCGCTGCTGTGAGATCGACAGGACGAGAGCCCCCGTCTGCTTCGCCACGCGTTCGGCCGTCCGGTGCCGCGTGCCGGTCTCGTTCGACGGAATCGTCGGGTCGGGCATCAACTGGACGTTCGCGTACGCGATCTTCGTCAGAGACGAGTTGACGATGATCGCGCCGTCCATCTTCGCCAGCTCGTACAGGAACTGTGGTGTGAAAGGCTGGTCGAGGCGCATACCTCCCGAGAAGAGGAACGAGAGCTCATGCGGATCGCCGACCACGACGAGCGCGCCGCCGTGCGAGCGGATGATGTCGTCCACCGCCTGTCTCAGCTCCGTCCCCGGCGCGATGCGCTCGAGCGCCGCGAGCAGCTGCGGATCACGCCGCGGATCGTCCTCGGACGGCGTGCGCGTGAAGCCCAGCGCGGCGGCTTGTGCCTCTGGCATCAGCGACTCGAAGTGTGCCAGGTCAACCAGCGGCCTCTGCAGGGCCCGCACGCTTGGCATCGAGCCCGGCGGCAATCGCCTTCGGCAGGGTCTCCGTCTCGACGAGGTTCACGCCTCTCCCGGTCGACGGCGTTCCGGCCGGCGCGACCACCGCCTTCAGGCCGAGCTTCGAGCACTCCTCGAGGCGCCGCTCCGCTTGCGCCGCCGGCCGCAGCCGTCCCGTGAGCCCGATCTCGCCGAATGCCGCGAGGCCGTCGTGCGTTGGCACCCCTTTCGCGGCGGAGGCGATCGCAAGCGCGATCGCCAGGTCGGCGCCCGGCTCGTCGATGCGCACCCCGCCGGCGACGTTGACGAAGACGTCGGCACTCCCGAGGGCTACCCGGGCATGCCGGCCGAGTACAGCCACGATCATCGCCAGCCGTTTGGGATCGACGCCCGTGGCGACACGCCGCGGCATGGCAAGGTCGGTCGGCGCGACGAGGGCCTGGATCTCAAGCAGGATCGGCCGCGTGCCCTCAAGGGCGCAGGCCACCGCGGACCCGACCTCCTGACCGCTCGCCCGTCCGAAGAGCTCGGACGGATCGGGAACGCCCGCGAGACCGGTCCCGGTCATCTCAAAGACGCCGAGCTCGTTCGTCGAGCCAAACCGGTTCTTGGCCGCGCGCAGCACTCGATGCGCGTGGTACCGGTCGCCTTCGAACTGGAGCACGCAGTCGACGAGGTGCTCGAGCACCCGCGGGCCGGCGACGGTGCCGTCCTTCGTCACATGGCCGACGAGGATCGTCGCGACTCCGAGCTGCTTCGCAACGCGCATCAGTCGCGCCGCCGCCTCGCGGACCTGCGCGACGGATCCGGGTGCCGATCCGACGTCGGCGGCATAGAGCGTCTGAATGGAGTCGATCACGCAGACGTCCGGCCGTTCGGCCTCGAGCGTCGCGCACACGGTGTCGAGCTCGGTCTCAGCCAGGATCTCGACGCGCCCGGCGCCCCCGAGCCGCTCCGCGCGGAGCTTCACCTGCGCGACGGATTCCTCTCCGGTGACGAGCAGAGCGCGCCGGTCCTTCGACATCGCCGCGAGCGCGGTGAGGAGGAGCGTCGACTTGCCGACGCCGGGCTCGCCGCCGACGAGCACGAGCGAGGCGGGGACGAGCCCGCCGCCGAGCACACGGTCGAGTTCGGGTACTCCGGTCGGGATGCGCTCGGCTTCCGCTGCCTCGACGTCGACGAGGCGAAGAAGCGGCTGGGGACGCGCCTTCGCCGCCGGCCCGCCGACGACGTCCTCGATCAGCGTTCCGAACGCGCCGCAACCGGGACACTTTCCGAACCACCTGCCTGCGGAGTAACCGCAGTCGGTGCACGCGTACGTGACGGCGGGCTTGGCCATCCGGCCAGTCTAGGAGCCGGTCCTGACGAGGCCTGTGACGGCTCTGTGACGATTCGACGACGAGTTACGCCGCGACCGGCTCGTCGACTGCTCCCGCCGCGGCAGCGCGGTCGCACATCGCCTCGACGGCGTTGCCGTCCGGGTCACGGACGCGCGCGGCATAGTAGTGCCGGTTGAACTCGGGCCGGATACAGGGCTCCCACTCGCTCCGTGCGCCTGCGGTCAACGCCGCTGCGTGGAACGACTCGACGGAGCCCGAGTCGCTTGCGCCGAGGGTGAGCTCCAGGGTGCCCGCGGCCTCGGACTCGCAGAGCCACAAAGAGCTCGGCTCGCCTCGGGCCCCGAACCACGCCCTGCGGCCCGCGGGCCAGTCGAGCAGAAGGCACAAGCCGAGCGGCTCGAGCGCGCGCTCGTAGAAGCGCTTGCTCTCGGCGTAATCGCGCACCGGGACAGTCACGTGGTGGATCGACATCCGCCGGAGAATAGAACGCTCGTGCTTTTTTGTCAACCTCGGTCCTAGAAATGGCTTGACTTAAGGACTAGAATCAGCACGGACGTGCTGGAAACCAAGGGCCAACGAACCCGCGGCGCCATTCTCGAGGTGGCTGCGGAGCTCGCGACCGAGGAGGGGCTCGAGCCCCTTTCGATCGGCCGGCTCGCCGAGGCCACCGGAATGAGCAAGAGCGGGCTCTTCGCCCACTTCGGCTCGAAGGAGGAGCTCCAGCTTGCGACCGTCGACCACGCGGCCTCTCTGTTCGTGTCCGAGGTGATCGAGCCGGCCCGGAGCGCCCCGAGGGGGCTGGCGCGTGTCTGGGCGCTCTGCGACCACATGATCGGCTACTCGGAGCGCCAGGTCTTTCCCGGCGGCTGCTTCTTCGCGGCCACGTCGTTCGAGTTCAATCACCGGCCCGGGCCCGTGCGCGACCGGATCGAGACGATGGTCGGCTCCTGGCATTCCTACCTCGAGCACGCGGTCGAGCAGGCGCAGGATTCGGGCGAGATCGATCCGGCGGTAGAAGCGCGCGCGCTCGCCTTCCAGCTCGACGCGTTCGCGCAGGCCGCGAACGCGCAGTACCGGTTTTTCCAGGACGAGCGCGTGTTCGAGGACGCTCGGCACGCGATCCGGGAGCGCCTGGAGAGCCTGCGGCCCTCGCGCCCGAGGCGCTAGAGCCGGAGCGCTATTCCTCGACGGGCTCTGACTCGTCGTCGCCGGACGCGACAGGCTCTTCCGGCGGGACAGTTACCTTCTCGGGCGTGACCTCGCCGGGGATGAACGTCATGTCGACCTCGTCGGTGTCGCCCTTGCGGCCGACGAGGATGGTCGAGCCGGGCTCGAGCGAGCGGCCGAGCACGAAGTCCGCCAGCGGATCCTCGATCACACGCTGGATCGCGCGGCGTAGCGGGCGCGCGCCCATGGCCGGGTCGTAGCCCTTCTCGACGAGCAGCTCCTTCGCCTCGTCCGTCAGTTCGATCGCGACCTCGTGCGTCGCCATCTGCTCGCGGACGCGCTTCATCTGGATGTCGACGATCGTGAGGATCTCTTCCTTCGTC
>DASUXI010000103.1:0-4007 GCA_036377995.1 Gaiellaceae bacterium
AGCCGTGCCACCGGCCCTCGAAGCAGAGCGAGCGGTAGTCGCCCCGCCTGTCCATCGCCTCCTCGGCGAGGCGAGCGAGATTCCGCGGCCCGACGCTCGTCACAGGGTCCGCATCGACTGCCCGCCGGCCTGCTGCATGGACGCGAGCATTCCCGCCGGCGCCGCTCCCTCGGGAAAGCGCTCGCGCAGCGCGTCGAGCAGCTCGTCCGGATCCCAGCGCCCCTCGGTCGAAAACAGCTCGCCGGCCTCCCAGCCGCGTAGCGCGTTGACGGAGCCGCCGTAGACGAAGAAGACCTGCCCTGTGATGTCCTGGGCCTCGTCGGCGCAGAGAGCGACCACGATCGGCGAGTTGTTCGCGGGGTCGGCCGGGTCGAAGCCGCCGTCCGGCCGCGGGATCTCGCCGAAGGCGGCCTCGGTCATCCTCGTCCGCGCGTTCGGTGCGAGGCAGTTGACGGTCACGCCGTAGCGGCCGAGCTCCTGCGCCGCGATCAGCGTGAAGCCGACGATGCCCGCCTTCGCCGCCCCGTAGTTCGCCTGGCCCACGTTCCCGAAGACGCCGGACGGGCTCGACGTGTTGATCACGCGTGCCCTGACCTCGTCACCGGCCTTCGAGCGGTCGCGCCAGTGGGCAGCAGCGTGGTGAGTGGGCGCGAAGTGGCCCTTGAGGTGCACCTCGATCACCGCGTCCCACTCGCCCTCCTCCATGTTGACGAGCATGCGGTCCCGGAGGATTCCCGCGTTGTTGACGAGGATGTCGAGGCGACCGAACGTCTCGACCGCCTGCTCGACGAGCCGCTTCGCCCCGGCGAAGTCGGCCACGTTCTCGCTGTTCCCGACCGCCTCGCCGCCGGCGTCGCGGATCTCGTCGACTACCTGCGCGCCGGGGGAGTCACCCGCCGCTTCGCCCGCGAGCGAGACGCCGAGGTCGTTCACGACGACCCGCGCGCCCGCACGTGCAAGGGCGAGCGAGTGCTCACGGCCGATGCCGCGTCCGGCGCCGGTGACGATTGCGACCTTTCCGTCGAGCTTCGGCATTCCGCGTCCCTTCTTACGTAAAAGCGCTCTCTCCGGTGAGCGCGCGACCGATGATGAGCTTCTGGATCTGGCTCGTCCCTTCGTAGAGCGTGGTCACACGGGCGTCCCGGAGGTACTTGCCCACGGGATACTCGTCGACGTAGCCGTAGCCGCCGTGCACCTGCACCGCGGCGTTCGCCGCCCGCACCGCGACCTCGCTGGCGTAGTACTTCGCGATCGACGACTCGAGCGTATGGCGCTCGCCGCTGTCCGCGACCGTCGCGGCGCGCCAGGTCAGGAGGCGCGCCGCCTCCACCTCGACCGCCGTGTCCGCGAGCAGCTCCTGCACGAGCTGGAACGAGGAGATCGACTTCCCGAACTGACGGCGTTCGCTCGCATACGCGACGCTCGCATCGAGGCAGCCCTGCGCGCAGCCGACGGCTCCCGCCGCGAGCGAGATGCGTCCGTTGTCGAGCGCCGACATCGCGACCTTGAAGCCGTCTCCCTCGCCGCCGAGCCTATTGACGTCCGGAACGCGCACGCCGTCGAGGAAGAGCTCGGCGGTGTCCTGTGCGCGCAGGCCGAGCTTGCCCTTGATCGGCGTCGCCGAGAAGCCCGCACTCGAGGTCGGCACCAGGAAGCACGTCAGCCCCACTGCTCCCTCGCCGCCGCTCCGCGCGAAGACGAGCGCGAGGCCGGCCCACGAGCCGAGCGTGATGAAGATCTTCGAGCCGGAGATGACCCAGTCGCCGCCGTCGCGCTCCGCACGCGTGACGAGGCTCGCGGGATCCGAGCCCGACCCCGGCTCGGTGAGCCCATAGCAGCCGAGTGCCTCGCCGGATGCGAGGCGGGGGAGCCACTCGCTCTTCTGCGCGTCGGTTCCCCACCTGACGATCGTCTTCCCGACCAGGCCGAGGTTGACCGACACGATGCCGCGCACGGATGCGTCGGCCCGACCGAGCTCCTCCATCAGCAGGCAGTAGGACGCCGTGTCGAGGCCCATGCCGCCGTGCTCCTCCGGCAGCGTCGCGCCCAGGTAGCCGGCCGCCGCGAGCTTGCCGACGAGACCCCGGTCGAGCTCCTCGGCCCGGTCCCAGTCCCGCACGTGCGGGACGATCTCGCGGTCGCAGAACTCCCGCGCGGACTCGCGAATCAGCTCCTGCTCGCGGGTGAGGGAGAAGTCCACGGAGAAGCGACGGGGCCGGCGCTCACCGGCCCCGTCGAGGTCCCTGTCAGCGGCCCTTGATCAGCGGGCCGAACTCGTTGAAGACGCCGTTCTCGTAGCGCGTGAGCTTGATCTGGGAGATCGGGAAACGGTCGTTCTTGCCCGTCTTTATCCTGATCCCCTTGATCGTGTACGGGTTGATCCAGTTCATGTGCTGCGTCGCGTTGATCAGCGATTGCCGCGTCGGATTCTTCCCGGCGAGGTAGAGCAGCTTCACGACGTCGTACGCCTTCGCCATCCCGTAGAAGTAGAACGAGTTCGCTGGATCGGCGCCACTCGGCCCGTACTTCGCCAGCAGCGATTGGTACTGCTTGACGATCGGGTCGTTCGCGTACTTCGGCGAGTCGTTGTTCTTCAGGTACGCCGAGCTGACGGCCCCGTTCGTGTAGGCCGTGCCCGCGGATGCCGCCGCCGCCTTCATGACGACGTCGATCGCCGAGACGGAGTTGATCACGATCGTGTCCGGCTTCCAGCCGAGCGCCTTCGCCGTAGCGAGAGCGCGCACGGTCGGCGTCGGAATCGTCAGCAGTACCCACGTGTCGGCTCCGGATGCCTTCAGCCGCGAGATCTGCGACGCGTAGCTCGTGTCCGTCGGCTCGTACGTCTGCTGAGACACGATCAGGCTTTTCTTGTTGCCCAGCCCGATGTTGAGCCCTCGCAGGTAGTCATGGCCGTAGTCGTCGTTCTGCAGGAAGACCGCGATCTTCGCGTTCGGAGCGTTCGTCCTGATCCACTGGCCGTAGGCCCGTCCCTCGGCGATGTAGTCCGGCTGCCAGCCGATCGTCCACGGGAACTGCTTGTACTGCAGGCCCCAGAAGCTGGCGCCGGTGGCGACGAGGATCTGGGGGATCTTCCGCTGGTTCAGCATCGGCCGGATCGCCTGGTTGTGCTCCGTCCCGAGCGAGCCGACGTCCGCGAAGATGTTGTCCTCGAGGACGAGCTTGTTCGTCATCTGGACGGTCTGGGCCGGGTTGTAGCCGTCGTCGTAGTACTTCCAGATGATCTTGCGGCCGTAGACGCCGATCTTGCCGTCTTTGCCCTTGCGCGCGTTGATGTAGTTGAAGTAGGCATCCATGCCACGCGGGATCGGCGCGTAGAGCGACGCCGGGCCGCTGAGCGGGAACGTCCCGCCGATGGTGATGGAGCTCTTCGTGACTCCTGGCGTGGCCGTGGATCCGGCAAGGCCTCCGGTGCGCGCGTACGCGCCGGGGATGCTCACCGCCAGGGCCGCTACCAGGGTGACAAGCGCGATCAGCGCTCTGTTCACAACTCTCCCTCCTCCTTGAGCTCGCAAAGCGTCACTCCGTGTATTGATATGCGACGTGCCCGCCTGTGGATTGTTGACCCAGAGCGAGCCTCGCTGTCAAGCTCACCGCTCCCTGCCCGCCAGGGCCGCGAGGGGGCGGTAGAGCCGCCGTAGCAGCCCTGCGGCCCCTTCCGGCAGCAGAATCACGATTGCGATCAGGACGATCCCGAAAGCGACCGGTGACGCCTCCTTGGCGAGGCTGAAGTGCACGACCGGAGGCTCCTGGGCATAGATCGGCAGGAACTCGAGCACGAGCGCTCCGACGACGACCCCCGAGAGCGAGCCGAGCCCGCCCACCACGACGCTGGCCAGCAGCAGGATCGACAGCGAGAGCGGGAACGTGTCCGGGTTGATGTACGAGACCTGGATCACGAACAGGGCGCCCGCGACCCCGGCGAAGGCGGCCGAGACGCCGAACGCGAGCGTCTTGTACACGGCGGGGCTGACTCCCGACGAGACCGC
>DASUXI010000104.1:0-11590 GCA_036377995.1 Gaiellaceae bacterium
CGCGGGGTGCGGAGTCTTCTTCATCGGTGACCAGTTGATCGACCGCCACGGCGGCAGTGAACGCAAGGATGCAACCGGAGGCCAACAAGGCGGTTCCCCTCTCTCGATCGTGCTCGGCACGGTGCTCGACGGGATTCCCGACGGAGTCGTCGTCCCTGGGCGTTGGGCCGTTGCTCAGCGGTTCGGCGACTTCGATCGCGAGCCTGACCCTCCGTCGTCAGGGGGTGGTTCTGGCTTCGGGTCCTTGGAGGACGACACTTCCCGGGGGACGAAAAGTCCCACCACGACCCGTCTTGCCCGCGTGAGGATCGGCTCGCCATCGGTGGTGTGAGGACGCGACCAAGCGACGGCTACCTCCGCACCGAGGAGTAGAGCGGACGAGTAGAGGTACACGGAATAGAGGAAGACGAGCGCCGCCGTGAGCGAGCCGTAGATGATGCTGAGCCGGGTCGTCCTCTCGTAGAGCCAGCCCGAGGCGAGCGAGATCAGCTGTAAGAGGACGGCGGTGACGATCGCTCCCACGAGCCCGTCGCGGATACGGAGGCCGCGCGCCGGCACGAACCGGTAGAGCAACAGCACGACCACGATCAAGAGGACGAACGACGCTGCGCGCACGAGACCGGCGGCGAGCGTGCCTGCTCCGAGCCCGATGGCCTCGCCCAGGCTCCCGGAGGCTCTCTGGACGAGATCGCCGAGCAGCGTGACTCCAACCGTGACGAGCACAAGCACGGCGGCGCCCACGATCAGCATGAGGTCGATGAGCTTCCCGCGCGCCATCGGTCGTGATTCGGTGACGTTCATCGCGCACTCGAGGCCTTGACGGAGGGCGGTCATCATCCCGGTCGCAGCCCAGCCGAACACGAGCAGGCTGACCAGCCCTGCCGCGCTCGCCGGGGTGGCGATCGCCGTGATCGCGTCCTCGACGTCCTTCCTGCCCGCGGCGGAAACCGGCAACTTATCGACGATCGCATTCACAACGTCCTGGCGCACGCTGTCGTCCTGGAGCACCAGCCCAAAGATCGAGACGAGCACGATCGCTAGCGGAGCGGTCGAGAACAGCACGCGATACGCGATCCCCGCCGACTGCTGCGGACACTTGTCCGCGAAGAATCGCTGGACCGCGTCCGGGACGACCCGCGCGAGCTTCTTCACGACCGCGACCGGCCAGCCCAGGACACTCGAGGCTGCCTGTGCCTTACCGGGCGCGTCGTCACTCATCTGCTCGTCTCATCGAGGGCATCGGGTGCACAAGCTCGGTCGTGGCGCCGCGGCTTCGCGACGTAGGCATTCGCGTTGAGCGCCTGGATGGGCGTCCGGACAATCTTGATGTGGAGTAGGCCGCCAAGGAGATCGCGCCGCCTGACGGGCGGATGAGGCGCGGAGGCGTCCACGCGGCGTTCAGCCCTAGTTGCAGCCACCAGAACCGGCGCCATCATTCAAGGCGGCCTTGGTGCCGGTCCGCGTTAGTTAGTCGCCGCAGGCGTCACTGGGTTGGCTGCGTCGGGACCGTGTGTGCTGTGATCGCCGCCGCCGCAGCGAGGTCGACTCCTTTCGCGCTCGCCGGCCGATGCCGCGCCATCAGCAGCGCGACCCCGACCCCGAGGCCGCAGCAGACGGCGAGGACGATGCACGCGCGCGAGAGCCCAGCGGCGAGGGCCACCGACTGTGACGCGCCGGCGTTGCGGTGGTCGATCGTCACCGAGTTGTAGACCGTGGCGATCGCTGCGACGAAGAGCGAGCCGCCGATGTAGCGGGCCATGTTCGAGATCCCCGACGCTTGCCCCACCTGATCGGACGGCACGCACGAGGTCGACGCCGACGACGCGGGACCGTTCGCGAGCCCGAGGCCGGCCGCGAGTGCCGCGAGCGGTAGCACGAACGCGATGTAGGTCCACGACGCCTGGGCGAACGCGAGCACGGCGAACCCGACGGCGCCCACACCGAAACCCGCCACGATCGCCATTCGTGTCCCGATCTTGACCGCGAGCGGCGTGATCAGCGGCGTCACGGCGATCATCGCCGCGGCCGCGGGAAGGGTGGCGAAGCCGGTGCGCAGCGCGCTCATCCCGAACGCGGCGGGATCCTGGAAGTAGAGACTGAGGATGTACATCAGCGCGTTGATCGTCCCCGCGACGATCAAGATCGCGATGGTCGCTCCGACGAGCACCTGGTTCCGGAGGAGCGCGAGGTCGACGAGCGGCGCGGCGACGCGCTGCTCCACCACCACGAACAGCACGGTGGCGATGACGGTGACGGCGAGGCAGCCGAAGACGGCGGCGGACGTCCATCCCCAGTCCGCGCCCTCACTCAGTGCGAGCACGAGCGGGACAAGCATCGCGGCGATCAGGATCGTGCCGAGGAAGTCGATCGACCGCGAGCGCGCGGTGTCGCGCGACTCCTCTACCTTTGCGAGCGTCAGTGGGACGCACGCGGCGGCGATCACGGCGTCGATCCAGAACAGCCCTTGCCAGCCGGTCAGGTCGACGAGGAGGCCGCCGACGAGCGGGCCGGCGGCTGCGCCCGCCGCCGAGGCTGCGCCCCAGATCGTGATCGCGCGCATCTGACCCGAGCCGGACGACGCAACGGACAGCAGGCTCATGCCGCAGGCGAGGATCGTCGAGCCCGCCGCGCCCTGAATCATGCGGCCGGTGATGATCCCGGCGCCGCTCGACGAGAGCGCGATCAGCACACAGGAGGCGATGAAGAGCGCGAGCCCGGCGAGGAACACACGTCGCCGACCGAGCACGTCGCCGAGGACGCCCGACGTCACGATCACGGCCGCGCCGACAAGCATGTAGCCGGTCACGGCCCACTGAAGCTGCGCCACCGGCGCGCCGACGTCCTTGCTCATCGTCGGCAGCAGGATCGTGACCGCGGATGTGTTGGC
The DNA here is from genome assembly GCA_036377995.1 of Gaiellaceae bacterium. GTDB lineage: Bacteria > Actinomycetota > Thermoleophilia > Gaiellales > Gaiellaceae > 3-1-20CM-4-69-9. Next base: position 2,888 of record DASUXI010000104.1, read on the forward strand.
GTTGACCACGAACGCCGAGACTGAAGCCGCGACGAGGACACCGATGCCCGCAGCGCGATCCCCTGCGCCGGTCGTGGGTACTGCCGGCTCGGTCACTCGCTTCCTCCCGATCCGATCGAGTTACGCACTCGCCGCTCCTCGCGTACCAAAGGCCGTGAAACGGCGCGGCAGGACGACCGTCGACAGCATCAGTCCGTAGGCGATCGACATCGCGGTGACGAAGGTGTTGAACCCCGCGTCGATCCCGCTCACGGTCTGTCCGGTGAGCATCTTCAGCAGGCTGTTGAAGCCCGCGCTGCCCGGCACGAGGATCAGGATGCCGGGAACGATGAAGACGAGCGGTGAACGTTTCGCGACGCCGCCGACAAGCCCGCCAATGATCCCGATTGCGAGCGCGGCGACGAAGACTCCGGCCGCCGCCCCGAACAGCGTCCTGCCGGCTGCGTTCGTGAGCACCGCGAGTACCGCCGCCGAGCACATGATCGGCGCGGCCCTCCACTGCGCGCGCAGCGTTACCGTGAACGCCAGCCCTGCGGCGATCGCGGCAAGGACGTGCGTCCCCGTGAATCCGGTGTGCGGCACCGTCTGCTGCGGGATGCCGAACCAGCTAGCGGCGACCGAGCGCCCGACGCCGACGCCGAACACGAGCCCGAGCAGCTGCACGAGCGCGAGCGCGGTGTTCGCCACGCCCGACTGCAGGTGCTCGGTCGCGAGTTCGCGCATCCCGATCGTCAATGTCATCCCCGGCAGCAGCGTCACGAGCGCCGCGAGCGTGACGACGTCTGGCGACGCCTTGAGGCCGATGTCGGCGATCAAGGCCGCGGTGAAGCTCGCTCCCACGGCCGCGAGCGGTGCGAGCGCCGCCTCCGTTCTCGCCGGCCGCCGCGCGACGAGTGCGATCATGCCGACGACGAGGCCGACGAGCGCACCCGCGGCCACTTCGCGCCAGCCGCCGCCGAGCACCGGCGAGACCGCGGCGCCGGCGACCCCGTAGGCCGCGAGCCGCACGAGCCAGCGGCGCGCAAGCGGCCGACTCCGGATCTCGTTCAGCCTCTCGAGCGCGTCGTCGGGCTCGACGCGGCCGGCGACCACGTCGTTCACGAGGTCGTCCAGCCGAGCGATCGCATCGAGGTCGACGGCGCGCGGTCGGACGCGAAATGTGTAGCTCCGCTGTTCAGGGAGCGAGCCGAAAGAGAGCTCGACGATCGTCGGCGTCGCGGAGATCTGCGGCGCTGCGAGATCGAGGTGCGCCGTCAGCGACATCACGCGCTCCTCGAGGTCGTCCGTCGGATACCCCGACGCCTGGCCCGCTTCGGTGAACCGCAGAAGGAACTCGATGCCGCGAGGCTCTTCGGGGGTGCTGTGTTCCGCGGCAGCCCGCTCCGGCCCACGTCCCCCGATCACGGCAGTCTTAATGGAAGACGGCAACGATCCCGATGCCGGTGAGCGCCGTCACGACCCACGCGACCTGCAGCGGCAGCTGGAACGAGTGGTCGATGACGCGCTTTCCGAGCGTCGTCGTGCCCGTCGTGTCGGCCTCGGCCGCGGCGATCTGGGTACCGTTCGCCGGCAGGAACAGCACGCCTGCGACTGCAGTCCACATCGCGATCATGTAGCCCGCTCCGATTCCGAGTGCCAAGCCGAGCGGGACCATCGTTCGCGTCGCCGCGGACTGGCTCGTCGTGAGTGCGGCGACCGCGAAGATCGCGATCGCGATCATGAACGGCCACTTCGAGGCGAGCTCGCCGAGCGCACCCACGATTGCGTCCTCGTTGTTCGCAATGAAGGTGTCGGCCATCCATGCGATACCGAACAGCGCGATCATCGCGACCATGCCTGAGGTGAAGATCGACATCCGCGGAATGTCAGCCGCCTTGACCCTCGCGAGGATCAGCATCAGAGCGGCAGCCGTCAACATCACCATCTGGATGATCGGCGTCACCGAGAGCGGCTCGAGGGCCCCGTCCTCTCCCGTCACGGTCGGCCGGATGCCCTCGAAGAGGCCGAAGATGACGATCACGAGCACCGCGCCGAGGAAGATCGCGACGCTGCGCTTCGCGTACGGCTGGATCTCGATCGCCTCCGCCGCAGCCGGCGGCTTCACCATGCCGGCATCGACGCGGCGCCGGTACTCCTCGTCCTGCTCCAGGTCCTTGCCGTGGCGGCTCATCACGAGGCACATGACGAAGATGCCGACGATGCTGGCCGGAATCGTGATCAGCAGCACGTCGACGAGGCTGTAGTGGTAGACCTCGACGAGCGGCAGGATCGTCGCCATCGCCGCGGCCACCGGGCTCGACGTGATCCCGAACGCGGATGCCACCGTCGAGCCGGCGAGCGGTCGCTCCGGCCGGATCTTATTCGCGAACGAGACCTCGTTGATCACCGGGATGATCGAGTAGAAGGTGTTGCTCGTCCCCGTGAGGATGCAGAGCAAGTACGAGACGTACGGCGCAAAGAAGTTGATCGCCTTCGGCCGCGCGCGCAACGCCTTGCTCGCGATCAGGACCATGTAGTCGACCCCGCCGGCGGCCTGCATCGCTGCGGCCGCGGAGATGACCGCGATGATGATGAGCATCGCGTCGAACGGCGGCGCGCCCGGATCGAGCCCGAAGAAGAAGACGAGGATCAGCGTGCCTACGCCACCCCACAGCCCGAGCCCGAGCCCGCCGGATCGCACGCCGAGTGCGATGAAGCCGATCACGATCAATCCCTCGATCGCGATCAGGACCCAGTCTCTCGAGCTCGTCGTAGTCGAAGCCTGCGTGCTGGATGCGGCCGGCGTGGTCGTCGTCGCGGGCGTCGTTGTCGTCGTAGGCGCCGTCGTGGTGCTTGCGGTCGTCGTCGTGGTGCTTGCGGTCGTCGTCGTGGAGCTTGCGGTCGTCGTCGTCGTTGCGGCCGGCGCGGCCGCAGAACTGCCACTGAACGTCGACGCGGCGGTGTAGCCGGCCGCCGCGAGCAGGAGGGCGGCAAGCGCGATGCTCAGGAACCTCTTCACGGCAAGGTCTCCTTCAGCTCAGTGCAGTTCCGGCTGCCTTGCAGCGCGTCCGCGAGCGCTGGATCGAGACCCGCAACCTTCGTGAACGCCGCGCGTCCGTCCTGGAGCGAGCGCGCGAGCGCGCTCGCCTGCGTCACGAGCAGCGAGTACGCCTCCGCTGCCGATTTCGGCCGATCCTTGAGCGCCTGCTTGGCGACGCGAAGGTTCTGCTCCGTCCGCTGTGCCCACGCTCGCAACGTCGCCGACGCCTGCTCACCTTGTGCGACGTCGGGATTGCCGGCCCGCTTCAAGCCCTCCTGCAGCGTGTCCTCCGTCGCGCGAATCGCGCGGTTCACAGCGTCGCGCAGGGTGACAGCCTCCTCGACCGAGTCGCCGCTGCCGCCGTCGTTCTGACGCGCCGCGTAGTTGTTGCGGGTGTACTCGTCGCGAATCGCCTTCAGGTTGCCCGTCCAGGCACCGACGGCTTCGCACGATGCGTCGGCCCACTTGGACGCGCGGATGGTGTCGCCGGTGTGATCACGGCCGCCACTCGCGGCTGCGATGACCGCAGTCACCACGATCGCCCCGATCACACCGATGACGAGCGCCAGCCAGCGACTCATCGCTGCTCACCACCTCCAGCCTTCGAGAGCTCGTCGACAACCGCGACGAGCAGCCGCCAGAAACGCTCGACTGTCGGGATGCTCACACGCTCGTCCGGCGAGTGCGGTGCTTCGATCTGCGGCCCGAACGAGATCATGTCGAGGCCTGCGACCTTGTCGCCGATCACGGCGGTCTCCAGCCCGGCGTGAACCGCCGTGACGATCGGCGGCTCGCCGATGGACTGCTCGTAAGCACGCTTCGTGGCCGCGAGCGCAGGCGAGTCGAGATTCGGCCGCCAGCCGCCGTAGTTGTGTTTGACCTCGAGGTTGCCGCCGGCGAGGCGCGCGGCAGCGTCGAGCGCGCCGATCACCTCGGGCATCGCCGAGTCGTTCGACGAGCGCGACAGGCTGTGCAGCGTCAACGTCCCGTTGTCGGTGAGCGCCTCGCCGAGCGAGGTGCTGGTCTCGACGAGGTCGTCGAAGTCGGGGCTCATCGCAAGTGGGCCAGTGGGGACGAGCGCGATCGCGTCGAGCAGCGTGGCGGTGCCTGCTTCTGTCCACGCATCGCTCGCCGTGTCCGCCGCGCCGACGCTGACCGTGACGCCCGGGTCGGTCTTTGCGAACGCGTCACGGATCGTCGCCGCGGCCGACTCGAGCGCCCTGCGCAAGTCGCTCTCGCGGTCTCCCGCGAGCGCGACGACGGCTTGTGCGTCACGCGGAATCGCGTTCCGGCTCTTGCCGCCGGCGAGTGACACGAGCCGGAAGGGCACGGTCGCGTACGCCTCGCGCAGCGCGCGGCCGAGCACCTTGGTCGCATTCGAGCGGCCGAGGTGGATGTTGCTGCCCGAGTGGCCGCCAAGACCTCCGCTCACGGTCACCGTCAGCAGCACCGCGTCCCCGTCCACGGGCTCGCGCGGCTGCGTGATCCTCAGCCACGTGTCCGTGCTGCCCGCGCAGCCGACGGTCAGCCGACCGTCCTCCTCGCTGTCGAGGTTGACGAGGACCGTCCCCTCGACCAACGATCCGTCGAGGCCGTTGGCGCCCTCAAGCCCAACCTCCTCGGCAACCGTCATCAGCAGTTGCAGCGGACCGTGCGGCAGCGACTCGTCCTCGACGAGGGTCATCATCGCCGCGATGGCGACTCCATCGTCCGCCCCGAGCGTCGTCCCGCTCGCGGTCAGCCAGTCGCCATCCACGACGAGCTCGATTCGTCCCTCGGCCGGATCGTTCGGGCTGTCCGGCTGACGCTCACACACCATGTCCAGGTGCCCCTGCAGGACGACGGTCGGCGCCGACTCGCGCCCCGGCGTCGCGGGCACATCGAAGACGAGGTTCCGCGCCGCATCCTGGCGCACCCGATAGCCGCGTCCCTCGCCCCACGCGCGCACGAACTCGATCACCGGCTCCTCGCGACGCGACGGGCGCGCAATCGTCGCCAGCTTCTCGAAATGCGCCCAGAAGGCGCCAGGCTCGACTCCTGCTAGAGCCGATGTCCTTACGGCCACTTTCCTCGCCTCCCTCCCGACTGCGAACTCCGATTGCGAAAAACTGCGAGGGATTCTCCGTAAGCGCCCAGCACACAGCATCATCCAGAGTGGGTGAAGAACAGCTTCTCATCCGCATCAGGTATGCCGGCGACCTGCTGCGCGGGCAGATCCGTCGCCCCGGGCTCTACTCCGGCGTTCACCTGTGACCCCGCTGGGACTACCGTCTAGGACCCGCGCGTGGCTCGCGCCCCGTACGCGCGGCCGTGTAGCTCGAACGAACCGGTCGGGTTGCCGAGCTGCCGGTGTAGCTCGTCGTGCGCGAGTGCGCGCCGCTTGTCGTCGAGGCCGTGCAGCCACGCGCCGGCGGGACCGACCTGCAGGCTCAGTGCGCGCCAGAACTCCTCGAAGTCGACGTACGGCGCCGTGACGTCCAACTCGCAGATCTCGACGTTCCTCAGCCCGGCTGCCGTTAGAAGCTCACGCAGTTCGTGCGGGGTCCGGTAGCGGCGCGCGCCTTGCTCGGCCGATCCGGAACCGATGACGCGGGCCGTCCTGCCGATCGCGGCGAGCATCTGCATCTCCTCGACGCCCCACATGCAGATCGCGACGCGGTGGGCGACGCGGCCGAGCTCTCGCATCGCGGCGGCTGCGTCGGCCATGAAGGCGACAACGAGCTGCGCGAGTGCGACGTCGAAGCTGTCGTCGGCGAACGGCAACTCCTCTGCCGCGGCCTCGTGCACCTCCATCTGCGGGAAGCGCGCGCGCAGCGCGCGCGTGAACTCCGGCGACGGTTCGAGCGCGACGACGGTCGCGCCGCGTGTGACAAGCTCGCGTGTCAGCGCGCCGGTGCCGGCTCCGACATCGAGCACTCGCTGGCCATCCGCGACGCCGGCGAAGTCCACGAACAGCGGCGCGAGCCGGACCGAGTACCGGCCCATGAACTCGTCGTACGATTCCTCGTCGGCGTGGAAGATCCCGCTCACGGGTCAATACAACCACCGCCCGACCCAGCGATGCGGGAATGTCATCAGAAGCGGCCCCTGACCAACTGATGCCAATCTACGAGAGCTGGATCATCCGTAGAGAGGGCTGGCTGCCGCCGTTTCCGCTCACGAGACGATACGACGGCGATCGTGGCACGACTGGTCGCTCTGAGGAGTAGGTCGCACGAACGATGCGAAGGCGCCAGTAGCGCATCGGTCCCCCTAGGCCGCCGTCCGGTCGGTATCAAGGCTGTGGACGAGTTGTTCGACGCCCTGCGGACCTGGTGCCGCCCTAGCGCAGCCTCGCGGAAGAGCGCTCAGCCATCAGGCTGCGACCGCTGTTGGCGACGCAGACGAACAGCACGTTCATCTATGTCGCCTCCTCGACCCCTTCGGCTTCGGACGCCACCTTGTGATCAGACGGGATCAGTCGACGATGCTGCTCCGGCGCTCGAGCAGGAGCACGTCCCGACCGCCGTCAGCAGCAGCCCGCCGTCGCCGCCACCTGGATCAGGGGCAGCCCTTTCTTCTCCGGTTCGCGAGTCTTCACCGCTCTGACGATCGCGCCGTGCATGCCGTCTACGACCTCGTGCGTGAGTGCGACACTCACCTCCTCGAAGCCGGCCGCCTCGAGCCCCGCGATGTACTCGCTCCTCGAGAGTGCGCCGGCGATGCAGCCGACGTAGGAGCCGCGCGCGGCTCGGTCCTCGCGGCTGAGGTGGTCCTCGGCGACGATGTCGCTGACGCCGACTCGGCCGCCCGGCTTGAGGACGCGCGCGACCTCGGTCAGCACCGCTGCCTTGTCGGGCGAGAGATTGATCACGCAGTTCGAGATCACCACATCGACCGAGTCCGCAGGCAGCGGGATCTGCTCGATCACGCCCTTGAGGAAATGGACGTTGGTGACGCCGGCATCGCGCGCGTTGCGCTGCGCGAGCGCGAGCATCTCGTCGGTCATGTCGAGCCCGTACGCGGTACCGGTCGGACCGACCCGCTTCCCCGAGAGGATCACGTCGATCCCGCCGCCTGAGCCGAGGTCGAGCACAGTCTCGCCCTCGTGGAGCTCGGCGACCGCGGTCGGGTTGCCGCACCCGAGCGATGCCAAGACCGCAGCCTCCGGAAGCTCGCCGCGCTGCTCGGCGTCGTAGAACGCCTCGACAAAGGTCGGCCCGTCGCTTCCGCCCTCCGCACAGCACTCGCCGCTCCCGCACCCGCAGCGGGAGCCCTCGGTCACCGCGCGCGCGGACTCGGCGTAGCGGCGGCGCACCTCCTCGCGCAGCTCTCCAGCCGTCGTCGGCATTAGCAACACACTCCTTTCAGGTCGGCGACCACGGCCAGTTTCTCGACCGCGTCGCGCTTCAAAGAGAAATAGGCCCACTTGCCGCGCTGCTCCCGCCCGAGCAGTCCGGCGTCGGTCAGCTTCTTCAGATGATGCGAGACCGTCGGCTGCGACAAGCCGAGCGGCTCGTACAGGTCACAGGCACAAACCGGCCCGCCGGCGGTCGCGAGCACATTCACGATCCGCACCCGCGCCGGATCCCCGAGCGCCTTGAACAGCTCAGCCGTTGCCAACGCCTCCTCCTGATCCAGCGCCGGCGCCCCGAGCGGCGCGCAACATGCGACCGGCGTCTCGAGCACGGCCATCAGACCCGCACCCCCCAGCTCCTTCATCCTCTCGGACGGCATCGGAATCGCGCACCCTTCACATCGACACCTGTAAATATATCGAAAGTTGTCGATCTGGTCAAGAACGCTCTGCGGATCACGTCGGCCACGCCCGAAGCCCTCCGCACCGGCCGAATCCTGGACGACTCCGTCGAGCGTGACGTTCTCGCTGACGGCGATCTTTCCCAGTCAGGTCTCCTATCGCTGCTCGCCGTCGTCCATCTGCGCGGGGAGGATCTGGAGCCGCGTCGTGTTAGGCGTGTCTTGTGATCGTGCGCCAGGCGCCAAGGTCGAGGGCGAGCAACATCCAGCCAGAATGACGGCAACGGGTTGCCGCGAGCGACATGCCGAGGTGGCCGGACGGGGCGCCGTTGAGGAGTTCCTTAGGTGAGAGGTGCCAGACGAGCCGCCCCCCGGCCGAAGCCCTCGATGAGATAGGTGCTCAGCCCGCCGGAGGACGGGTAGGGCTCCCGAGCTTGACGCAGACGTACCCGAGCAACAGGGCAACGACTCCACCGACGAGGAACGAGATCCAGACCGCCGCCCCGGCGATCGCGCCGGCTTCTCCGAGCAGCGCGAATCTGCCCGCACCGATCATCGAGGAACGTCGCCCCGCGAACGGTCAGTTACCCGGTTCGCTCTCCGTGCGGCTGGGTTTCGGGGGGCTCGGCGGTGCCTCGCAGCTGGGGTGCCTCGACGGTCACGTCAAGGAACGAAACTACGTTGCTCCCCGCAGACGGTGAAGGGTGGAACTCCGCCGGGGTACCGCGGACTTCTACTAAGGCTTCACTTCATCCCGTTCGGGTGATCCGCCGGGTCCCGTGCCGCTGGAGCATCTGCTGTCGTGCCCGCCGGTACTGCCGAGTTCTTCGAGAGCCTCCGGGAGCGGGGGCCCCAACCCGCGCTGGCCAGGACGGAGGGCACCGTGGCCTTCGAGCTACGGGACGGCAAGCGGACGCAGCGGTGGCGTGTAGAGATCGAGAAAGGGA
>DASUXI010000105.1:0-8189 GCA_036377995.1 Gaiellaceae bacterium
CGAGCCCGACGACCACGTGTCGCCGCCGATGCAGTACCGGCGCGACTGCATGCGCAACGAGAATCACGAGGACGGCGCGATCCCTGCGGACGAGGTGGCCGCCCGGCGGCTGACCGCTCTGATCTACCGCGAATACCTCGATTCGCAATACCTGATTCCGAAGCCGGATAAGATCGTCGCCGCGGACGTGAACGAGCCGGCCTTCGCCCGGCGTGTTCCGGGGACTGTCATCTACGCGAGGCCGGGGGACTGGCTGCGAATCCATGTCAAGAACGCCGACGGCAGCCCGCACAGCTTCCACATTCACGGCCTGCGCTACGGGATCGACTCGGATGGATCCTGGCCCTTCGGCACACAGAGCGCCGACGGGCGCCGGTCGGACGAGATCTGCCCGGGGCAGACGTGGACGTACACGTACCAGGTCACCGCGGAGACGATCGGCGCGTGGCCGTTCCACGACCACTGGCGGAACATCGGCTCATTCGTGAACCGGGGACTGTTCGGCGGGCTTGTCGTCCTCCCCGCGCGCGAGCACGAGCACTTGCCGAAGTTCCCGCTGCCGCCGGAGTTCGAGAAGCACGTGAAGAAGATCCTGAAGAAGCTCGAGAAGGAGCCACACCGTCCGAAGAAGCCGCACCGTGATGAAGAGACGGCCGGCGTCGCGCACGGCATGCATGCCATGGCGCAGCCGATGGCGATGGAGATGGCCGGGCCGATGGCGATGCCGATGCCCGGCGGCGGGCCAAGCCCGGAAATCGAAGAGATTCCGCCGGAGCTGGCGGATTACCTCTCCGCGCTCGACGAGCTGGCGCACGCTCCGCAACCGCCTCCGAAGAAGGAGCACATGCTCCATGTGCCGCTGTTCTTCCACCAGATGAGCGGCTTCCGGGGATCGCCGGTCTTCCAGAGCCCGCCGCTCAACCCCAACGGCGTCTACCAATCACCCCCGCTCACGATCCCGGGGACGTACCAGTACATCTGCGGCATCCACGGAGCGATGATGAGCGGGTCGGTGACCGTTCAGGCGGGCGGCCCGAGCACGAAGGCCGTCTCGATCGTCGACTTCGCCTTCAACCAGAAGGATGTGACCGTCGGGATCGGAGGCCGGGTCACCTGGACGAACAACGGCCCGAGCCAGCACAGCGTCGTCGAGGCGGGCGGGGACAACCTGCCGTCGTTCTGCTTCAACGGCCGCTCCTTCGTCGGCAATACGCCGACGATCCTCGCCCACGCCGGTCAGAAGATCCGCTGGTACGTGTTCAACCTCGACCTCAGCATGACCTGGCACAACTTCCACACGCACGCGCAGCGCTGGCAGTTCGCGAATCAGATGGTGGACATCCGCAGCATCGGCCCTGCGGAATCCTTCATCGTCGAGACCGAGGCTCCGCCGGTGCTGTTGCCGCCGCCGGGCTTCGGTCAATACAACAGTCCGCGTAGCGGCGCCACGAAGTACGAGCTGCGTGGCGACTTCCTCGTCCACTGTCACGTCGAGATGCACATGATGCAGGGCCTGGCCGCTCTCCTTCGGTCGCACCAGACCGTGTACTTGACACCGGCCCAGGTGCAGCAGGTCGAGACCCAGACCGGGCTCGCGCTCGACCCGGGCGGCAACTCGTGCCCTGCAGTGTTGCTCGACCGCTGCGCAAACGCGGTCGGCGGGCGTTGGGAGGAGCTGCCGGGACTTCCCCAGATCACCTTCATGCACGCGGTGCTGCTGCCCTATTCGCAGAGGCTCCTCTACTGGGGTTACGGCGCTCGCGCCGACCAGTCCCGGATCTGGGATCAGACCACCGGCCTTTACACAGCCCCGGGAAACCAGCCGCAGGCGGTCCAAGCGGATGAGAACATCTGGTCCGGCGCGCACGCACATCTGAACGACGCACAGGGAACGGTGCTCGTGCACGGGGGCTTCATCAACGCGCGCATCCCGAACACCTCGACCCCGCTACCGCCGCTGAGCCTCGACACGGAGCGCCGCGCCTTCCGGTTCAATCCGACTGCTGCGAATCCGTGGTCGGCGACCGCCGATCTGCACGTCGGCCGCTTCTATCCCACGACGATCACGCTCGCAGACGGAAAAGCGATGACGCTGTTCGGCGCCGACAACGCGACCACCGGCGCCGCCGTTCCCTCGTTCGAGATCTACTCGCCGGGCGGAGGTGGGTCGTGGAGCGCGCCGAAGTCGCTCCCGTTCAACTACTTCTACTACCCGTGGACGTTCCTGCTTCCCGGCGGCGACCTGTTCGTCGCCGGACCGCAAAAGCCGTCGCGGCGGTTCAACCCGAATGCGACCCCTGTCGTCGCCCAGCAGTACAACCAGCTGTATCCGCAGCAACGCGGGGTGAACATGGACGGTACGTCGGTGCTCCTGCCGTTGCGGCCCCCTAACTACAAGCCACGCGTGCTCGTCGCGGGCGGAACAGATCGCGGCGCGAACTGGTCGGGGTCGGAGATGGGGGCTCTGCAGAGCGCGGAGTGGATCGACCTTTCAGCCGCCTCGCCGGCCTGGCAGGCCCTCCCCGACATGAACATCCCCCGTGACAAGGTGAACTCCGTGCTGCTCCCAGACGGACGCATCGTGATCCTCGGCGGCTACGAGAATCCACCGGACGGCGGGCCGGTGGAGATCTTCGACCCCGACGACCCGACGACCGGGTTCCAACTCGGCCCCAGCATGAAGCACCCGCGCGGCTACCACTCGGCCGCGATTCTCATGCCCGACGGCAGCGTGATCATGGGTGGCGACCCGAACGGCGGCTCGACGCCGAACGAGCGCTATCGCCCGTCGTATTTCTTCAAGCCGCGCCCCGTCATCACGGGCTCCCCGGCGAGCATCGGCTACGGCGCCGCGTTCTCGGTGCAGACCGGGACGCCGGGTGCGATCGCCGAAGTCGTGCTGATGCGAGCGGGAGCGGTGACGCACGGCTTCAACCAGAACCAGCGCTACGTCGGCTGCGCCATCACCGGCACGACCGCTGCTGCAGTGAAGTCGACGGCCCCACCTGACGGGAACGTGGCGCCGCCCGGGCACTACCTGCTCTTCCTCGTCGACCATGACCGCATTCCCTCGGAAGGAGCCTGGATCCGGCTGACGTAGCGCTCATCGAAGCAGCGCTGAGAACTCCCCGAGATGAAGCTGCCTAGGTCGGCTGTGAAGTTCGCGCATCCGTGATTCCGCTGAGATGAGAGCCGAAGAGCCGCCGATGTGTGATCACGCCGGCTCCGGCCAGCGTGTGGGTTGTGGACGTGCGCGACGCCCGGGTCTCTTTTCCCGGCCTCGAGGACAAGGTCTTCCTCGACGCGGCCACCGTCAGCCTCGCGCCTGTGCAGGCATGCGAGGCGATCGAGGGCTTTCTCGAGCGAGCCCTACTCTGCCCGGAGCGCGACGCCTCGACGCACCACATCGCCATGGACGAGCTGCGCGGGGCCGCCGTGCACGAGGCGGCGATCCTCCTCGGGGCCGGCGAGGACGAGATCGCGTTGGTCGAGAGCACCTCGCACGGGCTCAGCATCGCCGCGCGTGCGATCGGGCTCGGTCCGCGTGACAACGTCGTCATCGACGACCTCGAGTTCCTCCAGGTGGCGATCCCCTGGACGAAGCTCGTGGAGGAGGGCGCGCTTGGTGAGGTACGCATGGCGCGGAACGTCTCGGGTGCCGTCACGATCGACTCGATCGCCGAACAGATGGACGCGCACACGCGCGCCGTCGTCGTCAGCTCGGTTCAGTGGTCCACCGGCTACCGCCTGGACCTCGCCGCGTTGTCCGGCCTCTGCCGCCGCGAAGGAGTCTTCCTCGTCGTCGACGCGGTCCAGGAGCTCGGCGCACTGAGGATGGACGTTCGCCTCACGCCGGTCGACCTGCTCGTCGCCGGCGGGCACAAGTGGCTGAACGCTCCGTTCGGCTGCGGCATCCTCTACGTCGGCCGCGAGACGCAACCGCAGCTTGCGCAACCGACGTGGGGCTATCTGGGGCTGGAGCAGCCGGAAGGTGGCTGGGGCACGTACTTCTCGACCCCCTCGATCAGTCCCATGCGCCCCTACGAGTTCGTGCCGACTGCCAAGCGTTTCGAGCTGAACGGAACCTCGAACTACCCCGGCGCAGTGGGGCTCGGCGCCTCGCTCGCCCTCGCCAACTCCGTCGGAGCAGAGGGGGTCGAGCAACGGGTGCTCGAGCTGGCCGGCCTCGTGCGCGAGGAGCTCGAGGCGGCGGGTGTTCGCATCGTCAGCCGGCCGGAGCCGGAGGCACGGTCTGGGATCACGACGTTCACGGTCTCCGGTGATCCCGCCGAGGACGAGGCGCTCCTCCAGCAGCTCCTCGATCGGCGCGTCTATGTCTCGCGCCGCTACACGTCCTACACGGGCGGGATCCGTGTCTCGACGCACTACTACAACGACGAGACGGACGTGGAGCGGCTGGCGGTCGCGGTCCGCGCCGCACTGCCCCGTCGGCACGCAGCTGTCTCCGCACGCTGATGACGTTCAGGACGATCATCGAGCCGTTCCGGATCCACTCGATCGAGCCGCTCCGCATCACGACCGAGGAGGACCGCCGATCGGCGATCCGAGAGACGGGCTACAACCTGTTCGGCCTGCACGCCGCCGACGTGCTGATCGACCTCCTCACCGACTCCGGCACGGGCGCGATGTCGCGGGATCAATGGGCCGCGATCCAGCACGGGGACGAGAGCTACGCGGGATCACCGTCATGGTTCCTGTTCGCCGACAGCGTCCGAGAGCTCTTCCCGTTCCGACACGTGATCCCGACGCACCAGGGGCGGGCGGCCGAGAAGATCCTCTTCACGGCAATCGGGGGCCCGGGCAAGGTCGTCCCGAACAACACCCACTTCGACACGACCCGTGCCAACGTCGAGTTCACCGGTGCCGAGGCCGTCGATCTGCCGATCTCCGAAGCGCTCGAGCCGTCGGTCGTCCATCCCTTCAAGGGGAACATGGACGTCGAGGCGCTCGAGCGGCTTCTGTCCCGCCACGGCCGCGACGCCGTGCCGGCGGTGTTCGTCACGGTGACGAACAACTCCGGCGGCGGACAGCCGGTCTCGCTCGAGAACCTTCGCGGTGTCCGCTCGGTCTGCGATGCGCATCGCGTCCCGCTCTTCCTCGACGCGTGCCGCTTCGCCGAGAACGCGTGGTTCATCCGTCAGCGCGAGCCGGGCCAGGCTGACAGGCCCGTGGTCGAGATCGTGCGCGAGATGGCCTCGCTCGCCGACGGGATGACCATGAGCGCGAAGAAGGATCCGCTGGGGAACATCGGCGGCTGGCTCGCTCTCGACGACGACGAGCTCGCCGAACGTTGCCGGAACCTGCTGATCCTCACCGAGGGGTTCCCCACCTACGGCGGTCTCGCAGGCCGCGATCTCGAGGCGATCGCCCAGGGTCTGAAGGAGTCGGTCGACCACGAGTATCTGCGCTACCGGATCCGGTCGACCGAGTACCTCGGCGAAGCGCTTGCCGCGGCGGGCGTCCCCATCGTTCAGCCGCCCGGAGGCCACGCCGTCTATCTGGACGCTCGGGCTCTCCTGCCCCACATCCCGCCTCTTCAGTACCCGGGGCAGGCGCTCGCCGTCGCCCTCTACGAGTCCGGGGGCGTGCGCGGCTGTGAAATCGGAACGGTCATGTTCGGTCGGCACCCGGACGGAAGCGAGCAGCCCGCGGCGTTGGACCTCGTCCGTCTTGCGATCCCGCGCCGGACGTACACGCAGAGCCACGTCGACTACGTGATCGAGGTCTGCAGCGCGGTCGCGGAGCGACACGCCGAGTTGCGTGGCTTACGCATGATTTTCGAGCCGCCCACGCTGCGGCATTTCACAGCCCGCTTCGAGCCGGTCGACTGAGCCCCGCTCGATCGCCGAAAGCCTCTACTCGGCCATTACGAAACCGACTAGGACTCTGTCGGCGACCTCTCGACGTCAGTCTCGGTGACGAGCTTGTCGACGACGCGCTCTTCGACGGGCTCGTCCTTCTGCCGCTCGATCTCCTGTTGCTGGGCAACCTCGACGCGGGCGGCCTGCCACGCAGACCAGTGACCGGACACGAGCGCCCACAGCGACAACGCCGATACGTACACGACGCTCTTCACCCAGCCGGTCGCCAGTGATATGGGAATCATCGCGACCCAGAACATCGTCAGCCAGCCGTTCAGCCTGCGCATGAAGACCGGGTCCCCCTGGATGGAGGCCCAAAGGCTCTTTGCGAGGCCACTCACGTCGGTCCAGTTCGGACTTCCGGCTCTGTGTCCTTCCGTCTTTCGGCGAGGTCGGGCGCGCTACCGGGCCGGTGCGGCTGTTCTCGCCGCAGGCCGTTCGAGGAACGCTCCGAGGGCCTCGAAACGCGCCTGGAAGAAACGCAAGTGGGCCGGTTCGTAGACCATCTTGAGCCCGCGGATGTGCTCCCGGTTCGCGTAGACGTCGGTTACGACGTCGGCCACATAGGCGAGGTGCTCCTGGGTGTAGACGCGCCGTGGGATCGTCAGCCGGACGAGCTCGAGGCCGTCGTAGGGCTGGTCGCCGTGCTGGCCGGAGAGGATCCCGCGCTCCATCGACCGCACGCCGCCGGCGAGGTAGAGCGCCGCCGCGAGCGCCTGTGCCGGGAACTCGCTCTGCGGCAGATGCGACAGGAACCGCTTCGCGTCGAGGAAGACGGCATGCGCGCCAATGGGAACCACGATCGGGATGCCGCGCTCGAGCAGCACCCCGCCTAGGAAGGCGCTCTGGGACATGTAGTGGCGGACGATCGCCTCGTCCCTCGACTCTCGGATCCCCTGGGCCAGCGCCTCCATGTCGTGTCCGGCGAGACCGCCGTAGTGCGGGAAGCCCTCGTAGACGACGACCAGCTCGCGCGCCCGCTCGGCGAAATCGTCGTCGTTCAGCGCGAGCAGGCCACCGATCGGGACGAAGTGGTCCTTCTTCGACGAGAAGACCGCTCCATCGGAGAGCCCGGCGATCTCGCCGATCAGCTCGGGCAGCGTCCGGTCCGCATAGCCAGCCTCGCGGTCTTTGACGAACAACGCGTTCTCCGAGATCCGCGTGGCGTCGAGGAAGAGCGGCACGCCGTGCGCGCGGGTGAGCTCGCGCACACCGGCGAGATTGGCGAGGGAGAACGGCTGCCCGCCGGCCATGTTCAGGCAGGCCTCGACACGGACGAACGCGACGCGCTCCGGCCCGGCCCCCGCGAGTACGCGCTCGAGCGCGGTCAGGTCGAGGTTGCCCTTGAACGGGTGCGTCGACTCCGGCTCGCTGGCCTCCGGAATCGAGACGTCGATCCAGACGCCGCCTGCGAGCTCGACGTGCTCGCGCGAGGTCGTGAAGTAGAGATTCGACGGGACGAGCGATCCGGGCTCGACGAGCACCTTCGCGAGCAGGTGCTCGGCGCCGCGTCCCTGATGGGTCGGGATCACGTGCTGATAGCCGTAGGTCTCCCGCACGGCGCGGTCGAGCCGGAAGAAGCTGCGTGAGCCCGCGTACGCCTCGTCACCGAGCTCCATCGCCGCCCGCTGCTCCTGGGAGAGGGCTGAGGTGCCGCTGTCGGTCAGGAGATCGATGAAGACATCCTCGGAGCGGAGCAGGAAGGTGTTGTAGCCAGCGAGCTCGAGCGCGCGCCGCCGCTCTGCCTCAGGGCGAAGAGCGACCGGCTCGACCACCTTGATCTTCCATGGCGGGGGCGTCACTGGGTTCATCGTCGTCAGCGCCGGGCTGTCGCACATCGGGGAAAACCACCCTGGGAGATAGCGGACGACTACTGACGCGCATTACGCCGACAATCCCTACTTCAAACACTCGGCGGAGGGCGTCACGCTTCCGTCGCGCACGATCACGACGCAACCGGAGTACGCTGCGGCGCCCGAGCCGCTCGCGGGCGTGAAGTAGACCAGCCAGGCATCCTTGCCGTCAGCGACGCCGCGCGCCTGCGTCGAGTATCGAAGCTCCGGCATGCCCGTGCGCAGCTGGGCGATCTTAGTGATCGCTCTGGTTTGCGCGGCGTGAGCGCTCAGGCCCGCGTAGCTCGTCGACTCGCGCGTGATGTCGGGCCATGGATAGAGCGCGAGGTGTACGACGAGGACCGAGAGGCCGGCCACGAGCACATACGGCGTCGCGCGATACCTCTGGCTGAGGACCGAAACCGGTATCCAAAGCGAAGGGAACCGGGCGTCGAGATGAGCCCAGCGAACCAGC